>NZ_JAKUMO010000004.1:0-334046 GCF_037026475.1 Ensifer sp. MJa1 | reverse complement strand
GGCCGGGTTTCTTCAACATGGCCCACTGAATCACAAACCCCCAGCTCTCGCCAGGGGTTTGTCAGCAGTCTGAAGGGGCCGATCGGCCCCTTTTCTTTTGGTTTTGTCCGAGCGCTCAGCGCATCCGGCGGCGCTCGGCCGAAGGCTGATAGGCAAGCCTTGCGTGGAAGCTGCAATAGGGCGAGGATTCCGGCGAGTCGTTGCCGCAGAAATGGAACTCTTCCTTCAGCGGGTCGCCGATCGGCCACTTGCAGGTGCGCTCGGTGAGCTGGGTCAGCTCGAGGCGGCGCGACATCGGAACGACAACGTCGGCGCGTGTGCTGAAATCCTGCTCGGCAACGAGATCGACTTCGATCTCTTCCTTGAGGACGACAGCGCCGGCAGGCCGGGCAACCGGGCGGGCCGCAACGCGAGCGGCGTAGTTCGGAGCGCGCGGCGCCGAGGTCGGGCGCTTAGGACGGGCTGCGGCGGTGGTGCTGCCGCCGGCCTTGGCGCGGCCGGGCAGGCTCAGGCGGTGGACCTTGCCGATGACGGCGTTGCGGCTGACGCCGCCAAGCTGCGCCGCGATCTGGCTTGCGCTCAGGCCCTCCGACCAAAGCTTCTTCAGTTTCTCCACCCGCTCGTCAGTCCAGTTCATCTCTGCACTCTCCGTTCTCAGCGTTAGGGATGGCAGAATCCCTCACCGCACCCCGGCTGACCCCCGGGGTTGCAAACGCGATAACTCTTTTGGTGACTAGGTCCGCCGCATGCGTCTAGTAATTGAATGTTAACGTACTGACCGCCGGACTCCGTGGCAAGAGTCCCGGGAATCGCGCCGAATCGATTTCGTGGTTTTCCCCAACTTGCTTGGTTGGCGTTGCATTTTTGCAAGCCCACTCCAGCAATTTTTCGGGCGCCGACAAACGGGTCTCGACCTTGCGCTGCAAGGCTTGGTTTTGTTGACATTGCAGCGCGAAATAGGAATAGTGCCTGCGCCGCCGAAAGGCGGCATTTTTGATTTTTATCGGGCCGCATGAGCCGTGTGTTCGATGTCGATCTTGAGTGAAGGAGAGCCTCGCATGACTGCAACCACGCCGCTTTACGATACCTACATGCGCGCGCCGTTGCGTTTCGAGCGAGGAGAGGGCGTTTGGCTGATTGCCGAGGATGGTTCGCGCTACCTCGATTTTGGTGCCGGCGTCGCCGTGAATTCGCTCGGCCATTCCCACCCGCACCTCGTCGAGGCGCTGAAGGCGCAGGCCGACAAAGTCTGGCACCTGTCCAATCTCTATGAAATTCCCGGCCAAGAAAGCCTCGGCCGTCGGCTGACGGCGGTGACGTTTGCCGACAAGGTCTTCTTCACCAATTCCGGCGCAGAGGCGCTGGAGTGCGCGATCAAGACGGCGCGGCGTTACCACTTCGCCAAGGGCCATCCGGAGAAGTTCCACGTCATCACCTTCGAAGGCGCTTTCCACGGGCGCACGATCGCAACCATTGCCGCTGGCGGCCAGCAGAAGTACATCGAGGGCTTCGGGCCGAAGGCACCGGGCTTCTACCAGGTTCCGTTCGGCGATATCGCTGCGGTCAAGAACGCGATCACCGAGGAGACGGCAGCGATATTGATCGAACCGATCCAGGGCGAGGGCGGCATTCGTCCGGCCACCAAGGAGTTCATGCAGGAACTGCGCGCGCTCTGCGACGAGTTCGGCCTGCTCTTGATCCTCGATGAGGTCCAGACCGGTGTCGGCCGCACCGGCAAGCTGTTTGGCCATGAATGGTCGGACATTCGTCCGGATATCATGGCCGTTGCCAAGGGTATCGGCGGCGGTTTCCCGTTCGGTGCCTGCCTGGCGACGGAGGAGGCAGCGTCTGGCATGGTGGCTGGCACGCATGGCTCGACATACGGCGGTAATCCGCTGGCGATGGCCGTCGGCAACGCCGTACTCGACGTCATTCTCGCAGACGGGTTTCTGACCCATGTGCGTGACGTCGCGCTCGTCTTCCGCCAGGGTCTTGCGTCGCTGAAGGACCGCTATCCCGATGTCATCGAGGACATCCGCGGCGACGGCCTGATGCTGGGGATCAAGGTGAAGGGCTCTTCGGCCGATCTCTTGAAGGAAATCCGTGCCGAGAAGCTTCTGGCCGTGCCGGCGGGCGACAATGTCCTGCGTCTGCTGCCGCCCCTGACGGTAACGGCGGAGGAGGCACGCGAGGGCCTAGCGCGCATCGAACGTGCCGCTGAGGCGGTCAGGAAGGCCAGCGGCAACGCAGCGGCCTAGTGACGAGGGCTCAAGACAGCTCCAAAGTGTTAGAATGTCCTTGGTGTTCCGCCGGGAGCGCGGCACGCCAAGTATCGATTATTTGAGACAGGAACCGAGTACGATGGCAGGCACCAGACATTTTCTCGATCTTTCGGCCATGACGGCCGCCGACCTTAGGACGATCATCGACGATGCACGCGTCCGAAAGGCAGCGACCAAGGCCGGAACTGCCGAGAAGCCGCTTGTCGGCAAGATGCTGGCGATGATCTTCGAAAAGCCGTCTACGCGGACGCGCGTTTCCTTCGATGTCGGCATGCGCCAGCTCGGCGGCGAGACGTTGTTTCTGTCCGGAACCGAAATGCAGCTCGGCCGCGCCGAAACCATCGGCGACACCGCCAAGGTCCTGTCGCGTTATGTCGACGCCATCATGATCCGCACCACGGATCATCGTCGCCTGCTGGAGCTGGCCGAACACGCGACGGTTCCGGTCATCAACGGCCTGACCGACGACACCCACCCCTGCCAGATCATGGCCGACATCATGACCTTCGAGGAACACCGCGGGCCGGTGAAGGGCAAGACGATCGCCTGGACCGGCGACGGCAACAACGTGCTGCATTCGCTGATCGAGGGCTCCGCGCGCTTCGGCTACCGCATGAACATGGCCGTGCCGCTCGGCTCCGAGCCGCAGGACAAGATCCTCAACTGGGCGCGCAACAACGGCGGCGAGATCCTGTTGTGCCACGAGGCTGAGCAGGCCGTTGCCAACGCCCATTGCGTGGTGACGGACACCTGGGTTTCGATGAACCAGGAACACCGCGCCCGCGGCCACAACGTCTTCCAGCCCTACCAGGTGAACGAAGCGCTGATGAAGCACGCGGCGTCGGACGCCCTGTTCATGCACTGCCTGCCGGCGCATCGTGGCGAGGAGGTCACCGACGAGGTGATCGACGGGCCGCAGTCGGTGGTCTTCGACGAGGCCGAGAACCGGCTGCATGCGCAAAAGTCGATCATTGCCTGGTGCATGGGCCTCGTCTGATCCGTCTGCCGGCGTGACCCCGAGAGCGGCGGAAGGCTTCGGTGTCTGGAGCGTTGGCGCGTGCCGACGGCGCAATGCGCCGGCACGCGGCGCCGGTCACTATTGACATTGCCGGCATGCGACACGATTTAGGCGGCATACGGGCGCTCCTGCCAGGGCAGTGAGGCGCAAACCGTCTGGGCGATGCACGTTGCTGCGGCGAACGGCGCATGCCCGGTGGACAATCCGTTCATCGCGGGATCAATTGAGACAGCGGGCATGTTGCACCGGGGGGACAGGACTGTTCCGGGCGCAATCTGGTTGGCTGAGCAAGGAGCAAGACATGAGTGACATGACGCCAGGGCTTGGTGAATTCGACTTCGCCGGTGACGATCACGTCGTGCCGTTCCAGGTGGAAGGCCTCGACGTGCGTGGCCGCGCAGTGCAGCTTGGCCCGATGCTGGACGCAATCCTGGAGCGCCACAACTATCCGCTTCCGGTCGCGCGTCTCGTTGCCGAGACCGTCGTGCTTACGGTCCTGCTCGGCACGTCGCTGAAATTCGAAGGCAAGCTGATCGTCCAGACGCAGGGCGACGGCCCGGTCGACCTGGTCGTTGCGGATTTCGCGACGCCGGACCGGGTGCGCGCCTATGCCCGCTACGATGTGGACGCTTTGGCAGTTGCCGAAAAGGACGGGCGTACCCGCTCGCACGAGCTGCTCGGCAAGGGCGTTCTGGCCTTCACCATTGACCAGGGCGCGCACACCCAGCGCTATCAGGGCATCGTCGCGCTTGACGGGGCGACGCTCGAGGAAATTGCCGGCGTCTACTTCCGCCAGTCGGAACAGATCCCGACCAAGGTCAGGCTCGGCGTTGCCGAACTGCTCGATCGTGACGAAAGCGGCAAGCCGCGGCATCGCTGGCGCGCCGGCGGCATGGTCGCGCAGTTTCTGCCGGAAGCACCGGAGCGCATGCGTCAGCCCGATCTTTCGGGCGGCGACGGCGACAGTGGCGAAAACGTCTTCGAAGACGATGATCTCTGGGCGGAAGCCAAGGTGATGGTCGAGACGATCGACACGGACGAACTGACCGACCCGATGGTTGGAACCGAGCGGCTGCTTTACCGCCTGTTCCACGAGCGCGGCGTGCGCGTTTACGAGCCGCAGGCGGTCTATGATCGCTGCAGCTGCTCGCGCGAGAAGCTGCAGTCGGTGCTCGCCAATCTCGACGCGGCTGACCTCGAGAGCACCATCGACGATGGTGAGGTCAAGGTCACCTGCGAGTTCTGCTCGACGACCTATCGGTTCGAAGCGAGCGAAGTGCGTCCGCAGCAAAGGGCCCTTGGTCGGGATCCGGTCGGTCCGGGACCAGGGTACCTATAGGTCACACAACAGCAAAAACGGGACGTGGGCGGTCATCCGCGCGCGTCCCGTTTTCATTTGGATTGGCGTACTCTGCGAACGAATGCCTGCTCGCATCTGTCGTCAGGTGCCCTAGTTCAGCGTGCGCACCAGCCCGGGTGAATCGAGCGAGAAGGCCGGAATGGCGACGTTGAAGGTCTCGCCGCCCTCCGCTTCCATGCTGTAGTGGCCGAACATCACGCCCGACGGCGTGTCCAGCGGGCAGCCGGAGGAATATTCGTAGGTATCACCGGGATTGAGCAGCGGCTGTTCGCCGATGACGCCGGGGCCGCTGACCTCGTCGACCTGCCCGTTCTCGTCGGTAATGTGCCAGTAGCGGGTCATCAGCCTGACGGCCGCGTCGGAATGATTGGAGATAACGATGCGGTAGCCCCAGACATAGCGGCCGTCGTCGGGATCCGACTGCTCTTCGAGATAGTACGGCTCCACCGTAACTTCTATGTCGCGGGTCAAAGCGCGATACATGGGCAACACCTTGCTTCAGGTCTTTCAGGGTATTCTACAGCAAGATGGTTTCGTCAAGAATAACGGCAAGATTGTGCGAACCCATTCTGGGGCAACGCCTTTCAGTAGCCCGATCGGGTTTCGATCGGCCCCGATCCCTTTGGATTCTATGTGATTGGGGCCTGATTTTGTGATCGCGAGAAGCGATTGGCGGCCGCCGCCGGTCGCGGCGGCCGTATTCGTTCGTGTCAGGCTTTGACGGCCTTGAGCGCGCGGGCGAAATCCTCGACGACATCCTCGCTGTCCTCGATGCCGGCGGAGAAGCGCACGGTACCGGCCGAGATGCCGAGCTCCTCGCGAGCCTCGTCGGTCAGGTTCTTGTGCGTGGTCGTTGCCGGATGGGTGATCAGGCTCTTGCTGTCGCCAAGATTGTTGGAGATGCGGACGATCTCCAGCGCGTTTTGCAGCGCGAAGGCTGCGTCCTTGCCGCCCTTGAGTTCAAAGGCGACGAGGGTGGAGCCGCCGGTCATCTGTTTGGCGATGATGTCGGCCTGCGGGTGATCCTTGCGGCCGGGATAGATGACCTTGGCCACCTGCGGCTGCTCGGCGAGGAAGTCGGCGACGCGGCGCGCGGTTTCCGTCTGTTGACGCACGCGCAGCGGCAAGGTCTCGATGCCCTTCAAAAGCGTCCAGGCGTTGAACGGCGACATCGCCGGGCCGGTGTGGCGGAAGTAGTCGTGCAGGTTCTCGTTGATCCATTCCTTGTCGGACAGCACGACACCACCGAGGCACCGGCCCTGGCCGTCGATGTGCTTGGTGGCGGAATAGACGACGATATGGGCGCCAAGCTCCAGCGGCTTCTGGAAGAGCGGCGTCGCAAAGACGTTGTCGACGACGACCTTGGCGCCGATCTGGTTGGCGAGCTTGGCCACACCGGCAATGTCGATGACTTCGAGCGTCGGGTTGGTCGGGCTTTCCAGGAAGAAGACCTTGGTGTTCTTCTGGATCGCCTTTTCCCAGTTGGCGAGATCGCGTCCGTCGACCAGCGTGCACTCGATGCCGTATTTCGGCGCCAGCGTCTCGACCACCCAGCGGCAGGAACCAAAGAGGGCGCGGGCGGCAACGATATGATCGCCGGCCTTCAGCTGGCAAAGGATGGCGGCGGAAACGGCGGCCATGCCCGATGCCGTGGCGCGCGCGTCTTCAGCGCCTTCCAGCATGCACATGCGCTTTTCGAACATGTCGTTGGTCGGGCTGCCGTAGCGGGCGTAAATGAAGCCGTCGGTCTCGCCCTTGAAACGCGCCTCGGCTGCCTCAGACGTGTCGTAGACGAAGCCCTGGGTGAGGAAGATCGCTTCGGAGGTCTCGCCGTGCTGGGAGCGGGTGGTACCGCCGTGGACCAGTTGTGTTGCGGGGCGCCAGTTTTTGCTCATGTGACGGTCACTTTCAAAACAAAAAAACCGGCCGCGAAAACGGGCCGGTTTGACACCCGGCCTTTTTAGCTACTTGTTTAACGTGGCTGCAAGCCGACCGGCCAAATCACCACGGGATAAAGCTTCAATACTGCTAGGGTGCGCTTGCGTCAATTCCCGGAGTTTGGTTTTGTCTCGCAACTGAAAAGAGGACTGCGATGGCCCGCAACACTGGGATTTTGGCCGACCGCGCGATCGCCGCGCTGTTCGAAACGGGACGCCTGAAGAGCGAGAGGCCGCTGGATGACGATCAGATCCAGCCGGCAAGCCTCGATCTGCGCCTCGGCGCCAAGGCATTTCGCGTCCGCGCGAGCTTCATGCCAGGTCCGTCGCACCTCGTCGCCGACAAGCTCGACCGGCTGAAGCTGCATGTGGTCGACCTGACCGACGGTGCGGTTCTGGAAACCGGCTGCGTCTACATCGTGCCGCTGGTGGAGAGTCTGGCGCTGCCGGAGGGCATGTCGGCCTCGGCCAATCCGAAGAGCTCGACCGGCCGCCTCGACATCTTCACCCGCGTCATCACCGATCGCGCCCAGGAATTCGATAAGATCCCGGCCGGCTACAGTGGTCCGCTCTATCTCGAAATCAGCCCGCGCACCTTCCCGATCGTCGTGCGCCGCGGCTCGCGCCTGTCGCAGATCCGCTTCCGCATGGGCCAGTCGCTGCTGTCGGAACAGGAACTGCTGGCTCTGCACGAGAGCGACGTGCTGGTGGCGAGCGACAAGCCCAATGTCAGCGGCGGCGGCATCGCGCTGTCGATCGACCTGAAGGGCACCGGGCCCGAGGGCCTGATCGGTTATCGCGGCAAGCATCACACGGCGGTCATCGACGTCGACAAGAAGGCGCAGCATGCGATCTTCGATTTCTGGGAGCCGCTCTACAGCCGTGGGCGCGACGAGTTGATCCTCGATCCGGACGAGTTCTACATCCTCGTTTCGCGCGAGGCAGTGCATGTTCCGCCGCTCTTTGCCGCCGAGATGACCCCCTTCGATCCGCTGGTCGGCGAGTTCCGGGTGCATTACGCCGGCTTCTTCGATCCAGGCTTCGGCCATGCGTCGGCCGGCGGCAGCGGCAGCCGTGCGGTGCTCGAGGTGCGCAGCCACGAGGTACCGTTCATTCTCGAGCACGGTCAGATCGTCGGGCGCCTTGTCTACGAACATATGCTGGAGCGGCCCGACGGCCTCTATGGCCTTGGCGTCGGCTCCAACTACCAGGCGCAGGGTCTGAAACTCTCCAAGCACTTCCGCGCCGAGTGACGGAAATCCCGGGAGCTTCGCGGCGATGTCGCGAAGGGTCCTTGACAGATCGCCGCGGTTCGGGAAATTTCGGGGGTATCGCGGGTGTAGTTCAGTGGTAGAACGCCAGCTTCCCAAGCTTGATGTCGTCGGTTCGATCCCGATCACCCGCTCCATTTTTTCATGAACGGAATGCTCCGTATCTCGCCCGACGAAGGGCTATGGTCTGTTGTCGCCGATCCGGCTAGTCTGGCGACACATGAATCGACCGCGGTTTGCAGCCGCTGACATTTGATAGGCGTCGGCCCGTTTCCCATGAGATTTTTCGCCCTGTTCGCCCTGTGCGCGTCGCTGATTGCAACCCCGCTTGCGGCACAGCCGAAGGATCTGCCCACGCTCTTCGACGCGCGCGAGCGTATCGCCAAGCCTGACCTCACGGGCCTTGCACGCCTGCGCTTCCTCACGACCGTCGACTTCCCGCCGTTCAACTTCATCGACCAATCCGGCAAGCTTTCCGGGTTTCACGTCGACCTGGTGCGCGAGATCTGCCGAGAACTCGAGATCGAAGCCAAGTGCCAGATCCAGGCGGTGACCTATGCCGAACTGCTGCCGGCGCTGGAACAGGGGCAGGGCGAAGCCGTCGCTGCCGGCATCGCCGTCGGCCCGGAACTGCGCCAGCGTTTCGGCTTTTCGCGCGCCTTCATGCGGCTCCCCGCTCGCTTCGCCATCAATGCCAAGGCAGCCGGCGCGGTTTCAGGGCCACAGGATCTCAAGGCAAAATCGGTCGGCGTCGTCGCTGGTACGACGCACGAAGCGATGTTCAAGTCCTTCTTCCCGAAGATCGAGGCAAAGGTCTTCCCGGATCGTGACGCCATGTTGGCCGCGCTCAGGAAGGGCGAGGTGCCGGCGGTGTTTTCCGATGGCATGCAGCTTTCGTTCTGGATTTCGGGCAGTGAGGCGGCCGGCTGTTGCGCGCTCGTCGACGGCGCCTATTTCTCGCAGCGCTTCCTCGGCGAAGGCCTGACGATCATGAACCGCAAATCCGAACCTGCCCTGACGCAGGCAATCGACCACGCGCTTCTGGCGCTGTCACGCAGCGGCCGACTCGAGGAAATCTACCTGCGCTATTTCCCGAACGGCATCTACTGATCCGTTGCGACTACCGTCGGAACCGCGCGAGCGCACCGCGCTCGATCGCCGCGCAGGTCAACTTGTCGAGGCCGAGGCGATCGCGAAGCAGTTGCAGCAGGCGGATCTCCTCATTGCGGATGCGCTGGTCTGCAGCGGCGATTTCGACTGCGAGCGCATAGGCCGTTTCGTGAAACTTCTCCGGCAGTGCCTCGCGTACGATCTCGAGCACGATGTCCAATCCTTCCCGCGCTGCCAGCTGGGCGGAGCATTCGTGGCCGATATGGACGAGGTTGTCTTCGTCAAAGCCGTCGAAGACGGGCAGGAACTGCACCAGCCGGCCGATGCGGGCAAATTCGTCGTCGCTCATCTCACGGTCGACCGCCGACATCATCACCATGACGTAGACGAGGGCTTCGTGGTGGCTGAGGCTTGGCAGCATGGGATCTTCCGGCGGTAGGCAATTCCAGGAAAGTGTAAAACGGTTTTCCATCCGGGATTGCGTAGTTTCAAGGAGTTGGATCATCTCATTGTTTCAAGAGAACGAGATGGTCTGAACGATTGAGAGCTGGGAATTGCTGCTGCTGCTTACAAGTCCGGTTGCAGCCCGTCCATCCCGGTTCCCGAGGTCGGATCGTCGAAGGTCATCGGCCTGTGGTTGAGATCGCGTGGGTCGTCGCCATAAAAACCAAGCTTTGCCTCGCGTGCAGCGTCGGCGCGCTTTTCAAGCGCCGAACCGGCAAGTGGCTTCGCCCAGCCATTGTCGACCAGCCAGGTGGCAATATCTTGCCCGCCGAGGGTGCAGGACGCCGTGGCTGACGCGCCAGCATTGCCCTGCGGCATGTCGCAGCTGACCGCGCGAGCCCGCAGGAAGTTGCGGAAGGCGGTTCTCGCGACAACGCCGCAAGGCCAGCTCTTGCCGCCGCTTTCACAGGTCCTGTCCGCCTGCTCAGGCTCGATTCCGTCGATCTGCAGTGTGAGCTTGTCGAACTGGAGCACGCCGGCGGCGACCGCTACGGGGCGATAGAGAACCGTCGGCCCTGCTGCAGCCTTGGCTTCCTTGTCCGTCTCCGACAAGGGGGCGCGCGGCTCCACCCGTTCGAGCGGCGCGCTCGTCACCGTCTCCGGCAGGCCGAACTGCTGCGGCTCGATGGTGCGGGCCGTCGTTTCTGTCGTGGCGTTGTCGCTCGGACCGCTGCCATCAGCAGGACCGGTCCCGGCAGCGGTACCGCCTTGCGAGCCAAGGTCCAATGGAACGTCGCTGCCGGCTTCGGGCGTATCCGGTAGCGACTCGAGGTCCGACATGTCCGGCGTTTCCAGGACCAGTTCGGGCGTTGCGGCGCTTTCGCGGTCACGGATGGCACTCGCGCCCGCATAGAGGATGCCTGTGAAAAGGGCGATCGCGGCGATGCCGCCGGCAAGGGTGTAGAAATGCTGCCGCATCGGGAGTGGCATCCTATTGGCTGGCCCAGATGATCCGGGCGATCCATTCGACCTGGCTGATTTCGAAGCTCCGGTTCGGGTGCTCGGGATTGAGGGACAGGAGTTCGATCATCTGCGGCGTCTGGCGCGTCAGGATCTTGGCCATGACCTCGCCGTCACGCGTCTTGACGACGACCCGGTCGCCGCGCCGGACCTGTGCGCCCGGATCGACGATCAGGATATCGCCATCGCGATAGAGCGGCAGCATGCTGTCGCCCTGAACTTCGAGCGCGTAGATGCCGCTCTGCTGCTGCGATGACGCATTCGGAAAGTCGATGACGTCCCACCCCTGGCCGGCGGGAAAGCCGCCGTCGTCGAAGAAGCCGCCCGCACCTGCCTGGGCAAAGCCGATCAAGGGGATCGCTGCTGCCGGTGGCACCTGTTCGGCCGCGTCTGCCGGCGTGCGATCCGGGCGCAACAGGCTCGCGAACTGGTCGATCGTCGCGCCGGTTGCTTCCAGTACCTTGGCGATGGATTCCGTCGAGGGCCAGCGCTCGCGCCCGTCGGCGGAATGACGCTTGGATTTGTTGAAGGACGTCGGGTCGAGGCCGGCCCGGCGCGCAAGACCCGAGGGCGAGAGCTGGTGGCGCTCGGCCAATGCATCGATGGCGTGCCAGATCGTGCCGTGAGACAACATGACGAAGGATCCGGACCGGACAGCCGGCCGCTTGCTGGGTTCAATGCGAATCACAGTACCGAAACGGCAGGGAGCGGTAAAGAATTGGAAGGAAAATAGTCCTTTTCCGGTCATTAGCCCCGGCCATTTTCTTTGAGGGTCGCTCAGCCTATAGTCGCGCGAAGAGACTGGAGAGTTTACCGGAAGAGGCGGTCTTGCTGGCGCGCATGGGGTCGGAACGTCTGCTGATCGTCGCCGTCGCTGCCGCATTTGCCGGCTTTGCGCTGGAGCATCAGCTTCTCGAAATGGGTCGTCTGGCAACGCTCGTCGGTGCCGCGGGCCTCGTTGCCGCGATCGTGCTTGCCTCGCTGCGCGTATCCCACCATGCGGAGGTGCTGGCATCCAAGGTCGGCGATCCCTATGGCACGATGATCCTGACGTTGTCTGCGGTCCTGGTCGAGGTCGTCGTGCTCGCGATCATGATGACGAGCGAGACCTCGCCGACGCTGGTGCGCGACACGATCTACGCTGCCGTGATGCTCGACATCAATGGCATCATCGGGCTGGCGGCGCTGCTCGGCGGCCTGAAACACGGCGAGCAGCCTTATAACGACGATTCCGCCCGCACCTACAGCGTGATGATCCTGACGGCGATGGGGATCTCGATGGTCGTTCCGGAATTCGTGCCGGCGGCGAAATGGCATTTCTATTCGGTGTTCACCATCGGCGCGATGATCACGCTCTATGCCCTGTTCCTGCGCATGCAGGTGGGCGCGCACAGCTATTTCTTCAGCTACAGCTATCCGAAGGCGAAGGGCGGGGGAAGTTCGATAGAGGACGCCCCGGGCCAGCCGGTGCTGCCGTCAATCCTGATCCTGGTCTTCGGTATCGTGGTGATCGGCGTACTGGCTGAAACCATGTCGACACTGTTGACGTCCGGTCTCAAGGGGAGTGGGGCGCCGCCGGCGATTGCCGCCATCGTGGTCGCGGCAATCTCGGCCTCTCCGGAAATCATGACGGCGATGCGCGCAGCGCTCGCCAACCGCATGCAGGCGGTCGTCAACATCGCGCTCGGCGCCTCGCTCTCGACGGTCATCCTGACGGTCCCGGTTATGGAAGCGATTGCGCTCTATACCGGCCAGCCGTTCCTGATGGCGATGTCGCCGGTCCAGACGGTGATGGTGGCGATTACGTTGATCGTTGCCGCGATCAATCTCAACGACGGCCAGACCAACGCCATCGAGGGCATGACGCATTTCGTGCTGTTCGCGACCTTTGTGATGCTTTCGGCGATCGGGCTTTGACCGGTGCTGCCCAGGCGTGCTGCTGCGATCTGCGTCTCGCCGATCAGCCGTTTGCCCGTGTCGCGCGGTTGCGGGCGACAACCTCTTCGTAAGCCGCCTGCAATGTCGCGCGAACGCGCGGCGGTCCGTCGAGCGGACTGCCAAGATGGTCGCGTCGCAACTCGTCCATGAAGCGGTCCCAGAGTTCCGGCCCACCGTTTTCCATCAGCTCTGCCCGGATGCTGAGCTCTTCGCTGACCGGCAGGTAGCGCCGCCCCCAGGCCCCAAGCTGGGCCAGGATCGGCACCAGCGCGATCGTCATCTCGGTCAGGCTGTAGATCGCCTTCTGCTTGTGGGTGGGGTCGTCGGCCTTGGTCAGCATGCCTTGCTCGACCAGCATCTTCAGCCGGTCGGCCAGGATGTTCGACGATATGCCCTCCTGCGACCGCAGCAGTTCCCGAAAGTGCCGTTTGCCGCCGAAGATCATGTCGCGAATGATCAGCAGGCTCCATTTGTCGCCGAACACTTCCAGCGAAAGATTGATCGGGCAGCCCGAGCGTATCTCGTCCTTCATTGGCACCTCTTTAAAACCGCTTGCATTATCGCATCAGTGGCGATAACGTGCAACTGCTTTCATTTTTATAGCAGTTGTAAAATAGATTCAGTTTGAGAGGCGCCAACATTCCGGCGCCGGAGGAGACGAGGAAAATGACCAACAGATCCGTGGAACATGCGAGCTTTACCATCGAGCGCCGCTTCAAGGCGACGCCGGAACAGGTGTTTCGTGCTTTCTCCGTGCCCGCTGCCAAGGAGCGCTGGTTCGTCAAGGCGGACGGCTGGCCGATCGCCGAATACAGCCACGACTTCCGTGTCGGCGGCCGGGAGGGCGGGCGTTTCAGCCAGGATGGCAAGACGATCTACTACAACGACACCGTCTATCTCGACATCGTCGAGAACATCAGGATCATCTCTGCCTATACGATGACCGAGAACGATCGGAAGATATCCGCCTCGGTGGCGACGGTCGACATTCGGCCTGACGGCGATGGCACGCGCATCGTCTTCACCGAACAGGTCGCCTTTCTCGATGGCCTGGACAAGCTCGAATACCGGCGCCAAGGCTGGGAGGAGTTGATCGGAGCGCTGGCAAAGGAGGTTGGTGAGACGGCGGCGGCCGCCTGACTCGCAGCGACATTGCCCGCAAGACGATCAGATCCCCGTTGGCCGTTTCCGGTCTGCGGGGATATCTCAATGCATGGCCGCAATAGCGCTGCCAGCGATCCCGACCGAAAACAGGGTGAGGCAGACGGCCGCGATCCGGCGCGGCAGATGCGAAGCCGGCAAGCTCTTCGACATTTGCACCAGTGCGGCACCGGCGCTGATCCAGGTCGATCCGGCGATGACGACGAGCATGGAAAAGCCGGCTATCCAAGGCGAAACCGCGGCCAGTCCCGTTTGCGGCAGCAGCACCAGAGCGACGATCAGCGCTTTCGGATTGAGCAGCGTCGTGATGAAGACCTGGCGAACGGAAATAACCGCACCTTCACTGTCGGCAGCATCGGTGGTCCAGAGGGCATAGGCGAGATAGAGGACCCAGCAGGCGGCGGCGAGCCTGAGCGCGAGGCCAAGCTGCGGGTGAGCGGCGAGAAAGGGTGCCAGCAACGCCACGGCGGGAATGATCACGGCCAGATAGCCGCCGAGTTCGCCGATGAGCAATGGCAGCGAGCGACGCAGGCCGACCGAAGCGCCGGAAAGCCACAGCAGCGTGTTCGTCGGTCCCGGCGTTGCGAGCAGGACGAGTGCGGCAAGGGCGAAGGCAAGCGGCTGCATGTTTGTGAACCTGGTTTCGAGGTTGTTATCGCTGCCTTCTAGCAGGCACGCAAGAGCCGGTTCTTGATCTCCATCAAGGGACCATGCCAAGAAATCGCCACAGCCTGCGGCTGCGACGCCTCTTCCTTGCCTGGCGCGACCGCGCTATCAGACGGCGCCGCCGCTCATCTGCCGGCGCGATCGAGGCTTCCATGAACAAGACCGTATTGTCTGGCATCGTCATGACGACGTTTTCCTATTTCCTGTTTTCGCTGCAGGATGCGTCCGTCAAATGGCTGGTCGTCGGCTACTCCGTGTGGCAGATCCTGTTTATCCGCAGCATCACCATCCTCGTGCTTTGCCTCGGTATCGGCCGCGGCAAGCTGGTGCGCGACGCCATCGCGTCGCCAGTGGTCAAGCCTCTTTTCGTGCGCAACCTGCTGCTGCTTGCCGCCTGGCTCTCCTATTTCAACGCGGCGCGCGACCTCGGCCTCGCCGAAATGACGACCCTCTATTATGCGGCGCCGATCATCGTCACGCTGCTCGCGGTGCCGATGCTGAAGGAAGACGTGCCGCCGATCCGCTGGTTTGCCGTTTTCGTCGGTTTCGTCGGCGTGCTCGTCGCCTGTGACCCGCTCGGCACCGGCATGAAACTATCGCTGCCGGTGGTACTGGCGCTGATGGCCGCCGTCTTCTGGGCGATCGGTACGGTGATGCTGCGCAAAACCGCGCTGCAGGAGACGACCCTGGTGCAGATGACCATCTCCAACGTCTTCTTCATCGCCATGACCGGGCTTGCCGTTGGCTTCTTCTGGACACCACCAGCGTTCTTCGATGTCGCGCTGATGGCGGGCACCGGCGTCATCGCCGGCATGGGCCAATTCGCCTTGTTCGAGGGCATGCGTCGTGCGCCGATCTCGGTCATCGCACCGTTCGAATATACCTCGCTTGTCTGGGCGTTCGGCCTTGGCTTTCTGATCTGGGGCGATGTGCCGGCGATGAACGTTTTTGCCGGTGCGGCGCTGATCTTCGCGGCCGGTGTACTGATCATCGTCGGCGAGCGCCTGGCTCATCGACGCGCCGGCGCACCTGTGTAGATGTTGCGCAAACAGAGCGGTTCCGGACGGAAGTACGGCCTATGCTCTGATGACGAGCGCCTCGGGCACGCGGCCTGTCAGCCGGAAGAACAGGTGTGAGGTTACGAGGACGTTCGGGTCGGCAAGATGCCGGTCGAGCGCTTCCAGATCGGCATCCAGTTGAGCTTGGGTGATGAAGCCTTCGCCGACGAGCCCGCCGCGGACATTGTTGATGAAATCCCTGAGGATAGGTCGGCGGTCGTGGCCGGGCGGGTAGACATGCTCGACGGCATCGACCGAAATGTCCTCGACCCCGGCATCGCGAAACAGCCGATGCACCCGGCGGCCGATGTGGAGATCGATGCCTCTGGCGGCGGAATAGGCGACATAGGCGGCAAGCAGCCGATCCCAGGCGGCAAGCGGCGGGTCGCAGATATGGGCGAGAAAGTCGGCCTCGAAACTGGCGATCCAGCCGCCGGGTTTCACCAGTGACACCATTTCCAGCACGATCAGTTCCGGCCGCGGCACGTTGACGAGCACCAGCCGCATGTGGGCGCCGTCGAACGAGCGGCGCGGCAGCCCGGTCGCATAGGCGTCACCCTCGCGCACCTCCACCTGGGGCAGCGCGTGGCTCTCGACGAAGCGGCGCGCAAGCGCGACGAAATGCCGGTCGCGCTCGATCCCGAGCACCGAGCCTGTCGGTCCGACCCGTTTGCCAAGGAGATGCAGCACGCCGCCGGGACCGCAGCCGAAATCGACGACATGTTCGCCCGGCCGGATGCCGATCCTTTCGAGCTGCTGGTCGGAGTCAGGCGCGAGATTGGCGATCTGTCGTTTCAGGCGCTCTTCCTCTGGCCCGGCGCGCCCAAGCAGATAGAGATCAGGCTCGCTCATGGCGGTTCCCCCTCTGATCCCGGAAAGGATGCGCTCGGCAAAGGAGGGCGTCAACCAGGAGGCGTGTGGCTGTCGGCTTGCGCTTCCGAAGTCATGTAGCGTCGTTCGACGGTTTCCGCGTAGATGCGCAGCCCTTCGCGCCGGTAGAAGGCGACCGCCGGGTTGGTGGTCAGCACGCTGAGGCGGAGCGGCAGGCCGATCGCCCTGGCTTCCTCCATCACCTGCTTGAGGACCACGGCGCCATAACCGCGTTTCTGGTGGCCGGGCGCGACATAGAGCTTGTTGACCCAGAGGTGATCGTCGCGCCGGAATAAGGAAACGCAGCCGACATCCTTCTCGTCGGCAACCATGATGCGATGCTCGCTGAGGATCAGCGCATTGGCCGGACGTGGTCGCCAACTGCCCCACAGCGCCACCGCATAATCGCGCATGCAGGCTTCTTCCAGCCAGCGCAGATAGGGTTCGTCGCCCGGTAGGGCAGGGCGGAGAAGGACTTTGGTCATGGCTTCGTTGCGGTTGGGGTCTCGACCACGAGAGGTCTAGCATGGCAATCGTAACAGTCTGATGGCCGCTTGGATGGGCGGTCCCCCAAGTGACCCACGCGAACCAAGGCCCGAAAATGGAAACAGGCCCGTGCGGGGCCTGTTTCCAATTCGATCCAGCGGAAGTTACGCCGCCTGCTTCTTCTCGCCATAGGGGTCGAAGCGGCCGTAGAAGGTCTCGCCGCGCTCGGCCATTTCCTTGAGCAGTGCCGTCGGCTTGAAGTGGTCGCCATAGTCCTTGGCAAGCTTGTCGCACATCTTGACGAAGGCCTTTACGCCCAAGCCGTCGATGTAGGAGAGCGTGCCGCCGGTGTAAGGCGCAAAGCCGAAGCCGAGGATCGAGCCGACATCGGCCTCACGCGGGTCGGTGACGATGCCCTCTTCCATGGTGCGGGCAGCTTCGAGCGCGATCGTTGCCAGGAACCGCTGCTTCAATACCTCGACGTCGATCGTATCGGCGTTCTTCTGCGGATAGAGCGTCTTCAGCTCCGGCCACAGGTACTTCTTGGCGGGCTTTGCCGGGTACTCGTAGAAGCCCTTGCCGTTCTTGCGGCCGCGGCGGTCAAGTTCGTCGACCAGCTTGTTGATCAGCGCCAGGTGCTTCGGATCGACGGCCTTTTCGCCGAGGTCGGCGACGGTGGCCTTCAGGATCTTCTGGCTGAGGTCGATCGCCACTTCGTCGTTGAGCGACAGCGGGCCGACCGGCATCCCGGCCATCTTGGCGGCATTCTCGATCATTGCCGGCGGCACGCCTTCGATCAGCATGTCATAGGCTTCGTGGATGTAGCGGAAGACGCAGCGGTTGACGTAGAAGCCGCGGGTGTCGTTGACGACGATCGGCGTCTTCTTGATCGCGGCGACATAGTCGAGTGCTGTTGCGAGCGCCTTGTCGCCGCTCTCCTTGCCGAGGATCACTTCGGTCAGCATCATCTTCTCGACCGGCGAGAAGAAGTGGATGCCGATGAACTGGCCGGGGCGCTTGGAGTTCTTGGCAAGGCCGGTGATAGGCAGCGTCGAGGTGTTGGAGGCAAAGATCGCATCCTCGGCGAGAACCGCTTCTACCTTCTCGATCACGTCCTTCTTGACCTGGCGATCTTCGAACACGGCTTCGACGACGAGGCCGGCGCTCTTCAGATCGTTGTAGTCGGCCGAAGGCGTGATGCGGGCAAGCAGCGCTTCGCCCTCTTCCTTGGTCAGGCGGCCCTTGCCGACCGAATCCTTGACCAGGCCTTCCGAATGCGCCTTGCCCTTTTCGGCTGCTTCCATGTCGCGGTCGATCAGCGTGACGGCGATGCCGGCGGCAGCCGTCACATAGGCGATCGAGGCGCCCATGAAGCCGGCGCCGACGACGCCGACATGCTTGAACTCCGACTTCGGTACGCCGGCCGGGCGGCGGGCACCCTTGCCGAGTTCCTGCATCGAGACGAACAGCGAGCGGATCATCGAGAAGGCTTCGGTGGTCTGAAGGATCTCAGTGAAGTAGCGCTGCTCGATCTTGAGCGCGGTGTCGAACGGAACCTGCAGGCCTTCATAGACGCATTTCAGGATCGCGACGGCACCCGGATAGTTGCCGTAGGTTTCGCGGCGCAGGATGCCGGAAGCGGCCGGCCAGAGCTGGGCCGAGGCCGGCGTCCAAATGCCGCCGCCCGGAACCTTGTAGCCCTTTTCGTCCCAGGGCTGGACCGGCTTCAGGCCGTTCTTGATCATCGCCTTGGCGGCATCGACGAGCTTGTCGGCGTCGACCACTTCATGCACGAGGCCGAGCGCCTTGGCGCGGGCCGACGTCAGCGACGAACCCGTCGTCATCATCTGCAGCGCGTCCTGCGCGTTGGTGAGGCGCGGCACGCGCTGGGTGCCACCGGCGCCCGGGAAGATGCCGACCTTGACTTCCGGCAGCGCGATCTTCACCGACTTCGAATTGGAGGCGACGCGGCCGTGGCAGGCGAGCGAGAGCTCGAAGGCGCCGCCCATGCAGGTGCCGTTGATCGCCGAGACCCAGGGCTTGCCGGAGGTTTCCAGCTTGCGGAAGAGCCCGGTCATGCGGCCGACGAGGTCGAACAGCTTCTGGGCGGCGTTATCCGGATCCTTCTTCTTTTCTTCCTGCTGGAAGGTGAACATCGACTTGATCATCGACAGATCAGCGCCGCCGGAGAAGGTCGATTTGCCGGACGTGAAGACGACGCCCTTGACCGCAGCGTCGGCCGTCGTCCGGTCGACGATGGCGTTCAGTTCCTCCATCACCTCCTGGGTGAAGACGTTCATCGACTTCTCAGGCATGTCCCAGGTGACGAGCGCGATGCCGTCGGCGTCGGTCTCGATCTTGAAATTGGTGTAATTCGTCATGGTTCTCCCCCTCAGTAGAGAATGGGTTCGATGCGCAGCGAGACGTTCGATCCGCCGCTGTAACGTTGTTTGCTGGTGTTTGTGGCGATCAGCCGCCCGTCGCGCTCGACGCGGATGGTGAAGCCCGCATCGACCGCCTTGTCGAATTCAGGCTTCGGCACCTGCAGCACGAAGGGTACGCGGTTGGCCTTGCCATCACTGACGATGGATGTCTCAGCGATCAGCTTGGCGGCAACATCCATCACGCCCTGCTCTTCGAGCCGGATCGTGACGGTGCCGGCCGGAACCGGGCCGCTTGCGACATTGGAGATCGCACCGGTGAGCGTGAAGCTGTTGCCGCCTTCCTCCTCGTCGGAGACGCAGCCGGCGGCTGCAAGCAGCCCCAGGCCCATCAGTCCGAGAAGGGAGCGGCGCATCACGTCCATCGTCAGACCCTTTCGATGATCGTGGCCGTACCCATGCCGGCGCCGATGCAGAGCGTGACCAGCGCGGTGTTGAGATCGCGGCGCTCCAGCTCGTCGAGCACGGTGCCGAGGATCATCGCGCCGGTTGCGCCGAGCGGATGGCCCATGGCGATCGCGCCGCCGTTGACGTTGATCTTGTCATGCGGGATGTCGAAGGCCTGCATGTAGCGCAGAACGACGGCGGCAAAGGCTTCGTTGAGTTCGAAGAGGTCGATGTCCGACAGCTTCATGTCGGCGCGCTTCAACAGCTTCTCGGTGACGTCGACCGGGCCGGTCAGCATCAACGCCGGATCCGAGCCGATGTTGGCGAAGGCGCGGATACGGGCGCGCGGCTTCAGGCCCATGCTCTCGCCGCCGGCCTTGGAGCCGAGCAGCACGGCTGCGGCGCCGTCGACAATGCCCGACGAGTTGCCGGCGTGGTGCACGTAGTTGATCTTCTCGATCTCCGGATGCGCCTGGATACCGACGGCTTCAAAGCCGCCCATTTCGCCCGGCATCTGGAACGACGGGTTGAGCGAGGCGAGCGCCTGCATGTCGGTGCCCGGACGCATGTGCTCGTCATGGTCGAGGATCGTCAGGCCGTTCTGGTCCTTGAACGGCACGACCGAGTTCTTGAAGTAGCCCTTTTCCCAGGCGCGCGCGGCGCGCTTCTGGCTTTCGACCGCATAGGCATCGACGTCGTCGCGGCTAAAACCGTACTTGGTGGCGATCAGGTCGGCCGAAACGCCCTGCGGCATGAAGAAGGCCGGCAGGTTAACCGAGGGGTCCATGAACCAGGAGCCGCCGGACATGCCAAGGCCGACGCGCGACATCGATTCGACGCCGCCGGCAATGACGATATCGTCAGCGCCTTGAGCGATCTTGGCCGCGCCGAAGTTGATGGCGTCGAGGCCGGAGGCGCAGAAGCGCGAGATCTGCATGCCCGGCGCGCGGGTCGAATAGCCGGCCTCGAAGGCGGCGGCCTTCGGGATCACCGAACCGGCATCCATGACCGGATCGACGCAACCCATGATGATGTCGTCAACGGTCGACGTATCGAGGTCGTTGCGGTCACGCACCGCTTCCAGCATCTTGGCCGCAAGGCGAACGGACGGCACCTCGTGCAGCGATCCGTCCTTCTTGCCACGGCCGCGCGGCGTGCGCACGTGGTCGTAAACGAAGACTTTCGTCATGTCTCATCTCCCTTTCGGCAGCACCGTCAGGTGCTGCCCGTCAAACACTTGTGAAATCGAACGGCTCAGAACGCGGCCGCGTCGAGCGCCATCAGCGTGTCGGCACCGGTTTCGATGCGGGCCTTGCGCAGGGCCGTTTCCGGCAGGATCCTTTCCATGAAGAAGGTCGCGGTGATCAGCTTGTTCTTCAGATAGTCTGCGCGCGCCGTTTCGCCAGAGGCAAGTTTTTCCTCGGCGGTCTTGGCGATCTTTGCCCACATGTAGCCGAGAACGACGAGGCCGAAGAGGTGCATGTAGTCGGTCGAGCCGGCACCGGCATTGTCGGGCTTGGCCATGGCGTTCTGCATGAACCACATGGTGGCGGCCTGCAGGTCGTTGAGGCCCTTCTTCAGCGCCTTGGTGTAGGCGGAGAGCTTCTCGTCGCCGCGGTTTTCCTCGCAGAAGTCGCCGATTTCCTTGAACAGCGCCATGACGGCGCGGCCGCCGTTGAGGCCCAGCTTGCGGCCGACGAGATCGAGCGCCTGGATGCCGTTGGCGCCTTCGTAGATCATCGCGATGCGGGCATCGCGAACATACTGGCTCATGCCGTGTTCTTCGATGTAGCCGTGGCCGCCGAACATCTGCTGCGCCATGACGGCGTGGTCGAAACCCTTGTCGGTCAGCACACCCTTCAGGATCGGCGTCATCAGGCCGAGGATGTCGTCGGCGGTCTGGCGGTCAGCTTCATTGTCGGAACGATGCGCGATGTCGGACTTCAGCGCGGTCCACAGCGTGAAGGCGCGGCCGGCTTCGTTGAACGCCTTGATCGTCATCAGCGTGCGGCGCACGTCCGGATGCACGATGATCGGGTCGGCCTTCTTGTCCGGTGCCTTCGGGCCGGAGAGCGAACGGCCCTGGATGCGGTCGCGGGCATAGTTGGCGGCGTTCTGGTAGGCGATTTCGGCGATCGACAGGCCCTGCAGGCCGACGCCGAGGCGTGCCTCGTTCATCATCACGAACATGGCGTTGAGGCCCTTGTTCTCCGTGCCGATAAGATAGCCTTCCGCCTCGTCATAGTTCATGACGCAGGTGGAATTGCCGTGGATGCCCATCTTGTGCTCGATGGCACCGCAGGAAACGCCGTTGCGCTCGCCCGGTTCGCCATCGGCATTCAGCTTGAACTTCGGCACGATGAACAGCGAGATGCCCTTCACGCCCTCCGGCGCACCCTCGATACGGGCGAGCACCAGATGGATGATGTTGTCCGACATGTCGTGTTCGCCGGCGGAGATGAAGATCTTCTGGCCGGAAATCTTGTAGGCGCCGTTGCCGGTCGGTACCGCCTTGGTGCGCAGCAGGCCGAGGTCGGTGCCGCAATGCGGCTCGGTCAGGTTCATCGTGCCGGTCCAGGTGCCGGCAACCATCTTCGGCAGATAGGCCTGTTTCTGCTCATCGGTGCCGTGAACGAGTATCGCGGCAATCGCGCCCTGGGTGAGGCCCGGATACATGGTCAGCGCCATGTTGGCGGACGACATGTATTCGCCGACGGCAGTGTGCAGCGTATAGGGCAGGCCCTGGCCGCCGAACTCCTCCGGCACGGCAAGGCCAAGCCAGCCACCTTCGCGGTAAAGGTCGAACGCTTCCTTGAAGCCCTTCGGCACGCTCACCGAACCGTCGTCGCGGCGCTTGCAGCCTTCCTGGTCACCGGAAAGATTGACCGGGAACAGAGCCTCTTCGGCAAGCTTGGCCGCCTCGCCGACGATCGCTTCGATCATATCCGGCGTCGCGTCGGCAAAACCGGGCAGGTTGTTGTAGCGCTCGATGCCGAGCACGTCGTTCAGGATGAAGAGGGTATCGTCGACCGGGGCCTTGTAGATGGGCATTCGTTCCTCGCCTTTTGGTGCTTCGGGCCGCCGTATCTCCGTCGTCGACCCGGTTGCAGGATGCCGGATGCGCTGCCGCTGCTCCAGAGTGCCGCGCGTTCGGATGAACGCACGAAGGATGCCCTAGAATTTTGATTCTACAGCATCTTTCCGCTTCCCGTGATTCGACGTGAAGGCGGCATGCTCCAGGCGGTCTCGCATCGTTGGCGGGATGCTACAAAATTTTGACGTTTGCGTAAACGTCAAAAATTGCACGGCGGGCAGTTTCGTCTGCTCGCTTGAAGGCGGGAATTGGCCCGCGATGCCATCGTTGGCGGCTTTATCCTGCCAAAACGTTAAAAAATTCGGGTCAGGTTAACTGCTTGTTTACCACGTTTCATGAAAGGTGCGTGTTGAGATGGTCGAAGCTGCAACCAGTCCTGGCGTCGTGTCGTTTGTAGCTTTGCCCGCGTCGGAAGCGCCACAGGGGTGAAGAAAGCTGTTTTCTTCCGTGACGTCTTTCGAGATGGCTGACGACAGGGGCAAGAACACAATGAATGGATCGCGATCAAATCCTCAGCGTGCAGGCAGTCAGTCCTATGGCGAGCGGCCGTCGCTCGACGCCCTGAACCGCACCATCGAGGGGCTCGAGGCACGCATTGAGGGCCTGATGAACGGAGCGGCACGCGACGCAGCACCAAGGCCGCCCGAGCGCGAACGCCCGCAGACCCGCGACGCCTCAACGACGCGCGACGCTGTTGCCGAGATCATGCAGCGCCAGCGCAGCCTCAGCGCCACGCGCGAACGGCCAGCCCCTCGCGACCGCTTGCCTCAGCGTGAGCCGGAACGTTTTGAGCGCGAGCCGGATCGGTTTGCCTCCGAACGCCTCGCAGCCGAACGTCATGCCTCCGAGCGCTATGCCGGCGAGCCCCGCGCGCAGTCGCTTCATGCCCAGCCGTTGCGACCGACATCTTCAGTCAACGACATCGCCGAAGCGCTGGTCGGGCTGCGCCAGGATCTGAAGCGCGACATTACCGACGGGCTGACGCGCGAGATGAATTCCCTGCGCTCCGAAATTCGCGGCATCAAGGCCCAGGCGCAGGACCACAGCTTTGCAGAAGACGTGCGCGGCGACATGCAGCGCCTTGCCGACAGCATCCAGCAGCTGGGCCGCCAGGCGTCGCCCGCCCAGGCCGATGCGCTGCGTGGTGACTTCGACGAACTGCGCGCAATGATCGACGGCCTGGCGCGTGAAGACAGCGTGCGCCGCATGGAGAGCCGCTGGAACGGCGTCGAGGATCGGCTGATCGCGTTTGATCAGAACCGCGACGACGAACTGGTCGCGCTCGCCTACCGTCTCGACGAGATCAAGTCGCAGATCGGGACCCTGAAAGGCAGTTCCGCCGTCGATGCGCTCGAAGACAAGCTGATCGCCGTCGCCGAAGCCATCGAGATGCTCGGCCGCCAGATCCAGCCCGACGATCGCCGCTTCGTCTCGCAATTTGCCGACCTCGACAGCCGGCTCGATGAAATCAGCCGTGCGATCGCTGCCAACAGCCGCACCACACCCGGTCTCGACAGCGGCTTCGTCAATCGTCTTGAAAATCGGCTGGGCGATCTCTCGCGCCAGATCGACAACCTGTCGCGCCCGAACGATGGCGGCCTTGGCGCCCGTCTCGAAGCCCTCACTGCCCGGGTCGAGGATCTCGCCAGCGAGAAGGCGGCTGCCCGGCTCGAGGAGCGTCTCGATCAGCTTTCGTTGCTGATGGAGCGCAGCAACAGGACCGCCCAGTCGGATCTCGGCGATTACCTGTCGGACATTTCCCGCAAGATCGAGGCGCTGGATCAAGGTAGCGTCAACGACGCGCTCGCCGAGCGCCTCGACTATCTGGCGCGCCGCATCGACGACCTGGACGCGCACAGCGCACCGCCGGCCACCGACCCTCGTTTCGATCGCCTGGAAGACCGGCTCGCCGGTATCGCCCAGCGCTTGGAGGAAACCTATTCCGCCCCGTTCGACGATCGTGCAGCGCTGCAGAATCTCGAGGCGCAGATTGCCAATCTGTCGACGCTGGTCAGTCAGCCGCGTGTTGACAGTGCTTCCGGCAGCAATGCCATGCCTGCCGAGTTCGAAAGCCGCATGAGTGCGCTTGAGGATTACTTCGCCACCAGCGACGAATACATCGTCGAGGCAGCCCGTCAGGCGGCCGAAGCGGTGATGGAAGCCTATGGAAAGAACACGCCGAGCCATGCAGCCGGCAGCGATCTTGCGGCGATCTCGGCCCTTGCCGAGGACTTAAGAACGCTCGAGGACCTGAGCCGTTCCAGCGAGGAGCGCACGGCGCGTACCTTCGAGGCGCTGCACGAGACCCTCGTGCACATCGCCGACAAGCTGGAGCGCATCGAAAACCGCGAGCCGGCAATGGCAGCGCGCTCCGAGATGCCGATCGTGCGCGACCTCGCACAGATGCCGAAGGCCGCCCAGCCGGACTTCAATGATCCTTTCGGTGGCAACGATCTCGATGACCGCTACGAAGACCTGCAACGCAACGTTCGCGCCCTGCAGGCTGAAGACCAGGATTCCATGACGGCCGCTGCCGAGCCGGTAACGGCGCTTGCCGATGAAGAACAGGTCTCGACCATCGAAGTCGAAGAAACACGTGCGCCGGCCGCGGCTGCCCGCACGGGACTGCTCGCCGGGCTGACCCGGCGCTTTTCCGGCAAGCGCCCCCATCCGGCGCCCGATCAGCCGCGGCAGCTCGTCGAGCCTGCGCCGTCGATCGATCCGTCCGAAATGCTTGCACCGGAGGAGGCCAACCAGCTGCTTGAGCCGGGTTCTGGCGTTCCCGATGTCAAGAAGATCCTCGAGCGTGTGCGCGCCGGGCAGATGAGCAAGGCCGGCGTTCAGCCTGCCGACGGCGACAAGTCGGATTTCATTGCCGCCGCCCGCCGTGCCGCCCAGCTTGCCGTTGAAGAGGCCGACACCCTGAACAAGGGCGGGGAAAGCGGCAAGAGCGGCGGCATCGGCGGTGCCTTCGCCCGCCATCGCCGCCCGATCCTGATGGCAGTCGGAGCCGTGCTCTTGGCGATCATGTCCTATCCGCTGGTCAGCAACATGCTGAAGAACAACGAGACGGTGCCGGCGGAGCCGGCAGCGATCATCGAGCAGCAGGCCGCTCCGGAAAGGCATGACAGCAAGATTGTCGACGACCAGCTGCCGCAGACTGCGGCTGTCGCGCCGGCAGAAACGCCTGTCGCGGCTTCCGGGCCTGCCGACGTGGTTCCTCTCGGTTCCGCTGCGACGCCGGCAACGGTCACGGAAAACGCGGTCGCGATGCCCGCGACAGCCGTGCCGACAACGACGATCGCGACGCCGGTCGAGGATAAGGCGCCGATGCTCGCGCCGGTCGCAGAAACGAAAACGGTGTCGCAGGTTGGCGAGTTCCAGCCGACGCCGGCAGGCAACGCTCCCGCCGATGGCGCCGCCTTGACCAGCACCGTAGCGGATGCGTCGGCGGCGACCGCGCCGGCACCCGCCGCCGCATCGAGCGAGATTGGCTTGCCGGAAGGCTTCGGCCCGGTCGCGCTGGTGACGGCTGCCAAGGGTGGCGATCCGCTGGCCTTTTACGAGATTGGTGCCCGCTTCACCGAGGGACGCGGCGTCCAGGAAAACATGGCCGAAGCCGCCAAGTGGTATCAGCGTGCGGCGGATGCCGGCGTTGTTCCGGCGCAGTACCGCCTCGCAACCATGTACGAGAAGGGCACGGGTGTTGAGCGAGATGCCGCCAAGGCCAAGGCGCTCTATCTCGCCGCCGCCGGTCAGGGCAATGCCAGCGCCATGCACAACCTCGCCGTCCTGCTGGCGAGTGGTCGTGACGGCGCTCCGGACTTTGCCAAGGCGACGAAGTGGTTTGCCAAGGCGGCAGAGCTAGGCATTCGCGACAGCCAGTTCAACCTCGCTGTCCTCTACGCCCGTGGCAATGGCGTGCCGCAGGACCTGACGGAATCCTACAAGTGGTTTGCAGCCGCGGCCAAGGAAGGCGACACCGATGCTGCCGCCAAGCGCGACGAGGTTGCCAAGGCGATGAAGCCCGAGCAGCTCGAAAGCGCCAAGCAGAAGGCGGAGGCCTGGAAGGTGATGCCGGTCGACGCCAAGGCCAACACGGTTGACGTTCCGGATGCCTGGGTCGGCCCGGCCAACAAGACCGCCAGCGTCGATATGTCGAAGGCGATCCGCAACATCCAGGCGATCCTCAACAACAACGGTTTTGATGCCGGCAAGCCGGACGGGCAGATGGGCAAGAAGACCGTGGCCGCCATCAAGGCATTCCAGAAGTCGGTCGGCCAGGAGCCGACCGGCGAAATCACCGAACAGCTGGTCAAGGAACTGCTCAAGCGCAACTCGTGACCTGCCGCGGGTGCGGTCCTCGCCGCAATAAAGCCGCAGAGCCGGGCGACACGGGTTCGCAGGTAGCGAAGCCGTGTGCCATGTGGCTGAAAAGGTTGACAGGTCGGGCCTGCTGCATAATTCCTTAATCGGAATCGGGCTAAGGAAGAAATGATGCAGCAGAGGTCCAACGGCGACCTTGGCAGATCCTTGCGGAAGTGCTGCGCTGCAGGAGTGCATGACGGAAGCCACCTCGCCCTTAAGGAGGGGTGTCGGCTTTTCGAGATAATCCCTCAATCGTGGTGAACTGCTTGCCACTCTAACAGGTTTGCCCGCCTTGCGGGCCGTTGGCATATCGAGGACCCGGCGTGACGATCTATCTGCCCATCGCAGAGTTGTCGGTGAATATACTCATCATTCTCGGTATGGGTGCGGCCGTCGGCTTTCTTTCGGGCATGTTCGGCGTCGGTGGCGGCTTCCTCATCACCCCGCTGTTGATCTTCTACAATATTCCGCCGGTGGTCGCGGTGGCGACCGGCGCCAACCAGGTGGTGGCCTCGTCGATCTCCGGCGCGATCACGCATTTCCGCCGCGGCACGATCGACATCAAGCTCGGAACAGTGCTCTTATGCGGCGGTCTTGCCGGCGCCACGGTCGGTGTCTGGCTGTTTTCGCTGCTGCGTCGCATCGGTCAACTCGACCTCGTCATTTCCCTGCTCTACGTCGTGCTGCTTGGCACCGTCGGCGGCCTGATGCTCTGGGAGAGCATCGCCGCCATGCGCAAGGCGGCCAAGAACCAGCAGACGACCTTGCGTCGCCCCGGCCAGCACAACTGGGTGCACGGCCTGCCTTTGAAGATGCGCTTCAAGAAGTCGAAGATCTATCTGAGCGTCATTCCGGTCGTCGGCCTCGGCTTCTGCATCGGCATCCTGACCTCGGTCATGGGTGTCGGCGGCGGCTTCATCATGGTGCCGGCGATGATCTATCTCCTGCGCATCCCGACCAATGTCGTCGTCGGCACGTCGCTGTTCCAGATCATCTTCGTCTCCGCCTATACGGTGATCGTCCAGGCCTCGACCAACTACACCGTCGATATCGTGCTTGCCTTCGTGCTTATGATCGCCGGCGTCATTGGCGCCCAATACGGCGTGCGCGTCGGGCAGAAGCTGCGCGGCGAGCAGTTGCGAGCGTTGCTTGCGCTGCTCGTCCTTGCCGTCGGCATTCGTCTGGCGGTCGAGCTCGTCATTCCACCGAAGGACATCTATTCGGTCGTATCAGCGGGGTTCGGTTTCTGATGATCCGCTTCGCCCGCACAGCTCTGGCTTTTCTGGCTTTCGCCCTTGCCGTTCCCGCGCAGGCGGCGATGCAGGACGAAAACGCCGATTTCACCGAGAAGCTGGAGATCGGCATCTCCACCGACGAGATCGCCATCACCTCGGATTTCCGCGGTGCGGACCTGACGATCTTTGGCGCGGTCGACGGCTTCGACCAGGGCCTTCTTGCCCAGGGCAGATACAACATCGTGGTGAGCCTCGAAGGCCCCAAGGACAATGCCACGGTGCGCAAGAAGGAGCGCGTTTTCGGCATCTGGGTCAACACCAGTTCGATGACCTTCGAACTGGTGCCTGAGTCCTACTCGCTGTCGAGCACGCGCGATATCGAGACGATCGCCCCGCCGGGCGAGATGGGCAACATGGGCATTGGCGTCGATCACATGCGGCTGGTGCCGCTCGGCTTTGTCGGTGATGGCAGCAATCTCGGCGAGTTCCGCAATGCCTTCCGCCGCATCCGCGAAACGAGCGGCGTCTATGAACGCGATCCGGGCGGCGTGCAGTTCATCAGCTCCAGCCTGTTCAAGGCGTCCGTGCGGCTGCCGGCCAACGTCCCGAACGGCGTGCACGTCGTGCGCGCCTATCTCTTCCGCGACGGTGTTTTCGTTGCGGCCAAGGCACTGCCGCTGCGCGTGGTCAAGACCGGCGTCGAACAACTCATCACCCAAGCCGCGCATCAGCAACCGCTTGTCTACGGCCTCGTCGCCGTCCTTCTTGCTGTTATCACCGGATGGGGCGCCAGCGTCATCTTCCGCAAGGAATAGTCACTGGGCAGCCTGTGCCGACGTTTCCTTTTTCGCGACGCGGCGCTAAAGGAAAGGCTGCTGCACGTGCCTAAGGCAGCTGTAGCCGGCGCGCGCCGCCACAAGCCGAAAAAAAAGAGGAAGCTCGATGAAACCGATATTTGTCCAGTTGCAGTGCGCTCCCGGCAAGACCTACGAGGTTGCTGACGAGATCTACCGCAAGGAAATCGTTTCGGAGATGTATTCGACCAGCGGCGACTATGACCTGATCATCAAGATCTACATCGAGGAAGGTCAGGACATCGGCAAGTTCATCAACGACAACATCGCCACGGTCCCCGGCATCTCCCGGTCGCTGACAACGCTGACCTTCAACGCCTTCTGATATCGGTGAAGCGGATGTCGCCGGAAAACCGGCACATCGTCGTTTGCCGCGCCCCTTGTCAGGCAATCAGGTTGACAAACCGCACCGAATAGATCCGGTCGCGCCCGAGCATATGGGCGACAAGCTTGCTGCGATCGAAAAGCCCGGTCATTGCCCGGTGTCTGAGATCGAGCCCGCCGGTGGTGACGCCGAAAGCCGGCATCAACATGCGCATGCCGTCTGTAGCAAAGCAGGCGCGGCGCACAGCCTTTTCACGCCGCACTACCGTTGCCGCCGGATGCAGGTGGCCGGCAACCTCGCCCGCCGCGTCGCTGCGTTTCGGCTCATGCCGGAAGACGAGACCGGCGTGGCGCAGCTCGTCCATAGAGGCACCCGGCAGGCCAAAGGCGCCGTCCGGGTCATGGTTGCCGTTGATCCAGACCCATTCGCGACCATGTGCCATGGCCGCGATCATGTGCCGAAAGGCATCCGGCATGACCGCCGAGCCGACCCGGTCATGGAAGTTGTCGCCAAGGCTGACGACAAGCTTCGGGTCATGGCGGGCAATCGCCGCCTCAAGCACGCGTAGCGTCGCAAGCGTGTCGTAGGGCGGCAGCAACATGCCGCGCCGGGCGAAGGCGGAGCCTTTCTCCAGATGCAGGTCGGAGACCACGAGCGTGCCGGTCTCCGGCAGGTAGAGGCCGCCGAGCGGATCACAGATGCCTTCCACGCCATTGACGACGATGCGCGCCGAGATCGGCGCTGGACCTGTCGCTGGAGAAAGGGCACGGGCAAGCCTGTGTATCATCGTCTCTTCGCATCTCGCCGGTCTCTGCGGCGGTGTTCAAGTTTCGTCTGGCGTCGTCCGGCGTGGGGTCCTTGCGCCTGCCGTTTCATCGGGCGTCAGACCGGTTCGCCGCCTATCGCCTCGTGGATCAGGTCGTCGGCGGCTTCCGACAGCAGGAAGTCCTGCGCCTCGCCCTGGACCATTTCCTTGCCGATCTCCAGCATGACCGGCACCGCCAGCGGCGAGATCCGGTCGAGTCGGCGATGGGTGATGTGGCCCTTGATTCGCTTCAGCATATCCCCGAGGCGCGCGATGTCCAAAAGACCTGTTGCCGCATCGTTGCGGGTCGCCTCGAGCAGGAGATGATCCGGCTCGTGCGCGTGCAATACGTCGTAAATGAGGTCGGCGGAAACCGTCACCTGACGGCCGGTCTTTTCCTTGCCGGGATGGCGCTGGTCGATCAATCCGGCGATGACGGCACAATTGCGGAAGGTGCGTTTGAGAAGAAAGGATTCGTTGAGCCAGGCTTCGAGGTCGTCGCCGAGCATGTCCTCGTCGAAGAGGTCAGCGAGGGCGCCGCGCCTGAGCTCGAAGGTGGCGCCGAGGTCGTCGAGCGCCCAGACGGCGAGGGAATAGTCGGTGGCGACGAAGCCGAGCGGTTTCTGTCCGGCGCGGTCGAGCCGCCGGGTGAGCAGCATGCCGAGCGTCTGGTGTGCCAGCCGCCCTTCGAAAGCATAGATGACCATGTAGTGCTTGCTACCACGGGGAAAGGTCTCGATCAAAAGCTCGTCCTCGCGCGGCAGCATCGAGACGTCCTTCTGCAGCGACAGCCAGTCGCGCACCTGGTCCGGTAGTGCCGCCCGGCGCGCCGGATCGGCAAGCATCTTGCGGACCTGTTCGGCCAAGTAGGTCGAGAGCGGAAACTTGCCGCCGGCATAGCTTGGCACCTTCGGATCGAAGGAAAAGGCCTGGCTCACCAGGCACTCGTTCTCGCGGATGCCCTCGAAGCGCAGCACCTTGCCGGAAAACATGAAGGTGTCGCCCTGGGAGAGCATTTCGAGGAAATACTCCTCGACCTTGCCGAGCGACATGCCGCCGCGGCCGAGCGAGCCACGCTGGTTGCGCTTGACCATGCGGACATTGAGCATCGGCGATTCGACGATGGTGCCGACGTTCAGGCGATATTGCTGCGCCACCAGCGGATTGGAGACGCGATAGAGCCCGTCCTTGGTCTTGCGGATACGGGCATAGCGCTCATAGGTCTTCAGCGCATAGCCGCCGGTCGCGACGAAATCGACCACCCGCTCGAAGGTCTCCCAGGCAAGTGTCGCATAGGGCGAGGCGGTGGTGATCTCAGCGTAGAGATCCAGCGGATCAAAGGGTGCGGCACAGGCCATGCCGAGCACGTGCTGGGCCAGCACGTCGAGCGCACCCTTGCCGACGGGCGGCGTGTCTTGCGCACCGACATAGTTGGCGTCGAGTGCCGCCTGGCACTCCATCACCTCAAACCGATTGGCTGGCACCAGGATCGCCTTCGACGGCTCGTCCATGCGGTGGTTGGCGCGGCCGATGCGCTGGGCAAGACGGCTTGCGCCCTTGGGGGCGCCGACATGCACGACGAGATCGACATCGCCCCAGTCGATGCCGAGATCGAGCGTTGAGGTCGCGACGACCGCGCGCAGCCGGTTCTCCGCCATTGCCGCCTCGACCTTGCGACGCTGGGCGACATCGAGCGATCCGTGGTGCAGCGCGATCGGCAGGTTGTCCTCGTTGATCGTCCAGAGTTCCTGGAAGAGCAGCTCCGCCTGGCTGCGGGTGTTGACGAAGAGCAGGGCGGTGCCATGCTCCTTGATCGCGGTGTAGACGTCGGCGATCGCGTAGCGTGCCGAGTGCCCGGCCCAGGGCACGTGTTCTTCCGTCCTGAGAATGGAGATCTGCGGCTTGGCGCCGCCCTGGACCTGGACGAGACCGGCGTGCCGCTCCGCATCCGGCTCTTGCGGCGAGAGCCAGCGTTGCAGGTCCATCGGGTCAGCGACGGTTGCGGATAGACCGATCGTCTGCAGACCGGGCGCAAGGCGGCGAAGCCGCGCCAGCCCGAGGGAAAGCAGATGGCCGCGCTTGGACGTGACGAGCGAATGCAGCTCATCGAAGACGACGTAGCGCAGATCCCTGAAGAAGCGCGTCGCCTCGCCATTGGCGAGCAGCAGCGCCAACTGTTCCGGTGTCGTCAGCAAAATATCGGGCGGATTGAGCTTCTGCCGCTGACGTTTGGCCGTGGGCGTGTCGCCCGTGCGGTTCTCGACGCGCACCGGCAGGCCCATCTCGCCAACCGGCTTCATCAGGTTGCGCTCGATATCCACCGCGAGCGCCTTTAGCGGCGAGATGTAGAGCGTGTGAATTCCGACGAAGGCGGAGCCGGGAGGGATCTTGCCGCGGCGGGTGAGATCGACGAGCGAAGGCAGGAACCCGGCGAGCGTCTTGCCGGCGCCGGTCGGTGCGATCAGCAGCGTGCTTTCGCCAGCCTCGGCGCGGGCGAGCAGTTCCAACTGATGGGCGCGCGGCTGCCAGCCCTTTTCGCCGAACCAGCGAAGAAAGGGGGCGGGCAGGGTCAGGGCATCGCCCTGCGGCCGTGGGGAATCGATCCTGTTCACGGAGAACAAAGGTAGATCAAATCCGCCGAAAGAGAAGCCCGTCCGCTGGGGCATCAGTCGACAGATTGACTCTCGTTAGAATCATAGATAAAAAATATCCATGATTAAGGAGGTCGCCATGAAACTCGGTGACGGGGTCGAGCAGGCCATTCACAGCGTGACGATGTTGAGCTGTCTTCAGCCGGGCAGCACGCTGTCGGCGGCTGCCCTGGCCGAGTTCCATGGTGTCTCCACCAGCTATCTGTTGAAGCATCTGCAGGCGATGTCCGGGGCAGGGCTCTTGGAGGCCGTGCCGGGTCCGAAGGGCGGTTACCGACTTGCCCGCACACCGGACACGATCACCCTGCTCGACATCGTGCTTGCCGTCGAAGGGCCGGAGCCGGCGTTCCGCTGCAACGAGATCCGCCTGCGTGGCCCCAATCCCTACGCCTGCAAGCCGACCGCACCCTGCACGATCAATGTCGCGATGCTGAAGGCCGAACAGGCCTATCGCGCGGAGCTTCGGCGCGTGACCATCGCCGGCATCCTGGAAGACCTCACCGCCAAGGATGATGGCAGCGTTTCGGCAAGAACCAACGCCTTTCTGGCGATCAATGAACGCCGGTCCATGACCGGCGGCTGATACCGCCCCCTCCAGCTCTAGAGTTTTCCCTTCAACCCAAGGAGACGAGCATGCAACCGCGTTTCAATTTCGTCGAGGCTGCCCCGGACGCCTACAAGGCGGTCGCCGCCCTCGACAAATACATCGTCAAGGACTCCGGCCTTGAGCCCCGCCTCATTCACCTGATCAAGCTCAGGGCGTCGCAGATCAACGGCTGCGCCTATTGCGTCGACATGCATGTGAAAGAGGCGCGCCATAGCGGCCTCAGCGAGCAGTGGATTCACCTGATTGTCACCTGGCGTGAATCGCCGATCTACGACGCGCGTGAGCGCGCCGTGCTTGCCTGGACGGAATCGCTGACCAACATTGCCCAGACGCGGGCGCCGGACGAAGACTTCGAGCCGTTGAAGGAACACTTCACCGAGGCTGAAATCACCAAGCTCACGATCGCGATCGGGGTGATCAACACCTGGAACCGGATCGCCGTCGGCTTCCGATCGCAGCACCCGATCGACGCGCCGGCAAAGGCCGCCTGAGATTGCGGCAGTGAACGTACAGATAGCCCCGAGGTCCGCTTCGGGGCTATCTGGTGTTAGAGCATCCTGCCTTCAGGTCGGATCACCTGGGGCCGATCGGTGCTCTGGAAGCAAAGTGCTAGAGCGCAATGTAGCGGTCGGCGCGGTGGTTGATGGCGACGAACAGGTTGAGGACGACCGCGCCGAGCACCGACCAGGCGACGACCGTGGGCGACGTCACGCCAAAGGCGACGACGAGCACCACCATGTCGATGGCCAGCTGCACCAAACCGGCGCGAATGCCGAAGCGCTCCTGCAGGTAGATGCCGAGAATGCCGACGCCGCCGAGGCTGGCGCGGTGGCGATAAAGCGCCAGCAGGCCGTAGCCCAGCAGCAGGCCGCCGAGCAGCGCCGCCCAGGCCGGCTGGATCGTGCCGATCTGGAAGAAGCGCGACTGGATGTCGGTGAGGAACGAGGTGATGCCGATGGCGATGAAGGTCTTCACCGTGAAGGCCGGCCCGAGCCGCTTCAGCGACAGATAGAAGAACGGCAGGTTGAGCAGGAAGAAGGCAAGACCGAAATTGATGCCGAAGGCATAGTGCAGCAGGAAGGCGACGCCCGCCGTGCTGCCGGTGAGCAGGCCGGCGCTTGCCAGGAAGTAGAGGCCAAGTGCTGCAATCAGGCTGCCGGTAAAGATGCCCTGCAGGTCCTCGACCGCCGTATGACGGGTCGGGCTGGTGTTCCAGAGACCGAAAACGCTGCTGAGCTGGGCCATGGCAAATCCTCGATTGCGATGGCCAAGCAATGCTGCAACGCACAAAAACAATCAAGAAAAATATGTCAGTTATGCTGACCTATTTTTGCGACTCTGCCTTGCGTTTTATGCAGGCTTACGCGCCAGGAACAGGATGCCGAACACCGGTTCGCCTGCATCCATGCGAATGGCGGTACGCTCGATGGCAATGAGTTCGAGACCATGGCTGGCGCAGAGAGAGCGGACATAGGCTTCGCCATGGGCGTAGCGCAAAGACGGCCGCAGCAGAAAATCCTCGATATCGCCGGCATCTTCGACCGAGAAGGCGAAGTAGCCGTTACAGGCAAGCAGGTGCGTCGCAATGTCGAAGACGCTGTCGAGATTGCCGAGATACATGAGCACATCGGCGGCGCTGACGAGGTCGGCCCGGGCGGGCGCGAAATTGCCGAAGATGCCGGAGGCATCCGGTGAAAGTGAAAGATCGGCGCGTGCCAGCCGATCATAGGTGGATTTCGCCTCGGCCTTGGCGAGCATGTTGACGGAAAGGTCGAAACCTTCGAGAAACTGCGCCTGATCCCGGATGCGTTCGCCAAAGAGGCCCGTGCCGCAGCCGAGATCGGTGACATGCTCGAAGATGAGGCCCCCGGTCTGGCTTTGGATCAGCGCCGCAAGTTTCTGCGGCACGCTATAGCCGAGCTTCTCCACCAGCGCCTGGTCGAAGCGATCGGCATAGTCGTCGAATAGCCGCTCGACATAGAGGCTCGGCGGCTGCTCGGGCACCGCGGTCGCACCGAGCAGGGCCAGTTTCAGGCCGGCGCCGAAGATGTCTTCGGGCGTCAGCGCCAGGGTTTTTCTGAGCGCCTCGATCGCCGCCTCTTTCCGGCCAGATTTTTCCTCATAGTCCGCGAGCCGAAACCAGCCGGCAGCCCAATCCGGCGCCCGTTCCAGTGCCTGTGCCATGAGTTCGGCAGCACTGTCGGGCTCGCCGCCCTCGGCAAGCATTTTTGCGTAGTCGGCGCGGCGGTCGGCGATCAGGTCGCCGGAGGAGAGCTGGTTGAGCGTCATCAATGTGAGATATTGGTTGCGATCAGCGCTTCTGACGCCGGAGGCCGCAAAATACAAGCGGAATCTGGCGCAATCAAAGAGCGCGGCTCTGTCCGGCGACTTGCGACCGTGCCGATCGCGGCTTATGTGAAGACAAACAGGAGAAGTTCGCGCATGTCGGACGGAATGAACAGGTTTTTGGGCGACTCGCCGCTCCGCGTGCTGATCAAGCTCGTCGTGGTGTCGATCCTCGTCGGCTTCGTCATGACGATGTTCGGCTGGTATCCGACCGATATCTATTTCGCCGCCCGCAATTTCCTGCTCGACCTCTGGTACACCGGCTTTGCGGCCCTTGGCCGGGTTGGCGACTATCTGCTGCTTGGCGCGGCGATCGTCGTTCCGGCCTTCGTCATCCTGCGCGTGCTCAGCTACCGGCGTTGACGATGCAGGACCGTTTTCTTCTAATCGAGCGCCGCGGCCTCTTGCGCGCCACCGCCATCCTCTCGCTCGGCGCACTGGCCGGCTGCACCACGTCGCAGGTGCTGTCGCCCGCGGGCGGCACCGGCAGCGACCAGACCGAGGCGAGCCTCGGCTACGTCAACACGCTGCGCAAGGGCAAGGGTCTGGGCCCGCTCGTTGCCGACAAGGCCGCGTCGGTGGCTGCCATGAACCAGGCGGCGCGCATGGCCAAAGCCGGCAAGATGCAGCACCTCATCGGCTGGAACGACAGTTTCTACGACCGGATGAAGGGCCAGGGCGTGACGCTTCCAGCGGCCGAAAACATCGCCATGGGCCAGGACGACGCCGAGCGCGCCTATGACGCCTGGTACAAGTCGCCCAGGCATCTCGAAAACATGCTCGGCAACTATCGCGGCCTCGGTGTTGCCGTTGCCCAGAATGCCGCCTCGGGCAACCGTCCTTTCTGGGCGATGGTGCTTTCGGGTTAGGCGCCTACCTAAACTCCCAGACAGAACGGCCCCTCATCCCCCTGCCGCGACCTTCTCCCCGCGGGCGGAGAGAAGGGGACGCGCGGTGCAGGCTGGCGCCCGTGGTTCCGCGCTCGCTTGTAAAGCCGTCCCCCGACGGCAGCTCAGGATGCGGCGCGGCGGTTCCCTCTCCCCGCTTGCGGGGAGAGGGTTAGGGTGAGGGGCCTCGCTGGCCGAGCGGCTGCTCAACGGCAAATGGCACCTTGCATCCGCCCATGCTCTTTCCCTAAAACGGTCATGGCTCACGCAAACACCCGGACCGTTCGATGACCGCTGCTTCTCCCGCTTCGCCGAGCGATCCTGCCGGCCCTTTTCATGTCACCCATCGGCTGATCCTGGCGATTGCACTGCCGATGACGCTTGGCTTCCTGACAACGCCGTTGCTCGGTCTCGTCGACACCGCCGTTGTCGGCCGGATGGGGGAGGCGAAGCTGCTGGCCGGGCTCGCGGTTGGTGCCATCATCTTCGACCTGATCTTCACCACCTTCAACTTCCTGCGGGCCGCGACCACCGGCCTTGTCGCCCAGGCCTATGGCCGCGGCGACCGGCGCGAGCAGCAGGCGGTGTTCTGGCGGTCGCTGATCATCGCGCTCATTTGCGGTACGGTGAGCGTTCTCGTTTCGCCTCTTCTGTTGTCCGGCGGACTCTGGCTGATGGGGCCGGCGCCTGAGGTGGCGGCGGTGACATCCACCTATTTTCTCTGTCGTATCCTCTCCGGTCCGGCAGCGCTCGCCAACTATGCCATCCTCGGCTTCGTGCTCGGCCGCGGCGAGGGAACGATCGGCCTGATGCTGCAGACGCTGATCAACGGCATCAACATCGTGCTGTCGATCCTGCTTGGCCTGGTTCTCGGCTGGGGGGTGATGGGCGTGGCGCTGGCGACCGTGACCGGCGAAGTGATCGGTGCGCTTGCGGGCTTTGCCATCGTCTACGGCCGCTTCGACCGCAAGGATGCGCCGACCTGGGCCGAGATCTTCGATCGTGAACGGCTGAAGCCCCTCTTCGGCCTCAATCGCGACATCATGATCCGCTCCTTCGTGCTGCTCGCCGCCTTCACCCTGATGACGCGGATCGGTACGGCTTTCGGGCCGGTGACGCTTGCGGCAAACGCCGTGCTGATGACGATCTTTCTCGTTGCCGGCTATTATCTCGACGGCCTAGCCAATGCCGCCGAACAGTTGATCGGCCGCTCGATCGGTGCCCATTATCGCCCGGCCTTCGACCGCGCGCTGCGGCTGACGGTCGCCTGGTCGCTGGGGCTCGCATTGGTGACGACCGTTGCCTTCTTGCTGTTTGGCAGTGGGCTCATCGATCTGCTGACGACGGCGCCGGACGTCCGTGCGGAGGCTTACCAGTATCTGCCCTGGGCGGCGGTCACGGCGATGACCGGTGCGCTGGCCTTCCTGATGGATGGCGTCTTCATCGGCGCCACGTGGTCGCGCGATATGCGCAACATGATGATCGCGGCCTTCATCGGCTATGTCGCATCCCTTGCGGTGCTGGTACCCGCCTTCGGCAATCACGGCCTGTGGGCGGGTCTCAACCTCTTCCTGTTGATGCGAGGCCTTTTCCTGCTGTCGCGGATCCCGGTGAAGGCGCGTCAGACGTTCCGGCTGGCCCAATAGTCGAGGCGGCTGTCGCGGATGTCGCGGATCGAAGTGAGCCGTTCGCGATCACAGAGATCGGAAAGGCCGCGCACGATCCGGCCGGGCAATGCCGGTCCTTCGTAGACCATGCAGGAATAAAGCTGCACCAGATCTGCGCCGGCGCGGATCTTTTCTGCCGCGGTTTCGGCCGAGCTGACGCCGCCCACACCAATGATCGGCAGCTTCGGCCCGACGCGTTTGCGCATGCGGGCAAGCACGGCCGTCGATTTTTCAAACAGCGGCTTGCCGGAGAGGCCGCCGGTTTCCTTGGCCTGACGCTGATCCTTCAGCCCGTCACGCGACAGCGTCGTGTTGGAGACGATCAGGCCGTCGAGGTCGTGCGCAAGCACTTCGGCCGCGATGTCGTCCATGCCTTCTTCGGTAAGGTCAGGCGCGATCTTCAGGAACACGGGAACCCGCCGCTTGCTGCGCAGCGCCTCTTCGTCGCGCGCCGCAAGTACGGCGGAAAGCAGGGCCGCAAGGCTTTCGCGCGCCTGCAGGTCGCGCAGGCCCGGCGTGTTGGGCGAGGAGATGTTGGCCGTGAAGTAGCGGGCAACCGAATAGAACGTATGGATGCCGCTGACATAGTCGGCGATGCGATCCACGCTGTCCTTGTTGGCGCCGATATTGACCCCGATTAGCGCATCGCGCGAGCAGGCCTTCAGCCGTGCGAGCGCCGCGCCATGGCCCTCATTGTTGAAGCCGAGGCGGTTGATCACCGCCTCATCCTCGACCAGGCGGAAGATGCGCGGCTTGTCGTTGCCCGACTGGGGTTTTGGCGTGACCGTCCCGATCTCGGTGAAGCCGAAGCCGATCTTCAGCAGTGCTTCGGGCACTTCGGCGTTCTTGTCGTAGCCGGCCGCCATGCCGACCGGGTTCGGGAACTCAAGCCCGGCAATCACCTGGGAAAGGCGCTTGTCGGCCTTGGCCGGACAGTTCGGCACCAATCCTGTTTTCAGCGCCTTGATCGACAGCCCATGCGCGGCTTCGGGGTCGAACAGAAAGAGGCCGCGGCGGGCGATGTTGGCAAGCGGGTTCATGCGTCGAGTTCCGGGAAGATATGCAGGCCGTCGGCGCCAAGCGGCAAAGGCTTTTCCCACACGACCGCCGAAAGAAAGAGCGGAGCGTAGAGGTGCGGGAAGAGGGCGCCGCCGCGCGAGGGTTCATAGACCAGTTCCTCGCCGAGCGCGTCGCCGTCGACGGCGACCAGCAGCAGGCCTTCCTGTCCCTCGAAGTGACGCGCGGCGGTCTCGACAGCCTGCCCGGCGGTCGAGAAATGGATGAAGCCGTCGGCGAGGTCGACGGGTGCACCGTCGAAACGTCCGCTGCGCTTGGCTTCCTGCCACAGCGAGGCCGGAACGATCTTGTATATGATGGAGCCCATGGTGCCCGTCTGTCCCCGTAATCTTCTGTCGTGGCCTTGCCGCAAATATCGGCGATTGTCCATCGCAGAAGGGCGCCGATTCGCGCATAATCCTTGGCGAAGATCAATTTCGCTCTTCCCGTTCATGCGTCGAAGGACGTCCGCAGCCAATCGCAACGGAGAGGAAGTCATGAAAAGTGCTATCGTCGTACTTCTGGTCGGCACCAGCTTCGGCCTGGCCGGCAGCGCCGGCGCTCAGGACCCGGCCCCCGGTCGTTACAGCATGCAAGAATCCGAGACAGGCATTGCCAGGCTCGATACCCAGACCGGCGAAGTCTCGCTCTGCCAGGAAAAGGACAGCCAGCTCGTCTGCCGTATGGCAGCCGACGAACGGGCGGCTTTCGAGCAGGAACTCGACCTGCTGACGAAGCGGGTCGAAGCCTTGGAAAAGGCGGTCAAATCCGGTGACGGCGTTGCAAAACAGGACCTTCCGCCCGAGGAAGAGATTGACCGGGCGATGGGCATCATGGAAAGAATGATGCGTAAGTTCATGGATATCGTGAAGGACCTCGAAGGCAGCGACCCCGCTCAGGAGCCGCAGAAGACCTGAGAGACCGGAACGGCCATGCGGTATGCGGACCGCGCGTGGGGGCGCGCAGGTCTCAGACCGGGCTCTTGGGAGGGAGCGACATGACACCGGACATGACCATCATCATCGCGGACGACCATCCGCTGTTTCGCGGCGCTATGCGCCAGGCCCTAAGCGGCATGGACGGCGCGCCTGGCATCGTCGAAGCGGGCGATTTTGCGGCGGCGCGAAAAGCGGCCGCCGATTGTCCCGACGCCGATCTCATGCTTTTGGACCTGACCATGCCAGGCGTCAGCGGTCTTTCCGGCCTGATTGCGCTGCGCGCCGAGTTTCCAAGCCTGCCGGTCATGGTTGTCTCCGCCCATGACGATCCGTCGACGATCCACCGGGCGCTTGACCTTGGCGCCTCCGGCTTCCTCTCGAAATCGGCCGGCATCGACGAAATACGGGACGGTATCGAGAAGGTGATGGCGGGCGAGGTCTTCGTGCCGGCTGGCTATGATCAGGCGCAGGAATACGAACCCGAGGTCGCCGATCTGCTCCAGCGCCTGCAGACGCTGACGCCGCAGCAGTCGCGCGTGCTCAGCATGCTGGCAGAGGGGTTGCTCAACAAGCAGATCGCCTACGAACTCGGCGTGTCCGAGGCGACGATCAAGGCCCATGTCTCGGCCATCCTGTTGAAGCTCAATGTCGACAGCCGCACCCAGGCCGTCATTCAGCTCTCGAAGATCGGTACGGTTGCCGCGGCTTGAGGCCTCGGCTCCCTTTATAAACTGGCGTTGGCACGGCGCAGCGGCGGCGAGCGCCCTTTATTCCGCCGCCGCCCTTGCTGCCGTCGAAAGCTGCGTCAGCCACGCCCGCATCGCTGCCGGCCGCACCGGCTTGTTCTGGATCGCGACGCCGTCGCGCTCGGCCGCGGCGCGTACTTCCGGTGAGCGGTCCGCCGTCACCAGCAGTGCCGGGATCGTGTGACCGGTAAATGCCCGGATCGTGGCGATCGCTTCGATACCGGTGCCGTCGTCGAGGTGATAGTCGGCGATGATGGCGTGCGGGCGTTCGCCCGCCGTCTCGGCCAGTTCGGCACAGGCCGCAACCGATTCCGCCGTGCTGACATCGCAGCCCCAGCCGGAAAGCAGCACCCGCATGCCCTCGAGGATGCGTGGTTCGTTGTCGATGCAGAGCACCCTCAGGCCGTTGAGTGCATCGCTCGCCTTGCTGGCGGCGACCGGGCGAACAGCGACCCGCTCGCCGGCGCTTGCATCGAGCGGCAGGCTCACCTTGAAGCCGGTACCCTTGCCCGGGGTCGATTGCAGGCTGACAGGGTGGTTAAGCACGCGCGAGATGCGATCGACGATCGAGAGGCCGAGGCCGAGACCCGAGGCCGTGCGCGCGCCCTCGTCGAGCCGGGCGAATTCCTTGAAGACGGTGCGGAACTTGGACTGGGGAATGCCGATGCCGGAATCGAGCACCTCGATCGTCGCCATCGTGCCGCGCCGCCGCACGCCGACCAGAACCTTGCCGGTGAGGGTGTATTTGATGGCATTGGAGACGAGGTTTTGCACCACCCGGCGCAAGAGGTTCGGATCGGTGCGGGCGATGAGCGACGTTGGCATCACCACCAGCTCGAGATCCTTGGCGCGCGCCATCGGCGCGAAATCCGTCTCGATGCGTCTGAGCAGATCGTTGAGCGGCACCGATTGCAGCCGCGCCTTCATCGCCCCGGTGTCGAGGCGCGAAATATCGAGCACGGCGCCAAGAATGGCCTCGACCGATTCCAGCGAGGAATCGATGTTTTCGACCAGCGTGCTGTTGTCGGAATCGCCGAGGCGCTCGACGAGCGAGGACGAGTAGAGGCGGGCGGCGTTGAGTGGCTGCAGGATATCGTGGCCGGCGGCGGCAAAGAAGCGTGTCTTGCCGATATTGGCCTCTTCCGCCGCCGCGCGGGCTTCGGCGAGTTCCCGGTTTACCCGGGTCAGTTCGCCGGTGCGCTCGGCGACGCGCAGCTCCAGGGTCTCGTTCGCCTGCTTCAGCGCCATATCGGCGGCGACGCGGTGGGTGATGTCGGTATAGGTGGTAACGATGCCCTTGTCGGGCATGGCGTTGGTGCGCACTTCGATGATGCGCTCGCCGTTGCCGAGCTCAAGCAGGAATGGTTTGTCGAGTGTCAGGAAGTTGGCGATCAGGCCCTTTTCGTCCTCCTTGCGGATATCGCCGCGCCGGGTGAGGCTCGAAACGATTTCTGCAAGCGGGAAGCCAACCTGTCCGGCGGCCTCCGGCAGGTCGAGAAGCTGGCGGAAGCGCCGGTTCCAGATGATCAGGTTGTTGGCATTGTCGAAGACGGCGATGCCCTGGTCCATTTGCGAAAGCGCCGTCTGCAGCATGTCCTGGTTATACTGCAGCGCCTCGCTCGCCTGGTCGAGCAGCCAGGCCGTATCGGACGAGGTGTCGTCGACGCGTTGCAGCGCGATCGAGAGCACGAGGCGGGCCGAAGACGAGCCGATCGCACTGCCGAGCAACTGTTCGGAGAAATGCACGAGCGCCATGTCGGCCGGGGCGTTGTCGTCCAGCCAGCGGCCGGATTGGCGCTCGTAGGTGTGGAACGAGCGCTGCATGCGTTCATTGCCCATGTAGCGAGCGATCGTCGCCTTGAGGTCGCGCACCGTCACCTTGGTCTTGCGGCCACGGAACGCGCCTTCGGTCCGCGACCGCCGGGTGATGAAGACGCCGGCCTGGAAGCGCTCGAGTGGTTTTGGCGTGCGTGTCAGCGATCCCAGCACATAGGTCGTGCAGTTGACGAGCAGGCTCAGCGTCGTGGCATTGACCAGCGGGTCGGCGTTCGGTCCGGCAAAGACGTCGGTGAATGGCAACAGGAAGCTCAGGATCGTCGTTGCCACATGCGAATTGTCCGGTCCGCCGAGGCTCGGCAGGAACAAGAGATAGGCCCAGACGAGGAAGCCGGAGACCATGCCGGTGATCGCCCCTCGGGCATTGGCCTGCCGCCAGACGAGGCCGCCGAGCATGGCGGGCGCCATTTGAGAGATGGCGACGAACGACAACAGGCCGAGCGAGGCAAGGCCGGCGCTGATATCGGCCGAGCGGTAGTAGCCGTAGCCGAGCAGAAGCACGACGAAGATCGCCGAACGGCGAATGTTGAGCAGCGTTCCGGCGAAGTTCTCCTGAAGACCCCCGCGCTGGGTGAGATTACGGCGCAGGAATACCGGCACGACGATGTCGTTGGAGATCATGATCGACAGCGCCACCGAGGCGACGATGACCATCGCCGTTGCCGCCGAGAAGCCGCCAATGAAGGTGATGAGCGTCAGAAGCGGCAGATCGTTGGCAAGCGGCAAGGTCAGGAGATAGAGGTCGGCATCGCCCGAGCCGGAGAACGTAAGGATGCCGGCAATCGCGATCGGCAGCACGAAGAGGTTGATGGCGACGAGATAGAGCGGGAAGAGCATGCCGGCGGTGCGCAGTTCCCCCTCGGTGCGGTTCTCGACGACGGTGACGTGGAACTGGCGTGGCAGCATGATGACCGCGAACGCCGAGGTGACGATCAAGAGGATCCAGCGCGCCGTCGGGGTCTCGTAGGACAGTGCCGATTGCACCGCGGGGCTCTGTTCGGCCAGGCTCCACAGATGCGCCGGGCCGTCGAAGATGAAGAAGACGATGTAGATGCCGGCGGTGACCAAAGCCACGAGTTTGACGAGCGATTCCATGGCGATCGCCAGGATCAGCCCGTCCTGGTGCTCTGTCGCGTCGGTGTGGCGGGTGCCGAAGACAATGGCGAAGCAGGCGAGAAACAGGGTGACGAGCAGTGGCAGGTCGATGAAGCTCTGCCCCGTGCCGATGCCGTAGTCGCTGGTGTTGATCATGGCGGCGACGGAACTGGAGATCGCCTTCAGCTGCAGCGCGATATAGGGAATGGCGCCGACCAGCGAGATCAACGCGACGATCGCGGCCACCGCCGGGTTCTTGCCGTAACGGGCGGCGATGAAATCGGCGACGGAGGTCAGTTTCTCGGTCTTGGCCAGGCGGATGATCTTGCGGATGAGCGGCATGCCGAGCGTGAACATCAGGATCGGCCCGATATAGATGCCGGTAAATTCGAGCCCGCGCTCGGCCGCAAGCCCGACGCCGCCGAAATAGGTCCAGGAGGTGCAGTAGATTGCAAGGCTCAGCGCATAGACCAGCGGCCTGCCCTTCAGCGCAGCGCTGTTCCTCCTGGCCCGCCGGTCGCCATAGCTTGCCACCGCAAACAGCAGCAGCAGATAGGCGAAGGCCGAGGCAAAGATGACCGAACCCGAAAGCATGCCTCACTCCTCCGGAACGAAGCATAGGGCAAGTCTGTCGGGTTGAGAATTGCCCCGCACCTCAGTCTTAAGTCCAAGACGCCGCACGACAAAATCGGTGAGCACCGCTGATCGTGCCCTGCCGGCACCGGGGCACAGGGGCGAATTGATCAAAGGCAAAGAAAGGTTTTCTCGCTGCCCGCTTTGGTTTAGTTTCCGTAAACGGTTGCAGCGCGGGACAGCGCCGGCGGTCGTTTTCAACGGGGATGATACGGAGAGACGTATGCTAAATGAGTTCAAGGAGTTTATTGCCCGCGGGAACGTCATGGATCTCGCGGTCGGTGTCATCATCGGTGCGGCCTTCAGCAAAATCGTGACCTCGGTCGTCGAAGACCTCGTCATGCCGGTCGTCGGTGCGCTGACGGGTGGCGGTTTCGATTTCTCCAACTACTTCCTGCCGCTCTCTGCCAATGTAACGGCAACCTCGCTTGCCGCCGCTCGTGCGCAGGGCGCGGTGTTTGCCTATGGCAACTTCATTACCGTGCTCATCAACTTCCTGATCCTTGCCTGGATCATCTTCCTGATGATCAAGGCCGTGAACCGCATGCGCGCCTCGATCGAGAAGAAGAAGGACGAAGCGCCGGCCGCCCCGCCGCCGGAAGACATTCTGCTGCTCTCGGAAATCCGCGACCTGTTGAAACAGCGCGCCTGAGCCTGTTCTATCGCGGGCTCCGCCTCTCGCGCGGAGCCCGCGAAACATCACAGAAATCAATAGACCGGTCAGATAAAGTCGTGTGATCGCCGGCGCGAATACGGCTAGAAGCGACGGGCAGACGAGAGCGGAATGTGCAAGACTGCGCACGGCTCTTCGTTTGCGTTCCGCTGAACCCGAAAGAGCGGTCACGGTCAGGACTTCGGACGACGTGTCCCGGGGTTCCTCGTGACCAGGAGCCCGCCGATGACCATCCTGAGCACCATCAGTCCCCGTGCGCTCGCAGCACCTGAGAGTGGCATCGTCGAGGTCGTGAACTATGCTCGCGGCCGCGATGGGCTGATCCCGCTCTGGGTCGGCGAAGGTGACCTGTCGACGCCCGCCTTCATCAGCGACGCGGCGCGCGAGGCGCTTTCGGCCGGCGAGACCTTCTACACCTGGCAGCGCGGTATCCCGCCGCTGCGCGAAGCGCTTTCGCGCTACTATCAGCGCCGCTTCCAGAAGGTACTTTCGCCGGAGCATTTCTATGTCGTCGGCTCCGGCATGCAGGCGATCAAGCTTTCGATCGAGGCGATCGCCTCTCCTGGCGACGAGATGGTGCTTTTAACGCCGGCCTGGCCGAATTTCGCGGCAGCTGCCGATCTCTCCGGCGTGCGGCCGGTTGCCGTCGAACTGCACTTCGAGCATGGCAAATGGCAGTTGGACATGGAGCGGCTCCAGGCCGCGATCGGGCCGAAGACCAAGGCGCTGTTCATCAACACGCCGTCGAACCCGACGGGCTGGACCGCAACGCGCGAGGAACTGGCCGCAATCCTGGGCCTGGCGCGCAAGCATGGCCTCTGGATCATCGCCGACGAGATCTATGCGCTCTATTATTATGCCGGCGCGCGCGCGCCGTCCTTCCTCGACGTCATGGAAGAGGGCGATCGCATTCTTTTCGTCAATTCCTTCTCGAAGAACTGGTCGATGACCGGCTGGCGCGTCGGCTGGATCGTCGCACCGCCCGAGATCGGCCAGGTGTTCGAGAACCTGGTGCAATATTCGACGTCGGGCGTTGCCCAGTTCATGCAGCGCGGTGCCGTCGTGGCGCTGGATGAAGGCGACGCCTTCGTCGAGGCCAATGTCGCCAAGGCGGCGATGAACCGCGATGCCTTCTGCGACGCGCTGATTGCTACCAATCGAGTGGAAACGCTGAAGCCGGATGGCGCGCTCTATGCATTCCTGAAGATCGACGGGGTCACCGACTCGCGCGCCGCTGCGATCGACATCGTCGACAAGACCGGCGTCGGCCTCGCGCCGGGCACCGCCTTTGGCGACGGCGGCTCGCTGTTCATGCGCGCCTGCTTCCTGCGCGATCCTGCCCAGGTAAAGGAAGCGGCAAACCGCCTGCAGGGCTATATCCTCGGACGCTGACCGCAGGGGGGCGAAACGGCGCTATTCCTCCGTTTCGCCCAGCAGTTCCTTCTCATGGGCAATGGCACGGCCGATCAGGCGTGCCCAGATGTCCTCGTAGAAATCAGGATCAAGACCGAAGCGAACCGCGTTCTTGCGGGCGTTTTCGCGCACTTCCATCACGCGTGCGGGGATGTCGGCCTTGAGCTTCAGCGGCCGCTTGATCTCGGCGGCCCGGTCGATATAGCCCCAACGCTCGGCAAACAGCGTCATCAGCGCCTGGTCGAGGCGATCGATCTCGGCACGCACATCGGCCATGGTTTCGCATTGCGCGGGGGTCTTTTGCATCTGTCTCGTCCGATTGCCTGGAGCGCGACCGGTGCGGCCAGGTGCGGATCCAGGATGTTCGAGCGTCCCTCGGATCTTAACAAGCGGGGCGCTTCTGCGGCGCACTGCTAACAAACGGCGAGCGGTCTGAGAAGGGGCAACGGGGTCGCAGCGTGTCGCTGGAGCCGGTGGTCACCTCAGCAGGCGATCGCTTGGCAGGGGAGGAGGGTGCGGTCCTGTCTCCGTCTGCGGCGATCGCCTGCTGACGTGTTGAAACAACTTAGCCGGCCAAGCTTGAGCGAGGCTTTTTAGCGCGGGGTGAGGGAAATCCACCCTCTGGCGAATTGCACGCGATCACGTCCCGATCATCAGCTTGATTGCGAGGCCGACGACCGTGACTGCCGCCACGCCTGCGCACCAGAGGCCGATGAACCAGAGAAGCTTGCGGCCGGATCCCGTTTCGCCTGTCAATGGTAACCCTCCTCGGGATCGACCTTGCCGCGGAAAACCCAATAGGCATAGGCGGAATAGGCAACGATGATCGGGACGAGTACCAGCGCGCCGGCAAGCAGGAAGGACAGGCTTTCCTCAGGCGCCGCCGCATCCCAGATCGTCAGCGATGGCGGCACCATGTAGGGAAAGAAGCTGATGCCGATGCCGGCATAACCGAGCACGAACAGCCCGAGGGCCGCGATGAACGGCCGCCTGTCGTGGCGGTTGCGGATGCCTGTGATCAGGGCATAGAGGCAGCCAAGGACAAGTGCCGGGACGATCACGCTGAAGATCGCCGTCGGAAAGCCGAACCAGCGCTGCAGGTAAAGTGGCTCCAGGAACGGTGTCCACAGGCTGACGATGCCCATCGCGGCAACCGTGCCGAAGGCGCATTTGAGCGCCAGATCGCGGGCGCGATCGGCAAGCTCGCCATGGGTCTTCATGACAAGCCAGGTGGTGCCGAGCAGCGCATAGCCGACAACGACGGCGATGCCGGTCATGATCGAGAACGGCGTCAGCCAGTCCCACCAGCCGCCGACATAGGCGCGGTTCTCGACCGGTATGCCCTGAACGAGGGCGCCGAGCGTGATCCCTTGCGCGAGGGCGGCAAGTATCGAACCACCGGCAAACGCCCAGTTCCAGAGATACTCGGCGCGCCTGGTGCGCCAGCGATATTCGAACGCGACGCCGCGGAAGATGAGGCCGATGACCATGGCGATGATGGGGGCATAAAGTGCCGGCAGGATGGTTGCGTAGGCGAGCGGAAACACCGCCATCAGGCCGCCACCGCCGAGCACCAGCCATGTTTCGTTACCGTCCCAGACCGGGGCGACGGAATTCATCATCACGTCGCGGTCGTGTTTCTCCGGAAAGAACGGGAAGAGGATGCCGACGCCGAGGTCGAAGCCATCGAGAATGACATAGGCAAGCACCGCAAAGGCAATGATGGCAGCCCAGATCAGGGGCAGATCAAACTCCATGATGACCTCCATGAATGCCGGAATGCGTATTGGCGATCGCAGGGCCGGGCATGATGCCGGAGCTGCGCAAGGGTCCTTCGTCGAGATCCGGCATCGGATCACGCGGCAGACGCGCCATCAGCCTGAGGATGTAGAAGCTTCCGGCGCCGAAGACGAAGAAGTAGACGATGATGAAGGCGATCAGCGAGGCGGCGACGGCGGGCGCTGCGATCGGCGCCACCGAGTTCGCCGTGAGCAGGTGCCCGTAGACGGTATAGGGCTGGCGGCCGACTTCGGTGGTGACCCAGCCGGCAAGCACGGCGACGAAGCCTGCCGGTCCCATGGCGATTGCGGCCCGGTGAAGCCAGACGTTGCTGTCGAGCGTGCCGCGGTAACGACACCAGAGCGACCAGAGCCCGATGCCGAGCATGGCAAAGCCGAGGCCGACCATCACCCGGAACGACCAGAACACGATGCCGACAGGCGGATGCAGTTCCTCAGGGATTGTATCGAGCCCGGCAAGCGGCGCGTTGAGCGCGTGCTTCAGGATCAGGCTTGAAAGCTTGGGAACCTCGATTGCGTAGTCGACGCGTTTTTCGGCCGAGTTCGGAATGCCGAAGAGGATCAGCGGCGCACCGTCCGGATGGCTCTGGTAGTGACCTTCCATCGCCATCACCTTGGCCGGTTGGTGCTCCAGCGTGTTGAGGCCGTGCATGTCGCCGGCAAAGATCTGGATCGGCGCGACGATCGCTGCCATCCACATCGCCATCGAGAACATCTTTCGCGCCCGGCGCGGTGCGGTCTTGCGGATCAGGTGCCAGGCGCCGCAGGCGCCGACGACGAAAGCGGTCGTGAGATAGGCGGCAAGCACCATGTGGGTAAGACGATAGGGGAAGGAAGGATTGAAGACGATGGCCCACCAGTCGACGGGGACGAATTGTCCCGCCTCGTTCATGGCAAAGCCTGCAGGCGTCTGCATCCAGGAGTTTGCCGCAAGGATCCAGGTGGCCGAAATCAGCGTGCCGATGGCGACCATCAGCGTCGCGACGAAATGCAGCTTCGGCCCGACGCGGTGGAGGCCGAAGAGCATGACGCCGAGAAAGCCCGCTTCGAGGAAGAAGGCCGTCAGCACCTCGTAGCCCATCAGCGGCCCGATGATCGGCCCGGCCTTGTCGGAAAAGACGCTCCAATTGGTGCCGAACTGGTAGGACATGACGATGCCGGAGACGACGCCCATGCCGAAGGCGACGGCAAAGATCGTCTTCCAGAAATTGAAGAGCTCGAGATAGACCTCGTCCTTCTTCCAGAGCCACAGCCCTTCGAGCACCGCGAGGTAGCTGGCAAGCCCGATGGAAAAGGCGGGGAAGATGATGTGGAACGAGACGGTGAAGGCGAACTGGAAGCGAGCGAGCAGGGTCGCATCGAAACTCTCAAACACGGGCGCAATCCTTTCAGACATACGGGCGCGACGCGTCGTCGACGCGGGCCGTATCGCTCTGGCTGCTGCATCATTCGTCCGGTGATCGATCGTCGATCAGGGGGACTTTCTTGGCCGACGTCCGCAGCAATCTTCGCGATTGCGGCGGTGTTTCAGCATGCGCTCGAATCTGCGCCAAATTTGCCAAACGTCAATGACAGCGCAGCCGCCACGTTGTCACACTGCGGCAATGTTGCGCTGCGGCATATTGGTGCGTGGCTTCACCAGAGCAAAGCGGGTGGCCGGAGATCGATCGACAGCGCCGGTCAGCGGGCCGGCAGATAGGCTTCCGCAAGCTCGGTCCAGAAGGCGGCGCCGATCGGCAAGAGGTCGTCGTTGAAGTTGTAGCCGGGGTGGTGCAGCGGCTTGTCGTCGTCGCTGACCTTGGAGCCGAGGAAGAAATAGGTGCCCGGACGTCCCACGAGCATATAGGCGAAATCCTCGCTGCCCATGAAGGGGCGGGCGAGATCGACCACCTTATCAGCGCCGGCAAACCGGACGGCAAGATCGCGCACGAAGTCGGTTTCCGCCTTGTGATTGATCGTCGCGTCGTAGCTGCGCTGGTAATCGACGGTTGCCCGCATGCCGAAGCTCGTCGCTTGCGCCTCGGCGATCATGCGGATGCGGCGTTCCAGTTCGTCACGCACGTCAGGCTCGAACGAGCGGATGCCGACGACGATCTCGGCCCTCTCTGGAATGATGTTGCTGGCCGAGCCGGCGTGGAAGGCACCGACGGTGACGACGGTCGGATCCATCGGGTGGATGTTGCGCGAGACGATCGACTGCAGCGCCATCACGATCGAGGCACCGCAGACGATCGGGTCGGCGGTTTCCTGCGGTTCAGCGCCGTGTCCGCCGCGCCCGTGCACGGTGATGCGCGCCTCGTCGACGGCGGCCATGATCGGGCCTTCGCGGAGCGCAAACTGGCCGAAGGGCAGGCCTGGCTCGTTGTGAAGCGCAAAGACAGCGTCGCAGGGGAACTTCTCGAACAGGCCTTCGTCCATCATGATCTTGGCTCCGCCGAAATTCTCCTCGGCCGGCTGGAAGATCAGGTGGATGGTGCCGTCGAAATTGCGGCGCTCGGCAAGGGCCCGCGCGGCGCCGAGAAGCATGGTCGTGTGGCCGTCATGGCCGCAGGCATGCATCAGGCCGGAGGTCTTGCTGGCATAGTCGAGACCGGTTTCCTCCAGGATCGGCAGGGCGTCGATATCGGCGCGGATGCCGATCGAGCGCGTGCCGGTGCCATTCCGAAGCGTGCCGACGACGCCTGTCTTGGCAAGACCAGTCGTCACCTCGTAACCGAGGCTTTTGAGATGTTCGGCGATGAAGGCGGAGGTTCTCGTCTCCTCGAGCCCGAGTTCGGGATGGGCATGCAGGTCGTGGCGGATGGCGACCAGTTCCGGCATGGCGTTGGTGATCGAGGAGGAGAGCTTCATGTCAGGCACCGCGGGTTGGGATGCGATTTTCGAATGTGCGGAAGGCCACCACCAGGATGCCGGTGAGGCACATGTAGATAAGGGCGAGCAACAAGAGGGGCTCGTAGGTCAGGAAGGTTTCCTGCCTGACCTTGGAAATGACGGCATACACGTCGACGACCGTGACCGTGGCGACCAGCGGCGTCGATTTCAGCTGCAGCACCGTTTCGCCATTCAGTGTCGGCAGCGCCCGGTGAATGGCGCGCGGCAGCCAGATGCGGCGGAACATCGTCCAGCGGCCCATGCCATAGGCCTTCCCCGCTTCAAGTTCGCCCGGCGGCACGCCGGCAAAGGCGCCGCGCATGACCTCGCCCTCGTAGGCCGCAAACGAGATGGTCAGCGCCGCCACGCCATAGGGCCAGGCCTCGCGAAGATAGGGCCAGAGGAAGGACTGGCGGATCGCCGGAAACTGCGGGAACAGCGAGCCGAGCCCGTAATAGAGCAACCAGAGCTGGAGCAGCAGCGGCGTGCCGCGGATGACGGTGCAGAAGACCTTGGCCGGCAGCTTCAGGAACCAGGGCCCGGTCACCTGCACGAGGCCGATCGGCACCGCCAGCAGGAAGCCGAGGATCGCGGTGCTGAACAGCATCATCAGGCTGACGAGAATGCCCCAGCCAAGCCGCGGCAGGTAGCGCGGCAGCCAGTCCCAGCGCATGAAGACGGCGACCGCGACGACGAAGGCGGCAAAAACCAACATCATGACGATGCGGTGCGGCTTGAAGAAGCTCTTCGCCGTCGGCAGGTCCTCGGGCGTGAAGGCGACGGCGTGGGTGGTTTCGTCGGTCATCGCTGCCCCGCAAAGCCGCGTCGGGCATGGCGTTCGAGCATGCCGATGAAAACGTTGGAGACGAGTGTCAGCGCCAGATAGAGCGCGCCGGCGGCAAGGAAGAACAGGAGATAGGCCTTGGTCGTGCCGGCCGCCTGGCGCGTGACCAGCGTCAGTTCGCTGAAGCCGACGACGGCGAGAAGGGCAGTATCCTTGGTGGCGATCAGCCAGAGATTGGAAAGGCCGGGAATGGCGTAGGGCAGCATTGCCGGCAGCGTGATGCGGCGCAAGACCTTGGTCGGCGACATGCCATAGGCGCGCGCCGCCTCGATCTGTCCGGCGGGAACCGCCTTGATCGCGCCGCGTAGCACCTCTGTCGAATAGGCTCCTTGCACGACGCCGATGACGAAGATGCCCGCCATCAGGCCGCTGATATCCACCGGGCCGATCGAAAACAGCGCAAGCACCTGATTAAGCAGGTCGGTGCCGGCATAATAGAGCAAGAGGATGAGCACCAGCTCCGGCACGGCGCGCACGACCGTGGTGTAACATTCCAGCAGGTCACGCAGCACCGGACCGCCATACAGCTTGCCGAAGGCGCCACCGATGCCGAGTGCCAGACCGAGGCTGAAGCCGCCGACGGCGATCTGGATGGAGTTGAAGAAGCCTTGCAGCAGCACGCCGCCCCAGCCGGGCTCCGTGAGCGAGAGCAGGCCCCAATTGATGAGGGAATCCGCAGCCATACGTCGTGCTCCGATGGCACCGGCCGGCGGCTACGGCGTTGAATGCCCTTCGGGCAGCCAACGCCGCATTGTTTGATCGCCGGCCGATAGCGCCTTACTTGCCGTAAACGTCGAAGTCGAAATACTTCTTCGAGAACGTGTCGTAGGTGCCGTTGTCGCGGATCGCCTTGATCGCGGTGTTGATCTTGTCCTTGAGCTCGGTCTCGCCCTTGCGCAGGCCAACGCCGACGCCCGGGCCGATGACGGCGACGTCTTCGGCGACTTCGCCCTTGTAGTCACAGCATTCCTTGCCCTGGTCGGTCGCGAGGAACGCCTTCAGCGCGATCGCGTCCGCTTGCACCGCGTCGAGGCGGCCGGCGGCGAGGTCGTTGTTGGCCTCGTCCTGCGTCTGGTATTCCTTGACCTCGACGCCGGCCGGCGCGAAGTGCTTGGCCGCGTAGGCCTGGTGGACCGTCGAGACCTGGACGCCGAGCGTCTTGCCGTTGAGACCATCCGGCGTCGGCTTGATGTCGACGCCCTTGGTGCCGATGATGCCGGTCGGGGTGTTGTAATACTTGTCCGAGAAATCGATCGTCTTCAGGCGCTCGTCGGTGATTGACATCGAGCTGATGATCATGTCGATCTTCTTCGACGTCAGCGCCGGAATGATGCCGTCCCAGGCGACCGGCGTCAGCACGCATTCGAGCTTGGCTTCGGCGCACATCGCGTTCATGAACTCGACTTCCCAGCCTTCCCACTTGCCGCTGGCGTCAGGCGCCGTAAACGGCGCATAGGGCTCGGCGGCGACGCCGACCTTCAGCGCTTCCGCGGAAGCCGCGACACCGCCACTGACGGTGATTGCCGCCGCAACGGCCAGGACTTTCAATGCCTTCTTCATGCTGTTCCCCTTTTTGGTTGTTTAGCATTCCGGAATTCAGTGAATGGAACTGATGAACTTCTTGAGCCTTTCCGACTTCGGTGCGCCGAAAATGGCCTCTGGCGGACCCTGCTCCTCGATGACGCCGTTGTGGAGGAAGACGATGTGGTTGGCGACGTCGCGCGCGAACTTCATCTCGTGGGTGACGAGGATCATCGTGCGCTTTTCGCGCGCGAGATCGCCGATGACCGAGAGCACTTCGCCGACAAGCTCGGGGTCGAGCGCCGAGGTCGGTTCGTCGAAGAGCATGACGAGCGGCTGGATGGCAAGCGCCCGGGCGATCGCCGCGCGCTGCTGCTGGCCGCCCGAGAGGAAGGCCGGGTAGGCATCGCGCTTCTCGTAGAGGCCGACGCGCTTGAGCAACGTTTCGGCCGTTGCGATCGCTTCGGCCTTTGGTTTGCCGAGCACATGGACGGGGGCCTCGATGACGTTTTCGAGGATGGTCATGTGCTGCCAGAGATTGAAGCTCTGGAACACCATGCCGAGCTGGCTGCGGATGCGCTGGACTTGGCGGCGGTCCTCCGGCATCAGTCCGCCGTGACCGTCGGATTTCATTTTGATCTTTTCGCCATGCACGCTGACGCTGCCGGCGGACGGAAGTTCAAGAAGATTGATGCAGCGCAGGAAGGTGGACTTGCCGGATCCACTGCCGCCGATGATGGCGATCACGTCGCCCTGTTTCGCTGTGAGCGAAACACCTTTCAGCACTTCCAATGGCCCGAAACGCTTGTGCAGGTCAGTGACCGCGATTGCCTGGGCCGCATCCGTCATCGGTGCGCCGCTCCCATGGCTCTGCGAGCTTTTGTTGCCAGCATGAAACAGTTCCCCTGTCGTTTTCCGCGCGGCATCTTTGGCCTGTCACGGTTTTGTTGGCGGGCATGGTTGCACTTGTGCAGCTATTATTCAAGCGTATAATAATGCGCATTGTCGATTTTTTGACGCCCGCCCAGAACCCCGCTTTCCCGAAGGAGCCGCCCATGTTTCCGTACCGGCCGAAGCCTTTGTCGACCATGCGTGCGGCATGAACAGGCGCAGCTTTCATCGGGCGCCGGAGGGTGAGCGTCGGCAGGAACTGATCGAGGCAACGCTCGACTGCATCTCTGAGTTTGGTCTCAAGGGCGCAACTGTCCGGCAGATCGCGATCCGCGCCGGGGTGACCGCCGGGTTGGTGCGCCACTATTTCGAATCGAAGGACCAGATGGTCGCGGAAGCCTACCGGGCCGTGATCGCGTCGCTCACAGAAAAGGCGAGCCAGGTCGAGGGTGATCCGGAAACGCGGCTGCGCGATTTCATCGCCATCAATCTGACCGAGCCGGTGGCCGACAGCCGCAGCATCTCGCTCTGGGCAGCCTTCATCAGCCAGGTGCGCGTCGATCCAGTGCTGTCGGAGATTCACCGTGAAGGCTATCTCGCCTTCCGCAAGACACTGCAGGATCTGCTCACGGACTTCCTTGCCGCAAAGGGCAAGCCGGCGGATGCCGAGACGTGCCGGGCCTTTGCCATCGCCATCAACGGATTGGTCGATGGTCTCTGGGTGGAGGGGTGCCTTGCCGGTGACCTCTTTCGCGAGGGCGAACTGGTCGCCATCGCCATGTCTTCGGTCGAGGCTCTGCTCGGCACGTCGATCGGAACTGCAAAACAATGAAAACGGGAGAAAACACCATGCGCTACGCGTCCATCACCGAACGTCTTGCCGATCTCGGCTCCGGAAAGTGGTCGCTGCATATTCGTGCCCGTCAATTGAAGGCAAGTGGTGCCGACATCATCGAGCTGACGATCGGCGAGCCGGATCTGCCGCCGGATCGCGCCCTTATCGATGAGTGCCAGCGGGCGATGAATGCCGGGCGTTACCGCTATTCCAACGGCCGAGGCGAACACGCCGTCGTCGCCGCACTCGCGGAAAAATACCGCAAGCGCCGCAGCGACGTGACGACGGAAAACGTCCTGTGTTTCCCCGGAACGCAAACCGCGCTGTTTGCGGTGATGCTCGGGCTGGCCGAAGCCGGCGACGCCGTGCTTGTCGGTGATCCGCTCTATGCGACGTACGAGGGTGTGATCCGCACCACGGGCGCCCACCCGGTACTCGTGCCGCTGAAGCCGGAATTCGGTTTTCACATGCGGGCGGCCGATCTTGAGAAGGCGATCACGCCCGAATGCAAGGTCCTGCTGCTGAACACGCCGCATAATCCGACCGGTGCCGTGCTGACGGCGCAGGAGATCGCCGCCATCGGCGAGGTCGCCCGCCGCCACGATCTCTGGATCGTCTGCGATGAGGTCTATGAAGAGCTGGTGTTTGACGCGGTTTTCGCCTCGCCCTTCGACAATCCGGATCTTGCCGAGCGTACCGTGGTCGTTTCCTCGATATCCAAGTCGCACGCAGCGCCTGGGTTCCGCAGCGGCTGGGCGATCGGCCCGGTCGAGTTCACCAACCGCCTGCTGCCGGTCTCCGAAACGATGCTCTTTGGCACCCAGCCGTTCATCGCCGACATGACCGCCTACGCGCTGACGCACGATATCGATACCGCAAGCAAGATGCGCGCCTCCTACAAGGCGCGCGCGGCCCAGATCGTCGCCGGCCTTGAAGAAGCGCCCGGCATCGCCGTCCTGCCGCCGGAAGCGGGCATGTTCACCTTGATCGACGTCTCGGGAACCGGCCTCGACAGCGAAGCGTTTGCCTGGGCACTACTCGAGGAAGAGGGGGTCGCCGTCATGCCCGGATCATCCTTCGGTGCGGAAGCGCAGAACTATCTGCGCGTCAGCCTGACCGTGCCCGACAGGGATATCGACGAGGCCTGCCGCCGCATCACGGCACTTGCCGAACGTCTGACCGAGCGTAAGGAGCGCCGTGCATGACAATGGAAAAGACAGTTGGCGAAGTCCTGGTCGACCTGCTCGAGGCCAACGGCGTCGAGGCGGTTTTCGGCATTCCCGGTGTGCACACGGTCGAGCTTTATCGCGGTCTCGCCGCCTCGAAGATCCGCCACGTAACGCCGCGCCATGAGCAGGGCGCGGGCTTCATGGCCGACGGCTATGCGCGCGTCAGCGGCAAGCCGGGCGTTGCGCTCGTCATCACCGGGCCGGGGCTCACGAACACGATCACGGCGATGGCGCAAGCGCGTCAGGATTCGATCCCGATGCTGGTGATCTCGGGCGTCAACCGGCGCGATTCCCTCGGGCACGGCCGCGGGTTGCTGCACGAGCTTCCCGACCAGCACGGGATGATGAAGACGCTGGCGCTCTATTCGCACACGCTTCTCAATCCGGAAGACCTGCCTTTCGTTGTCGATCGTGCCTTCTCCGTTCTCGTCTCAGGACGACCGGGGCCGGTGCATATCGAGATCCCGACCGATGTGATGTCGGCGAAGATTGCGCCGCAGGCGGTACGCCCTGCGACCGCCACACGCCCGCGCTCCGACAGCGAGACGCTGCAGCGTGCGGCGATCCTTTGCGCCGACGCTGCGCGGCCGGTGATCATTTGCGGTGGCGGGGCGCTGACGGCCGAGGCCGAGGTGACGGCACTTGCCGACCAGATCGGCGCGCCGGTCGTCACCACCGTCAACGCCCGCGGCATGCTCGCCGGCAACCCCTTGCGCGTTCCCGCGAGCCCCAGCCTGAAGGCGGTTCGTTCGCTGTTGAGGGAGGCGGACCTGGTGCTGGCGCTCGGCACCGAGATGGGCCAGACGGATTACGACATGTATGCCGATGGCGGCTTCCCGGCCCTGCGCAATCTCATCCGCACCGACATCGACGCGGCACAGCTGGCGCGTGGTCCGCATGCGGCGCTCTCCATTCTCTCGGGCGCCAAGGCGGCGACATCAGGCATTCTCGCCTTCCTGCCCGGCCATACGAAAAAGGATGGTGTTGCCCGCGCTGAAGTCGCGCGCAAGGCGGCACTGAAGGAACTGACCCCGAAGATGCGGACCGAAATCGGCATCATCGAAACGATCTACGGCACGCTGCCGGACTGCACCGTCGTTGGCGACTCGACCCAGGCCGTCTATGCCGGCAACCTCTATTGCGACGCGCCGCGTCAGCGCAGCTGGTTCAATTCGGCGACCGGCTACGGTTCGCTCGGTTACGCGCCGCCGGCGGCCGTCGGCGCCGCCGTGGCCGACCCATCGCGGCCGGTCGTTTGCCTGGTCGGTGATGGCGGCTTCCAGTTCTCGCTGGCCGAGATCGGTTCGGCTGTCGATGCCGAGGCGAAAGTCATCTTCCTCGTCTGGAACAACGATGGCTACCAGGAAATCGAATCCTACATGGTCGATGCCGGCGTCACCCCGGAAGGCGTCAAGCCTTCGGCGCCGGACTTCCTGCTGGCGGCCAAGGCCTATGGCGTGGAGGGGCAACGGCTCGCCTCGGTCGGCGATCTGCCGCAGGCGCTCGCCGACGCGGCAAAGCGCAAGGGACCTTCGCTCATCGAAATCCACGAGAGGCGAACCAGCGGTCTTTCCGCCTGAAGGCCCGCTGGTAGGGACATGGGCCGGGTTTGACTTTTCCGGCCCATGATGGTGTTAAAGGCCTTCATGCTCGATTCCGGCCACGTTCTTTCGTTAAGGTTGGCCATTCGCGCTGAATTTGGCTCGCTGGCGCCGTAGCGCCAACGGAAAGGGACTGCGTCCTCGATGGACCGCTTGGGTGGCAGCAAGAACATGCAGGCCGGCCGGCTTCTTGCCGTGCTGTGGCTGTTCTGTGCGTCCTTTGCCATGCAGGTCATCTCTGTTGGGCAGAGCATTCCGTCCCGGTCGTCCTCCGGCGCCCAGGCCGGCAATGTCACCGACACCGGCACTTCCGATCGCCCTGCCGCACGGCAGGTGTCGCGGGCGACGCCGCTTTCCGATCTGCGCTTCACGGCCGAGCGCAAGGACGCCAAGTCGGCGACCGACGACGGCCTGCCGGCGCTGCTGCCGGCATCCGTCGCGATGCAGCTGCCCCGGTCGTCCGATGGCGGTTTCCTGCGTCCGTTCGACGAGCCTCTTGGCGGGGCCGCGAACCTCGGTCCCCACATTCGCGCGCCACCGAGCGCCTGATCCATCACTTGAGATTTTGGCTGGCCGCCGCTCTTGGCGGTGGCCCTGCCTTTTATGAAACAAAGTCCTCACGACGCGCTCCGCGCCCGTACAGGCACTTCTGGAACCACACCATGCGTACATCCAAATGGGCGATACTCGTCTATGTCGCGGTGATCATCTTCGGATGCGTCGCGGCGCTGCCAAACGTGCTGACACCGGCACAGCGTGAACATTTCGCAGCCTGGCTGCCGGTCAAGCCGGTGACCCTCGGCCTCGACCTCAAGGGCGGCTCGCATCTCGTCCTCGAAGTCGATTCCAACGGCCTGCGCAAGGCACGGCTTGAATCCCTGCTCGACGACACGCGCCGGGCGCTGCGCGGCGAGCGCGTTTCGGCCTCCTCGGCCCGCATCGCCGGCGACGCCATCACCGTGAAGATTGAAGACCCGGCCGACCGCGACAAGGTCTTGCCGAAACTCAGAGAGCTTGCCGCCCCCGTCGGCACGCTCGGTTTCGGCGCCCAGACCTCCGACATCGAGGTTACCGAGGATGGCGACACCATCACGATCGCGATGACGGAAGCCGGCCTTGCCGACCGCACCACCAAGGCTGTCGAGCAGAGCCTCGAAATCATCCGTCAGCGCGTCGACACCGTCGGCGTTGCCGAACCGCTGATCCAGCGCGTCGGCTCCGACCGTATCCTCGTGCAGCTCCCGGGTCTCGAAGATCCGACGGCACTACGTCAGCTCCTCGGTTCGACCGCGCAGATGAGCTTCCACATGGTCGACCAGACCGTGGATCCGAACCAGCCGCCGCCGCGTGGCGTCGATATCCTGCCGGGCGCGCATGACAACAACAAATACGCGGTCGAAAGCCGCGTTGCGATTTCGGGCGAGCGTCTGGCCGATGCCAAGGCCGGCTTCGACCAGCGCACCAATGAACCGATCGTGTCCTTCACCTTCGATACACTCGGCGCGCGCCAGTTCGCGGAAATCACCCAGGCTGCCGTCGGCAGGCCCTTTGCCATCGTGCTCGACGGCAAGGTCCTGACCGCACCGGTCATCCGCGAACCGATCATCGGTGGCAACGGCCAGATCAGCGGCAACTTCACCGCCCAGGAAGCGACCGTTCTGTCGGCGCTGCTGCGTTCCGGCGCGCTGCCGGCACCGCTCACCGTCATTGAAGAACGCTCCGTCGGTCCGAACCTCGGCTCCGACTCGATCCGCATGGGTATCTATACCGGTCTTGCCGGCTTTGCCCTCGTCGTCACCCTCATGGTCGTGCTCTACGGCGCCTGGGGCATGATCGCCAATGTCGGCCTGGTGCTGCACACGATCCTGACGATCGCGCTCCTCGCCATGCTCGGCTCGACGCTGACCTTGCCCGGTATCGCCGGTATCATTCTCGGCATCGGCATGGCGGTGGACGCCAACATCCTGATCAACGCGCGTATCCGCGAAGAAACGGAAGCCGGTGCCGGCGCGATGAAGGCGCTCGATATCGGCTTCAACAAGGCCTACGCAACCATCATCGATAGCAACGTCACGACGCTTTCGGGCACCGTGCTCCTCTTCGCCTTCGGCTCCGGTCCGGTGAAGGGCTTCGCCGTCACCATGATGCTCGGCATCATCATCTCGATGTTCACGTCGATCACCGTCGTGCGCCTGATGATGCGCGAGGTCGTCGTCCGTCGGAAGATGAAGAAGCTCGAGATCCCGTCGCTGTTCGGCAAGGTTCCGAAGCTCCCGTCCTTCTCCTTCATGAAGGGCCGCTTCGTCGCCATCGGCATGTCGGCGTTCCTGTCGATCAGTTCCGTCGTGCTGTTCTTCACCCCGGGCCTCAACTACGGCATCGACTTCGTCGGCGGTATTCAGGTCGAAACCACGTCCAAGAACACGCTCGATCTGCCGGCGCTGCGCCACAATCTGGAAGCCCTCAACATCGGCGAAGTGGCGCTGCAGGAATTCGGCCAGGACAAGTCGGTCCTGATCCGCGTCCAGCGCCAGCCGGGCGGCGAACAGGAGCAGACCGTGGCGCTCAACCGCATCAAGGACGCCGTCGCCCAGACGATCCCGGATGCGAGCTTCGAGCGTACCGAAGTCGTCGGTCCGACCGTCAGCACCGAGCTTGCCCGTTCGGGCTTCCTCGCCGTCGGCCTCGCCATGGTGGCGATCCTGCTCTACATCTGGTTCCGCTTCGAATGGCACTTCGCCGTCGGCGCGATCGCGGTGCTCTTGCTTGATATCACCAAGACGATCGGCTTCTTCGCGCTGACCGGTATCGACTTCAACCTGACGGCGATCGCCGCTCTGCTGACGATGATCGGCTACTCGGTCAACGACAAGGTCGTGGTCTATGACCGCATGCGCGAGAACCTGCGCAAGTACAAGTCGATGCCGTTCTCGGATCTCATCGACATGAGCATCAACCAGGTGATCGCACGATGCATCTTCACCTCCATGGCAACGGCCCTTTCGTTGGTGCCGATGGCCATCTGGGGCGGTGACGCGGTCAAGAGCTTCGCCTGGCCGATGATCTTCGGCGTGATCGTCGCGACGACCTCGTCGATCTACATCGGCGGCCCGATCCTGCTCTTCCTCAATCGTTGGTGGAAGGATCGCGAAGGGTCCCGCACCGGCGCAAGCACGCCGCAGGCGGGCACGCCGGCGGCCTGACCGGTGCGCCAGAAAGACACAAAACGTGAAGGGGCGGCCCGGTGGGTCGCCCCTTTTTTGTCCGAATGTGCTGTCTTTATCCACCCGTGCCTTGCAGACTGATTCGTCGCTACCTAGATAGCGTGGGTCGCCGGCTCGGGGACGGGAGAATGGATTTTGCGTCCAAGACCCCCAAGATTTGAAGGGTGAAGAATTTTTTTCTGCATCTCCATCTTTTTAATTGACGGAATTGGTAGATTATTCTAGTTTGCAAAATACGTGACGCGGGGACTCCGCCTCACGGGTGTTCATCAAACGCTCCGGCATGCTGATGCCGGGCCAGCCAAAGGAGTGTGACATGTCCGAAACCGTCTCGACCGCCGCCTTCTTCGGCACGCGTCTCCTTTGTCGCGCAACAGAGAAAAAACGTCTCATTCGCAATCTCTGCCGAATGTGACCGTCGAACCCTTCGAACTTTATCTTTTGCCGAAATTGAAAGTTTCCGCGCCTGAGGCGTGGAAGGAGCGTTATTTGCATGAGCAAGCAAGTTATCGAATTTGGCGGCGAAGCCGTCGGTGTTGTTGTTCCGGATGAAGACCGGTTCAAGTTCCTGGCCGTGAAGTATCACGTCTGGGATCTGGACGCGAAGCGCTTCGGCTCGGCCGAAGAGGCGCGCGCTGCCATCCGCCAGTTGCTGGCGCATCAGGCGGTGCAGGGAAGGCGGCAGGCGCACAGCGCGGCCGCCTGACATCGGTGAGGAGCGCCTTGGCCGGCATTCCTCCCGCAATCTCCTAGTCTTCTCCGGATTGGTCCGTGCAGTGCCGCCTCTGCTGACGGCGGCCATTTCGGCTTCAGGCGATTCCCTACTATAATTATATGTTGGCAGTACGTTTCTTGTGCTATGCCAAGATATATTTGCATCTGCGCGGATGATTCCCGTTTCTCGGGTGCCGCAGGGAAAGCGTGCCAAAATGCTGACGAAGAAGGGAAAATACGGACTGAAGGCCTTGGTCGATCTGGCGCGGCTGGGGCCGGGAGAGACCGCCTTCATCACCGAGATCGCGCAGCGCAACAACATTCCGAAGAAGTTCCTGGACACGATCCTGCTCGAACTGCGCAACGCCGGCATGCTGCGTTCGAAGAAGGGGCCAGGCGGCGGTTACTCGCTGTCGCGCCCCGCCTCTGAAATCCGTATTGGTCACGTGATCCGCACCCTGGACGGGCCGCTCGCGCCGATCCGCTGTGCTAGCCGCACAGCCTATGAGGTCTGCGAGGACTGCAACGATCCGGAGACCTGTCAGGTGCGGGTGTCGATGACCACGGTGCGCGACGCCGTGGCGGCGATTCTCGACTCCATGACGCTTGAAGAGTTCGCGGCCGACAAGTCGATGCCGCTCGAACCGCTGGAAGAAAAGCGCGCTGGCTGACAAAAAAGCCGGAAACAAAGCCAGTTTTCCCGTCGAAGTCTGTGCGCAAGACTTGGTTTGCCAAGAAAAAGCGCTTATCTGCCGTCAAAGGTTTGACGGGCAGGCCGCGGCTTGCCGCATCGTCTTCGCAGAATTGGGGTCATCATGGGTTTGAGACATGCATCGGCGAACCAGCGCACGGAACTGGCGGCCTTGGAGTCGATCGGTCGTACGCTGACGACCGCACTGGCCGGCATCAAGGCGCTCTCGGACCATCTCGGCTCCGATGAGGCCTTTGCCCGCAGCATCGTTGATGCCGTCGAACTGATTGGTGAAAGCCAGGGACGCGTCGTCGTCTCCGGCGTCGGCAAGAGTGGCCATATCGGCCGCAAGATCGCCGCGACCCTGGCCTCGACCGGAACCTCTGCCTATTTCGTGCACCCGACCGAAGCGAGCCACGGCGACCTTGGCATGGTCACGTCGCAGGATGTACTGATCCTGCTTTCCTGGTCGGGCGAGACGGCCGAGCTTGCCAACATGCTCACCTATGCCAAGCGTTTCAAGGTGCCGGTGGTCTCGATCTCGGCGAACCGCGACAGCGTGCTGGCGCGAAACTCCGAAATGCCGATCGTGCTGCCCAAGGTGCAGGAGGCCTGTCCGCACGGCCTGGCGCCAACGACCTCCGCCATGTTGCAGTTGGCTGTCGGCGACGCGCTGGCGATCGCGCTCCTGGAGCGGCGCGGTTTCTCGGCCGAGGATTTCAAGACGTTCCACCCGGGCGGCAAGCTCGGTGCCCAATTGCGGTTGGTGCGCGAACTGGCGCATGAGGGCGAACAGGTTCCCCTGCTGAAGGTCGGGCATCCGATGAGCGAAGCCGTCATCGAGATGTCATCGAAGGGGTTCGGCGTCGTCGGTATCGTCGATGAGAGCGGCAAGCTCGCCGGTGTGATCACCGACGGTGACTTGCGGCGCCACATGACCGGTGACTTGCTCGCACAGCCCGTCGAGGCAGTGATGTCGCGCAATCCGCGGGTGATCCGTGGCGACGCTCTGGCAAGCGGCGCCATGGAGTTCATGCAGGAGCACAAGGTGACGGTGCTGTTCCTTGTCGACGAGAACGGCGTGCCCGTCGGTATCCTGCATATCCACGACCTGCTGCGCGCCGGCGTCGTCTGAGCGACGATCACGTTCGTACGATCCTGACGTCGGGCCTGCGAGCCAGAGATCGGCGCGGGCAGCTTGACGATCCTTTTGCTCGGACGTTGCAAGCGTCGCGCCTAGCCCTTTACCACGGCCGGCCAGTCGCGCGTGACACCCGGTTGCACCGGTCGTTCCAGATAGGTCGACAGCACCACATAGCTCCTTGTCGCCTTGACGCCGGGCGTGTCGTAGAGGCGCGCCAGCAGGCCCTCGAGTGCGTGGGTGCTCTCGGTGCGTACCTTGAGCAGCATGCAGGTGTCGCCGGCGACCGAATGGATCTCCTCCACTTCCGGGTACTCCTCGATGGCGAGCAGGGCCTGCGTCTTCCCCCAGCCCGTCGTGTCGACATGAACGAAGGCGAGCAGCGTCTTGTCGACAGCCTCCGGCTCGATCAGCGCCGCCACGCGGCGGATAGCGCCTGAGCGCCTGAGGCGCTTTACACGTTCGTGCGCTGCCGGTGGCGATAGCCCGACGCGCTCGCCGAGGTCGACGTAGCTGATCGTGGCATCCTCCACCAAAACGCCTAATAGCTTTCTGTCCATGGCGTCGAGATCGCGCTCCGGCTGGCGCTTGCGCCGAACGTCATCTGTATTTTGATCCATTCCGATATTCCTTATTGATGCAGAATGACATTCTGCAATCATGTCGAAATGACGAACATTGATCAATCCATTTCCGGTTCCTCGACGCGAACGCGTATTCCGCCCTTCGCCTTCGTGCTGACCATGTGCATCGGGGTTATCGGCTCCAATTCGCTGGCACTCGGGCCGATCGCGCCGGAAGTCGCACGAAGCCTCGGCACGGAGGTGCCCGCCGTGATGACCGCGTCGGCCGCCTTCGGTCTCGGGACGGCCGTGAGTGCGGTCTTCCTCGGCCGCCTCATCGACCGGTACGGACCACGGCGCATGCTGACTGTGGCGTTGTTCGCTCTTGCGGCCGGGCTCGCCGGCAGCGCGGTCGCCGCCTCGCTTTCACTGTTGGTCGCCGCCCAGCTGGTCGTCGGGCTTGCCGCCGGGATTGCGCTCCCCTCGATCTATACGCTGGCCTCGGTCATCGCCCCGAAAGGGCGAGAGAGCCAGACCATCGGCCTGGTGCTGACGGGGTGGACGTTGAGCATGGTCGCGGGCGTGCCACTCTCGGCGACCATTGCCGAGTTCGCCGGATGGCGCACCGTGTATATGATCGTCTCCGCAGCGACGCTGGTCGCCTGTGCGGCCGTTCGGATCGCGCCCGCGAGGGAAGCAAGCGCGGGCACGGCGACCTCGCCACTGGCGGCGCTCGGCGTGCGCGGTGTCGCCCCGCTTCTGGTTGCCTGCGCCGCGTTCATGGCCGCCTTCTACGGCGTCTACGCCTTTATTGGCGAACACCTGCATGCCACGCTTGGCCTGCCTGTCCGTGCCAATGGGCTGATCGCCGTTTCCTATGGGGTAGGCTTCGGCGCTGCCGCCTTTCTCGACCGCTTGATCGATCGCTTCGGCGCGGGGCGGCTGCTGCCGCTCATATTTCTTGTTATCGCCGGCGTCTACGTGGCAATGGCGACGTTCAGCGGCTCCTATGCCGCCATCCTTGCGGTCATGTTCTTCTGGGGGCTTGCCAACCATTTCGGGCTGAACGTGCTCATCATGCGCCTGACCGCGCTCGATCCAGGCCGCCGCGGCGCGATCATGGGGCTCAACAGCGGGACCACCTATCTCGCCCTCTTTGCCGGCACCATCGGCTTTGGCGCAATCTATGGCAGCGGGGGCTTCTACGTGCTGCCCTTGGCGGCAGCGGGCCTGATGCTTCTGGCAGCCCTTGCAGCGGCGATCGCGCCGCGTTAGCTCCGCCCGCAGCGGGGCCGGCGCCACATCTTGTGACGCTTGCGGTTCTACGTTGGCCGGGTCGCGACCCGGGGCCGCTTTTGCGGTTTGCGGCGCGGTGGCGGATCGACGAAGGCACCCGGTTGGTTGAGGCTGTTGTCGTTCAAGCGTCGGGCGATTGCATCGGCGCCGGCATCAGTACCGGCGCGTGAATAGAGATTGCCGCGCACCTGGATCGAAGCGGCGAGCAACCGGAACATCGCGACGCCGAGATTCGGGTCAGGCGACTGCGGCGCTTGCCAGAAGTCATCGAGAGGCCGCTGGTCGGTCAATCCGGCAATGTCGAAAACGGCTGTGCCCAGCACCTTGACCGGCCGCCCCTGCTTCAAGGCGTGCAGTCCGGCGGTGGAGTTCACGGTGACCATACCTGCACTTGCTGCACCAAGATGGTCGAGATTGCCGCCGTCGAGATAAAGGACGCGCTTGTCCAGCCCGAGCACGGCGGCTTTCTTCTCGATGAACTTGCACCAGGGGATGAGATCGTTGTCGAGTGGATGCACCTTGAAGACGAGGCACGCTTCTGGCGGCGCGAAGGCCGCGAAGGACGTCAGCACCTCGTCGATCGCATCCTTCTGGCTGAAATAGGGCGAGTGGGCCCGAAGCTGGAAATCGGTTTCAAGCTGCAGCGGATAGACGAAGTAGGGCGCGCCAGCGGAAAACAGCAGGGCGACCGTCGCCTCAGCCTCGGCAGCACGCCGCTTTTCGGATGCCAGGCGCCGGATCCAGCCGGCATATTCAGCGAGCGGATGGAAGATCGCGTGGCGCCGATAATGCGGGAAGAGGAACCACAGGAAGACATTCGGCAGGTTGTAGAGCAGGTCGTAGCTGGCATCCGCCAGGAAGGTCTGGCTGTAGTGTTTTCGCCAGTCCGGTTCCTGCAGGCTTGCCGCGGCAGCGAGGATCTGTTGGGGATCGTCGGGGAAATGCGAGTTCGAAGACATGCCGTCGCGTTCCAGCGTCAGCCAGTCCGGTCTGAGGTACCCCATCTCGATGACGGCAACCTCAACGCCGTTCAGCCGGGCAACCGCCGTTGCCGCCTGGTGATAGGGCCGCTCCTCGCCGAGGAGCAGCATGTCGGTGACGCCATGACGGGCGATGAACGCGCTGAGATAGGCTGGCCAGTCGGCCGGCTTGCCGCGATAGTTGAATGCGCCTCTGCGGCGCCAGAATATCTGGTCGCCGACGTTCAGATTGATCCGCAAGCAGCGATGACCGTAGGCCTCGAGCCGGTTGGCGACTTTGCGGAAGATCGGCGAGGACGGGCCTTGCAGGAAAAGAAATACCCGTCGTCTTGCCGGATCGACTGCCGCTGCCTGTTTCGTCGAGGTATGTTCCATCGTCCCCTCAGCCGCTAGCGCAGCGTGTCCTTCCTGAGGTTGGCGTGGTTGAGCAGTGCCTCGATCAGGTTCCAGGCTTCAACGCTCCGCGGTGCCTCCGCCTTTTGGTTTGGTGCCTTCGCCTTTGCAAGCGGCACGATCAGATAGTCCGTGCGCGGGTCGGGGAAGGGGTCGGCAAAGGACTTCAGCAGCGGCGCATGGTCACCGTAAAAGACGAGCCAGACCGGGCGGTCGAGCTTGTCGAGACGCTCGCTCAGGGTGTTCAGCGCGGCATCCGACTGCTCGAGAATGGCAAGGTAGATGTCGACAGGATTGGTGAGGTCACCGACGCGCCCCGGTTCCCAGGGGCCGTGATTGGCCATGGTCGCCACGAAGATGAAGCCGCTTTCGTCGTCCGGCAGCTTCTCGCATTCCTCGATCACCTTCGCAGCCAGCTTGGCATCGGAAACATAAGGACCGTCCCGCTCGGGATCGTGGTCGAAACCGTCGAGCATCGTCAGCTTGGAAAATCCGAGTTGCGGCATCGCCTTGTGTCGCAGAAAGAAGGTGCGGTCATAGGGGTGGATGAAGTGCGTGTTCCAGCCGGCGCGCTTCATTTTTCCCGGCCAGACCACGTCGGCATAATGCGATGCCCTGAGATAGGGATAGCTGGCGTCGACATGGATATCGTCCGGCTCCAGGCCGCTGATGACAGCGAATTCGGTGCGCAATGTGTAGCCGCCCTCAAACACGCTGCTGAGGCGACCCCATTGCACGGCCTCTCGCCGCAGCCGATCCAAAGTCGGCATATCAAGTGTATTGACACCGAAATGGCGCATGTCGATGAAGGATTCCGACTGCCACACGACGATCAGCGGCGAACCGTCGTCACCGATCAGGTCGTGTACGGCAGCCCTGACAATTGACGAGAGTTCCGCGACGATCTTTTCCCGCCGCACACCGAGCCAGACGATGAAGCGGAACACGACCGAGGCGAAGGTGCCGAAGCGTACGGTGTTGACCTTGACGTCGAGTATCCTGAGCAGCCGCTGGACCAGTGTCGCCGTTGGGCGGTTCACCGGGCCGTAGAACAACAGCAGCCAGGGGGCATAGGCGACACCCAGCATCAAGAGGATCCAGAACGCCTTGCCGCGGTCGGGCAGGATTGCCGGCTCGAAGTACATGTAAAGTCCGGAGACGCCGAAGACATAGAGGAAGGCGACCGTCCAGAAGACCACGTTCAGCGAACTGGCGTAGAAGATCGTCTTGTACTTGAAGACGTCGACGACCAGCGCAATGTCCGAAAAGATCAGCGGCTCGCGGATGTACTTGAACTTGGCGCGGGAAATGCCGGTGAAGATGATGAAGAAGCTCATCGTGCCGGCCGCCGCATAGAGCGGCCGCCAGGATCCGGCAAAGAAACCGGCAAAGATCAGCGCGATGATCGGCAGGCGAGCGAGCGCGTCGATCACGTCCTGTGTCCGTCCAAACGGCGACGGATGGGCGCGTCGCTCACGCTTCGGCAAGGCAAACCGGTCTGTGAAGAAGATCACTGCACAGGACAGCAGATAACAACAGAGCGTCAGTGTTATCGGATAGTCGTGCAACTGAAAGGGAAGCAACGCCAAGCGGAAACCTTCATGTCTTCATGCCCGCCGACGCCGCTCCATGCGGCACAGCATCCGCCCGACACTTAAATCCTATCACCGAGACGTACAAGCGTCGTCAGGTCTGCCGCTCCGACACTCCACTATTATGCGGCACGGCCTGGCGACTGCGCGCAATCGCTCTGTCGAACCACCAGTGGAGCAAGGGGCGAACGGCCGGTCCGAAACGACCGAGCAGGTAGAGCGTCACGCCGAAATAGACTTCGAACCGACGCTGGTCGGCAGCCTTCACGATCCGCCTTGCCACCGCCTCTGCCGGCCAGGGCCGGACCGTGCCCATGATCTGGTCCGCCTCGGGGGGGCGGGTTGTAAGTTCACGTTGAAGCTGCGGTGTCACCGTGTCGGGTGGAAAACACACGGAGATGTCGACACCGTGCGGATGCGCTTCAAAGCGCAGCGCCTGGGCAAAACCGTGCAAGGCGAACTTCGAGGCGCAATAGGCCGAATAGCCATGAATGCCGATGAGGCCCGAGCCCGAGGAGATCATCATGATCTGCCCATGTCCGCGCCGCTTCATGCCGTCATAGACGGCGCGCACAGCATGCACCGTACCGGAGAAGTTGATGTCCATCTGCCGCTGGAATGCGGCACTGTCGAGTTCCTCGAAACGGCCGGGCTCGACGATGCCCGCCGATGTCACCAGGATGTCGCAGGGGCCAAAGGCCGCTTCGCATCGCCGAACTGCCGCCTGGACGTCGCTTTCGCGCGCCACGTCCGCGGCCTCGATCCGGATAACGTCGGTATCGGCATTGTTGGTACGGGCAAGCTCCGCCTGCGCCCGTTCCAGGAGATCACGGGAGCGCGCGATCAGCGAGACGCGTGCGCCACGTGCGACGTAGATCGACGCAACTGCAAAGCCGATCCCGCTCGAGCCACCGGTGATGATCACATGCGTCATGCTGGTTTCCGCTCCAGGGCAATCCCAGCAAGAGTGCGAAGCAGTCTTTCTTCTGGAATTGCGTGAAAACAAATAGTTAGAGCGCTTCTGCGGTGATTGCTGCAACGCTCCACCATGTCCGGCGGCAACTGTTCTGGTCTCGCGTTACCGCGCCGAGAGCGCCTTCATCATCTGGTCGATGTCGATACCGCCCAGCCCGAAGTTGCGCTCGGTGAGCTCGGTCAGGCGCTCGGCTGTCAGCGTCACCGTCCGGCGGATCTGTTCTTCCGTGTGGTCGCTGGTGATGAAGAAGCGCAGACGCGCAAGCCCCTCGGGGACCGCCGGATGGATGATTGGCAGCGCATTGACGCCTGCAGCCAGCAGGTCGTTCGAGAGCTGCACCGCGCGCAGCGAGTCGCCGACGAGCACCGGAACGACGGAGAAGCCGCTCGAAAGGCCGGTGTCGAGGCCGGCTTCCTTGGCAAGCTTCAGGAAGAGCGCGCCGTTGCGGCGCAATGCGGCCGTTCGTGCCGGTTCGCGCTCGAGAACGTCCAGGCTCGCGGTTGCGGCAGCAGCCAGCACCGGCGCTAGGCCGACGCTGTAGACGAAGCCACCGGCAGACGCCTTCAGCACCTCGACCAGCGCTTCGCTGCCGGCGATGTAGCCGCCGCAGCTCGACGTGGTCTTCGACAGCGTGCCCATCCAGATGTCGATCTCGCGCGGATCGACGCCGAAGTGCTCGGCAAGCCCCCGGCCGGTCTTGCCGAGAACGCCGAGTGAATGCGCCTCGTCGACCATCAGCCAGAAGCCGTACTCGGAGCGGAGCTTGAGCAGGGCCGGCAGGTCGGCGACATCGCCGTCCATCGAGTAGATGCCCTCGACGATCACCATGATGCGGCGGTAGTCGCCGGACACCGTGCGCAGGACATGTTCCAGGTCAGCAACATCGTTGTGCTTGAACAGGCGCCGGGTCGCGCCCGAGAGCTTGATGCCGGCAAGCGCGCTGTTGTGAATGAATTCGTCGTGGACGACGAGATCCTTCGGGCCCATCAGGCAACTGATCGCGGCGACGTTGGTGAGATAGCCGCTAACGAAGCAGACAGCCGCATCGACGCCGTAGAAGCTGGCGATCTTCTCCTCGAGCGCCACATGCACCGGCCGCTCGCCGGCAACCAGCCGGCTGGCGGATGCCGAGATGCCGAAGGTGCCGATCGTGTCGCGCGCCTTCGCCAGCACTTCCGCATGGCGGTTGAGGCCAAGGTAGTCATACGAGGCGAAATTGATGAGCTTGCGCCCGTCGATAACGGTGGTCGCCCCGGCCGCAGTCTGGTGCGCCCGGTAGAAGGGATTGGCGATGCCGAGCTGCTCGCTTGCGAACTTCTGGGTCATCACCTGCTTGTATTCCGGCAGGTCTTCGAAACGGGCCTGCTGCCGGCGCGCCGGCGGCGGCATCTCCCGCTCCGAGCGCGCCACGCGGTTGCGCTCGGAGGATTGATGCGTATTGCGCATCCGGTCCAGCAGGTTCTCCTTGAGGCTGCTGGTCATCTTGGATGCGCTGGGACCGTTTCCGTTCGTGCTCATTGGCTCTGTGCTTCCTTGGCCGTACCGACATGCCGCTGAGCGAGTTCGCTCACCATCTTGTCGTCGGCGGGCTCGGCGTCGTCGCTCTGGTCGCGCTTGCTGACCTTTTCATAGAGCTTGCGCGCGACGTCGCCAACCGTCGTGTTGTCGGCAACGCCGCTGAGCGGCATGTCGAAGCCGGTGTTCTGCTGGAAGCTCATGCCCAGTTCGACGGCCATCAAGCTGTCGAGGCCGATCTCCTTCAGCACCTTGGCTCGCGTGACAGTATCCTTCGACACGCGCAGGATTGCGGCGATTTCGCCGGCCACGAGGTCGAACAGGATATCCTCGGCCTCCTGCGCAGACTTGCCCTCGATCATCGCGACGAGGTCCATCTTCGCGCCTTCGCCGCCGCTTGCATGCTGGTCGGCGCTGCGCAGGATGACTTCGAACAGGGCGTTCTTGGCAACCGGCAGGTTGCGCGCTGCCGACCAGTCGATCTCCGAGATCATCACCACGGCGGCGTCGACGGTGCCCGGATCGAAGGCGAGGTGGCTCTCGACCATGTCGAGTGCCGTCTGGGCCTTCAGCGCCGTCTTGCCGATGCGCTTGGCAAGCAGGTCGTTCACATCGGTGTTCTGGACGAGGTAGCCCTTGTCGGCGATCGCGCCGAAACCGACAGCAAGGCCCGCAAGGCCACGGGCGCGACGGGCGCGGGCGAGGCCCTCGAGGTAACCGTTGGCCGCGACGTAGTTCGACTGTCCCGGGTTGCCGACGAGTGTCGTTGCCGACGAGAACAGGATGAAGTTGTCGAGCTTGTCGTCACGGGTCAGCGCGTCAAGCACGGCAGCACCCTTGGCCTTGGTGTCGATGACCGGCCGGTTACGCTCTCGGTTGAGATTGCTGATCAACGCGTCGTCGAGCACCATGGCGGCGTGGACGATCGAGCGCAGAGGTGCAATCGCGCGCAATTCCCCAAGGAGACGCTCGGTCGCCGCCAAATCCGTGACGTCGCAGGCATGGACCGTGGCCGAGACCCCGGACTTCGCCCACTGATCGATCATTGCCTTGGTCTCGGCGTCCACCTGGCCGCGGCGTGAGCAGAGCGCGATCTTCTTCGCGCCCTTCTCGACCAGCCAGTTGGCGGCGGCAAGGCCAAAGCCACCAATGCCACCGACGACGAGATGCGTGCCGTTGGCATCGACCTTTATGCCGCCGTGCGGCCGTTTGGCGACGCGATGCTGGCCTGCAACCGGCGGCAAGACGACGATCTTGCCGATATGCCCGGCATTCTGCATCAGCCGGAAGGCGTTGCCGATCTCGTCGAAGTCGAAGGCGCGGTAGGGAAGCGGCGTGAGCTTGCCCTCTTCGAACAGCGCTCCGATTTCAGTGAAGATCCGCTTGGTGAGCTTCGGCTGATTGACCAGCAACTGGTCGGCGTCGATGCCGAAATAGCTGACATTGCGGCGGAAGGGCCTGAGCCCGATCTTGCTGTCGGCGTAGTAGTCGCGCTTGCCGAGTTCGAGGAAACGGCCGAAAGGCTTCACCAGCGCCAGGCTCTGCTCCATGGCTTCGGCGAACAGCGAGTTCAACACGAGGTCAACGCCCTCGCCATCGGTGACGGCGCGAACGTCGTTGACGAAGCCGAGCGAGCGGGAATCGAAGACATGATCGGCGCCGAGCATCGACAGGAAGCGACGCTTCTCGCGCGTACCTGCCGTGGCGATGACCTTGGCACCCTTCAGCTTGGCAACCTGCAGGGCGGCGAGGCCGACACCGCCGGCAGCGCCGTGGATGAGGATCGTCTCGTCCGGCTGGATCCGTCCGAGTTCCACCATGGCGTAGTAGGCCGTGAGGAACGCGACGGGAACCGTCGCGGCGGCAACGGGGCTCACCGACTGCGGCAACCTGGCGACGCCGGCGCGCGAAACGACGGCGTGGGTCGAAAACGCCGACGATGCGATGGCCATGACGGCATCACCGACGCCCAGGTCGTCGACGCCTTCGCCGACAGCAACAACGTGGCCGGAGAGTTCCATGCCGATCGTCGCGCCAGCAAAGCCGTCTTCAAGCGCCTCTTCCGGCAGCAGGCCCATGGCCCACATGACGTCGCGGAAGTTGAGGCCAGTTGCCGCAACCGCGACGACGACTTCGCCCGGACCTGCCGAAGGAATATCGCTTTCTTCCCAAACGATGCTGCCGACCTGCGAGCTGACGCGCTGGCGGATCGTGGCGGCGTCGAAGGCGGCCGTTGCGGCGTGAGCGCTGTCGACCGGGCCGGGCACGGCGCGGACTTCCGAGAGTGTCGCGCCGCCTGCTCCAAGCAGCCATTCGCGGTTGGCTCCATCGGCGCCAAGCAACGGCAATGCCGCTGCCAACTGCTCAGCCGTCGTCGGAGAGCCGTCGATATCGAGCGCGTGCACGTCCAGGAACTCGTACTCGTTTTGAAGCACGCGTGCGAACGCCCAGAGACCGGAATTCACACCATCGCTTGCAACCGGTGCACCGACCATGCGATCTGCGATCGGTGCGCCGCCCGGTGCGACGAGCACAAGGCGCGGACGGCTGCCGGCCGCCGGTTCGCTACCGCCAAAATGCTGACGCAGGGCTTCGGCAAAAGTGCCGAGTGCCAGCACTTGCGTCTGCAACGACGCGGAACCATCGGTGCGCGCCGCGGCCGTCGGCGATGCGACGAAGATTGCCTGGATAGGCTGCTGGTCCATAGCCTCGAAGGCAGGCAGAAGCGCAGCCTTGTCCGTGGCAATATCACCCATCAGAGCGACCGGAACGGCCGGGGCCGAACCCTGGCTCTCCCCTGTGCCCTTGATCTGCAGCAGCAGATAGGAACCGGTTGCCGATGCGCCTTCCGCAGCCGCAGTCGCCGCGGTGCCGCGAGCCTGGAGCAGAATCGTGTTTCCAGTGGCACATTCGCGGTCGGCGATGTCGATGTCGCGAAGGTCGAGGTCGCCGAGGCATTTCTGCCAGTGCGAGACGGCGGCGAGATTGCCGATCGGGAACTCTGCAGTCTGGGTGCGGGCGAACCAGCCCTCGGACAGCCCGAGCGCAAAATCACTGAAGAGCGAAGGCGCGCTGACCGCAGCGATCAGGCCTCCGGTCTCGCGCAGCGTGACGCGAAGCGCGGCACGGACCGCGACATCGTCCTCGATCAGGCTGTAGAGGCCATCAAATGCGCTGACCACGAGGTCGAAGGCAGAAAGCGTCGCGAGTTCGCCCTTCTTCAGGACGCGCACATGTGCGTCATTCTCGAAGGCGAGCTCAAGGCCGCGCTGCGCATTGTCACGCGCTTCGAACACGGTAAGGCTCGCGCCGTGTTTTTCGGCAAGGGTTGCCAGCCGCCGGGTAAAGCCGGCCGAAACGCTGCCGAGTTCGACAATCCGCAGGCGCGCACCTGCGGGCTGTGCACCAAGCGCCTTTTCGAGCGCTTCGAGAACGAAGCTCATCCGCTGCCGGCTGGCCTGCGAATGCACGGCCTGATGATCGAGTGTCGCGTCGCTGATGAAGTTCGCCGCGGTGGCTGCTTCGCCGTCACCGGCTTGCAACGCGTCGAGACGCGCCAGCGCTTCGGCATAGGCGTTGTTGATCAGGACGGCCTCGACGGCACGATCCGGGCGTTCGCCGTAGAGCTCGCGCAGGATTTCAGGCACGCTCGGCAGGTTGAACTCCTGCGCGATCGTCCAGACGCCGTCCTTGTGTTCGCACAGCCCCGCATCTTCCAGCACGTAGAGGCAGCTTGTCAGGAAACACTGGAAGGCGAAATCGCCAGGCAGGTTGTTGGCAAGGACGGTCGAGCGACCCTTGCCCACCTTCAGGGCAATCTCCTGGCAAGCACGGTAGATGGCTGCATTGAAGAGCAAAGTCGCGTTGTCGACACCCGCTTCGCCCTCAGCCGGCATGGCGATCGCAACCGGCGCCAGCTTGCTTTGCAGAAGAGCCGGAAGGGCTGCTTCCGTTTGCACCGCTTCATAGTGGAAGGACAGCGCGTCGAGCGTCTTGTGCTTGCGCAGATAAGTGCGGCGGAAGCGGCAATCCTCGAAATGCGCAATCGGCTCGCCCGAATTGTCGAAGAAGTGGAACTTCGCCTTGATCGAATTGGCGCTGACGCGCTCGATTTCGATCATGGCGCGCGCGATCGGCTGGCCGCCATTGACGACGCGCACCGAGCCGAAGCGAACCGGGATATAGGGCGCGCCGCTCTTGTCGCCGGTGAACCGGTCGAAGAGCGCCACGAGCCCGTGGAAGGTTGCGTCGACCGAGATCGGGTTCAGCGCATAGGAGACAAGCGGGTGGCCGCTTGCCTCGGGTGCCTTCAGTTCGACATCGACGATCCGATCGCCATAGGCGACCGCCTTTGCCAGCAGCTGGAAGCGCGGGCCGTAGTCGAGGCCGAACTGCTTTGCTGTGTCGTAGGCCCGGGCCGGCGCAACGGTCGCGGTCTTGGTTAGACCGGCAAGCGACGGCAGGTCGCGTTGCTCGGCCGGCAGCGGCTTGCGGCAACGGGCAACGGCGTGCACTGCCCAATCGTCCTCCGACAGGCGCTCGCGCGAGCGGATCTCGATGTCGCCTGTCTCCGGCGAAATCACCGTCGACAGTTCCATGATCTTGCTGTCGCTCAGCTCCAGCGGCCGCACGATCTCGAGGTTGGTGATCTCGACCTCGTCGCTGCCGTAGAACTGCTGCGCCGCCGCAGCCGCGATTTCGATGAAGCCGCTGCCCGGCAGGATCGCCTTGCCGTCGACCACGTGTTCGGCGAGGTCGGGGAACAGGTTGGCGTCGATATGGTTCTTCCAGTTGCCGCTGTTCGGATCGCTGCGCCAACCGGTCAGGCGATAGGGCCTGGCGATGCGGCCGAAGAGATCGGTCGCGTCCGTCGTGGTCGCCGGCCGCAATTCAACCGGCTCGAACGGCAGGCTCGGCAGGGCGATCGATGCGTTGCGCTTGCCGAAGACCCGGGTCGTGTCGACGACGGCGCCGTGCGCGACGGCACGTGCCATGGCTGCCGAAATCGGATCCTGGCCGGTTTCGCCGACATCCCTCAAAAGGGTCGGCACCACCATGCCGGGGGCTGCGGCCTGCTTGATCGTTTCCTTGACGTAGGAGGAGAGGATCGGGCGCGGCGAGATTTCGATGAACAGGCGGCAGCCCATGTCGATCGCAGCTTCGGCGGCCGCCTGGAAACGTACCGGCTCGCGAACGTTCTTCCACCAGTAATCCGGGTCGAGTTGCGTTCCTTCGAGGGCGGCACCGGTGACGGTCGACAGATAGGTGAGCTCGGTGCGACGCGGTGCGATATCCGGAATGTCCGAGAGGAAGGCGTCCTTCGCCCGGTCAATGATCGGGTGATGGAACGGGTAGTTGATGTCGAGGATCTGAACCGGGATCTTCGCCTTGCGGGCGGCATCGCGGAAGGCCGAGATCTGATCGGCGGGCCCGGATATCGTCACCGAGTTATGGGCGTTGACGGCCGCGACGCAAAGGTCGTTGAGGCCGCGTGCCTCGGCAAAGGCGCGGGCGGCCTCTTCGCCGAGCATCACGGCAGCCATGGTGCCATGACCGGCAAGCAGGTCCTGGTGCAGCGAGCGCTTGGCGACGATCGAAACGGCGTCGACGAGCGAGAGCGCGCCGGCGGCGTAGGCGGCGGCAATTTCACCGACGGAGTGACCGAAGACCGCCACCGGCTTGATGCCCATGGCGACGAGCGAGTCCGACAGCGCGGCCTGCACCGCAAAGAGCAGCGGCTGGGCGACCTTCGTATCGGCAAGCTTCTTGTCCAGGTCGGGATCGGTCAGGAGGTCTGTAAGCGCTATGTCCGAATGGAACTTGAACAGCGCGCTGACCGAGGTGAAACACTGGCGGAAATGCAGATTTTCACGGAACGCCTCCACGCCCATGCCGGCCCATTGCGAACCGTTGCCGGAGAAGACGAAAGCGACCTTGGCATCGCGGACGACGGCCTCGCCGACCTCACCGATATCCGAGCCCGGCTTTTCCAGATGGCTGGCGATGGCGCGGACGATATCTTCCGGTTGATCGCTGCGGGCAGCAAACCGATGGCGCATGTGGGTGCGGTTAGCGCCCGATGCGGCGACCATCGCACGCACTTCGCCCTTGGACGCGTGGGCGAAAGCCGTCTTGTAGTCCTTGAGCAGGGCCTCCAGGCTCGAAGCTGTGTGGGCGCTTGCCAGGAACACATGACCCGACGACGACGGGTTCGAGCTCTTTTCGTCGGCCGCCGGTTCCGGATCGCTGATGACGACGTGCGCATTGGCGCCACCGAAGCCGAAGGAATTGATGCCGGCGAGGCGCGCGCGTTTTCCCCGCAAGAGTTCGATGGGGTTTGCGGTGACGCGTACGTTGAGGCCGTCGAAGTCGATATGTTCGTTCGGCGTGTCGAAGTGCAATGACGCCGGCAGGTAATTGTTTTCGAGCGCCATCACCGCCTTCAGCATGCCGAACAGGCCGGACGCCGGTTCCGTATGGCCGATGTTCGACTTGATCGAACCGATCGGCACCGGCGCACGGCGCTTGGCGCCGATGACCGTGCCGATGGACCAGACTTCGGCCGGATCCCCGACCTTTGTGCCGGTGCCATGGCCCTCGACAAAGGCCACCTGGTTGGCGTCGATGCCGTTGCCGTCGTAAATGGCCCGAAGAAGGTTGGCCTGCGCCTCGCGCGACGGCAGCGAGATGCCGTTGGTGCGGCCGGCGGAATTCACGCCGGTTGCGACGATCCGCGCGTAGCTACGGTCCTTCTCCCGGCGCGCCCGGTCGGAGCGGCGCAGGATGAGGACGACGCCGCCTTCGGCGCGCACATAGCCGGCGCCGTCATTGTCATAGGCGCGGCACAGACCTTCGGGCGAGAGCATGCGCGCCTGGGCGAAACCGACGAACGGCAGGGGATGGGCGAGAATGTTGACGCCGCCGACAATGGCTGTATCGATCTCGCCCGCGTTGAGTGCCCGCATCGCCTGGTCGAGTGCGACCAGCGAGGAGGAACAGGCCGTATCGACCGTCATGCTCGGGCCGCTCAAGCCGAAGATGTGCGAGATGCGGTTGGAAACGATCGACAGGGTGTTGCCGGTCATGAAATAGGGGCCGGCGGCCGCCGGATCCTCGACCGTCAGGTTGGCATGGTCGAGGCTCGACGCACCGATATAGACGCCGACATTTTCGCCCTGCAGCGACGCTGTAGAGATGTTGGCGTCCTCGAGTGCGCGCCAGGCAAGCTGAAGCAACACGCGCTGCTGCGGATCCATATACATGGCTTCGCGCTGCGACATGCCAAACACGGCAGGATCGAATTCATAGAGCTGGTCGAGCACACCGGCGGCAAATGAATAGGTCTTACCCTGCGTGCCCATGACGGGGTGCCAGAAACGTGCGATGTCCCAGCGATCCGACGGAATGCTGGTAACAGTGCATTTGCCCTGACGAAGAAGTTTGAACAACGCCGAAGGCGATTCTGCTCCAGGGGCGAGGCATGCACGCCCAATAATCTCAACAGTCATTTATGATCGAACGCTCTAAACTGCCGTTAAAGTTGCATCTGCGATTGCTTGTCGGAGACCGAATTGCAATCGCCAATCGTCATGCACAGGGGCTTTCCCCAGCTATATTCGTTCCGCCTCATTAGTCAGCTTTTAACTTAAAGTCCCTAGCTTTCAACCCCAAAGGCTGAAGATATACACGCTGTCTACGCCAGTCCAAGGTGGATGGGACGACAAACCACGCTCAAGGTAGAGAAGGTATGACCAGAAAGACGCGGGTCCAAATAATTTGGCCGTCTTGGTCTCCGGATGACTTGTTGTGGGACGGCGATTGTGCTTTTCAGAGACCGGCGAAATCCCTGCCGGGAGATGATGCGGCGCAGAACTGTGAGCAAAATCATGGCTGTGCCGAATTTGGAGTGTCGTAGTGAAACGATTGAGTGCCCTTCTGCTTTGTTCCGCCCTCGTGGGATGCCAGGCTGTCCCGGGTGAGGGGCCGCTGGCCGGGGCGATCGTCAAGGATGCCGGGCAGTCTGGCGCCGAAATCGGCCGCCAGAACGCAACCGTTTTCGATATCGTTGATGTGGATGGCCGTTCCGCACGTCTTGTTTCCGACTATGTCTCGTCGACGCTCAATCGCCGTTTCGGCATCGGCGGTGGTGTCGGCCGAGTCGTTATCGGCGTTGGCGACCAACTTAAGGTCTCGATCTTCGAGGCCGGCAGCGACGGCCTGTTCTCAACGCAGGATTCCAAGCAGACGAGCATCGATCTTGTTGTTCAGCCTGATGGCAAGGCTGCGATCCCCTATGTCGGTCCGGTCCGCTTTGCCGGCCTGACGCTGGAGCAGGCGCGCCAGGAGATTCTGGAGGCGTTGAAGCAGAAGGCAGTCGAGCCTGACGTGATCGTCACCAGCATGAGCACCGCCTCGCGCAACGTCACGGTATCGGGCGCCGTCGGCAAGTCGTCGGTCGTGCCGTTGAGCCTCGTCGACGAGACGATCAACGAAGTCATTGCCAAGGCCGGCGGCCCGGTCGCGCAGCCCTACGAGACCTTTGTCACGCTGGTGCGCGGCAAGAAGACCGGAACGGTCCTCCTGAAGTCGATCATCGAAAACCCGTCGGAGAACATTCACGTCAAGCCGGGCGACCAGATCTTCGTGACGCGCGATCCGCGCCGCTTCACCATCCTCGGTGCGGTCAAGGCGAACCAGCGCGTCGAGTTCGGTGCCAACGACCTGAACCTGCTTGAGGCCATGGGGCTTGCGGGCGGCGGTTCGGACTACACGCTCGACATGAAGGGTTATTTCATCTTCCGCTACGAAGAGCCTGACGTCGTCATGAGCCTGCTCGGGCAGCAGCGTTTCAACGAAATGCTGCGCAAGGGCATGAAAACGGACAGCATGGGTCGCTACCCGATCGTCTATCGCTTCGACATGAGCAAGCCGGACAGCCTGATCGTCGGTCAGACCTTCCCGATCAAGAATCGCGACGTCATCTATGCCTCGCGCCATCCGTCGGTCGACTTCGCGAAGTTCCTCAACTTCGTCGCCCAGCCGGTTGGCATCGCCAATTCCGGCTTCGCGATCGCCGACAATCTCGGCGGCGGCGACTGACCAGCCCCAAGGGCCATCTAGTTAAGGGGCGTCGACCGAAGGGTCGGCGCCCTTTGCTTAGCATGGTCGTGCTTTTCAAAGCGTGCGGAACCGGCTTGTCGTCGCTCAAATTCTGTGATTGATCTTGGACTTAAATCGATTTTGGTGATCGATCGATCGTTGATCGGCCAAGGGGAAAATGATGGCAGACAAAGCCTTGATCGTCGTGGATATGCAGAACGACTTTTGCCCGGGCGGCGCGCTTGCCGTTGCCGGGGCCGATGAGATCGTGCCTGCCGTCAACGCCTTGATCCGGCGCTTCGAGCATGTGGTGCTGACGCAGGACTGGCATCCGGCCGGCCATTCGAGTTTTGCCTCCAGCCACCCTGGAAAGGCCCCCTTCGAGATGATCGCCATGCCCTACGGCGCGCAGACGCTCTGGCCCGAGCATTGCGTCCAGGGAAGCGCCGGCGCCGATTTCCACCCGGCGCTCGAATGGACCCGTGCGGAGCTCGTGATCCGCAAGGGCTTTAGGCCGCAGGTCGACAGCTATTCCGCCTTCTTCGAAAACGATCGCCGGACGCCGACGGGGCTGACTGGCTACCTCAGGGATCGTGGCATCAGGAAAGTCACGCTCTGTGGTCTGGCGACCGATTTCTGCGTGGCCTTCTCGGCACTCGATGCGGTTGCCCAGGGGTTCTCGACATCCGTCATTCTCGACGCCTGTCGGGGCATCGACCTCAACGGCTCGCTGCAGGCGATGATCACGCGCATGCGTGATGCCGGCGTCGAGCTCAATTAGGTCGAGTGCCTCGCGCTGAGGAAGGAGCCATTCACCGATGACGAAGACCGATATCGCCAGGCGCGTCTATAACCATACCTGGAAACTCGACCCGATCGTCCGCAGCCTGCTGGACACGGATTTCTACAAGCTCTTGATGCTGCAGATGATCTGGCAGCTCTATCCGGATGTCGAGGCGACCTTCTCGCTGATCAACCGCACGAAGACGGTGCGGCTCGCCGACGAGATCGACGAGCAGGAACTGCGCGACCAGCTCGACCACGCGCGCGAACTCAGCTTCTCCAAGAAGGAGATGATCTGGCTTGCAGGTAACACGTTCTACGGTCGCAAGCAGATCTTCTCGCCGGAGTTCCTGGCCTGGCTTTCAAAGTTCCGCCTGCCGGACTACGAGCTGAAACGCCGGGATGGGCAGTTCGAGCTGACGTTTAGCGGTCGTTGGGCCGAGGCCACCATGTGGGAAATTCCGGCGCTGGCGATCATCAACGAGCTGCGCTCGCGCTCGGCGATGAAGGGGCTTGGTCCTTTCACACTCGACGTGCTCTATGCCCGCGCCAAGGCGAAGATGTGGTCCAAGGTCGAGCGTCTCAGGCAATATCCGAACCTCAGGATTTCCGACTTCGGCACGCGCCGCCGTCACAGCTTCCTGTGGCAGCGCTGGTGTGTCGAGGCGTTGAAGGAAGGGATCGGCAGCTCCTTCTCGGGCACGAGCAACGTGCTGCTCGCGATGGACAACGATCTTGAGGCGCTTGGCACCAATGCGCATGAATTGCCGATGGTGGCTGCCGCTCTTGCCCGCAACGACAAGGAACTTGCGGCTGCACCCTACAAGGTGCTGCAGGACTGGAACCAGCTCTACGGCGGTAACCTGTTGATCGTGCTGCCCGACGCGTTCGGGACGGCCGCGTTCCTGCGCGACGCGCCCGCTTGGGTCGCCGACTGGACGGGTTTTCGGCCGGACAGCGCGCCGCCGATCGAAGGCGGCGAGAAGATCCTTGCCTGGTGGAAGAAGATGGGTCGCGATCCGCGCGACAAACTTTTGATCTTTTCCGACGGCCTTGACGTCGACACCATCATCGAGACCTACCGGCACTTCGAGGGCCGCGTGCGCATGAGTTTCGGTTGGGGTACCAATCTTACCAATGATTTTGCCGATTGCGCTCCGACCGAAATTCGCGGCCTCAACCCGATCTCGATCGTCTGCAAGGTCAGCGAGGCCGGCGGCCGTCCGGCAGTCAAGCTGTCCGACAACCCGCGCAAGGCAACGGGCGACCCGGCGGAAGTTGAGCGCTATCTGAGGTTTTTCGGCTCGGAGGACTTTGTCGAACAGGCGGTCAAGGTCTGACATCTGGGCCTGGTGCGCGGGCGCGGCAAGAGGCGGTTTTTGCTGCCTTGCGTCATTTGGATAGGAAGAAAAAAGGAAACCGGCAAGTGCCGGTTTCAAGAGGGGATTTAAGATGTTGCGACTGTCCATCATCGCAATGTCAAATCTGGCAGTGGAATCTTAAGGTTGCGTTAAGGCGCCAACTTGCCGTTGCGTTTCCTCTCTCTAAAACACGAACATGTAGAGCAGGATGATAACGATGAGCGGCACGCCCATGAGCCAGAGAATGATGCCTTTCATTGAGAACCTCCGCGTTACTGCCATTTGAAATGGTAACGCGGTATCGGGGAATACGTTCCCCGATATAAGCTTCGGCGTTCATGGGCGGAACCCGCTAAGACGGTGGGAACTCGGTTGGGGAGTATTGGCGTGGCTACTTGCCATCGGTCGCTACGTCGACGACCGATCCGACTGGCCTGTTTCCCAATAAGACGCCGCGTCACGAATAACCTTGCGGACGTTTTTCAGTTTTTGCCAATCTCGCCCGATATCTGCAATCACTGGCGTGTTGTTCGGAGAGTAAACGAAGCTCTTGCTTTTGCTGACGTACCGCTCAAGTTCAGGATTGACGCCATAGTAGAACTGCTTTTCCGGATCTTTGGACACGTCCATAAGCTTCGCGCACTCTCTCCCGAATTCACCCCGCAGAATGCAGGGAGACGTTGTAAATATCGGAAAAGTCGTAAAGGTAGGAATCTTTATTCCAAGTATTCGCAGGTATTCCTTGCGTCTGTGGAAGTGTCCGTTCCTTTTTACGTCCCATTTCTTTTCTTTGGTGTGGAAGCTCACCTGCGCTACTTGCCGGTCTGCAAATGGTGAAAGCACGGCCTCGCCGATGTCTTCGAGGGCGACCCAATCATCCTCAAGATGAAAAACGAACTCCGACCTCGTGGATGACCAAAGCCTTTGGACAGCCATCGGAAAGCTCGGCCTGTCGGGCTCAAACAGAACAGAGCGCGGGAAAATCGTTCTGACGAGTTCGGCGCAACGTGCGTGATCATCTTCGTCACCGAAGAGCGGATCAAGATTTACAAGAACGTTTTCGATTTCGAAATTGGAGAAAACTTGGTCGGAAAAGCTCTTGAGAGTCGTTGCTAAGAGATCTGGTCGGCGTGTAGAGACAATGCAGAGATCGATTTTCGGCATGTGTAGATGGACCTTTTGGCCGCGACGTAACTTTTCTCTGCGCAACTCATGCGACGCTCTGTCCGTCGAGCTAGCTGCTGATTGTATGCTCCGGGGGAAATACCCCGATCCAAGACCGGTTTCAATGGGATCCAGATAGTGCGCACAAGTATTGTAATACCGACCTATAATGGTGTGGAGACCATACGCGAGTGCCTGGATTGTATCCGTGCGCAAAGCTTCGCTGACTTCGAGGCGATTATTTGCGACAACGCGTCCACAGATGGAACGAGTGAGGTTTGCGCGGAAATTGCCGCTGCAGACGGGCGTTTTGTCCATGTACGAAGCGATGAAACGATTCCGACTCTCGATAACTTCAAGAAAGGTTTGCGGCTTGCAAACGCCCCGTACTTCATGTGGCGAGCGGACGATGATCTTACGGACGAGCATCATCTTCGCGAAACAGTCAGAGCGCTTGACCAGAGACCTGATGCTAAACTGGCAGTGACGAGGGTTCACCGGATCAACACGACCACTGGAAGGGAGGCGGATTATCCCGTACCCGTGCCCCCTGGCCCAGATCGAGTGTCGAGGGCAACCGCGACGTTGCTCGGCTGCCATCCCAGTTGGTTCTATGGCCTTTGGCGGCGCGAGGCCGCCCTCGATGGTCTCTCCACGGTCGAGGCCTATCCGTACCTCTGGGCGTTTGATCATCTGGTGACGATGCGCGCAATGGTGAACGGCGAGGTGGCCTTTGTCGAGAACTCGGTATTCATACAGCGCATCATGCGAGAAGGTTCCTACCACCTAGACCCGATTGAGCGGCTCGCGGCGCGCAAGGCATACATCGGACTGGCGGAGATGATCATTGCCGAGGCCGACTATCCTCAACGTGACAAGGCGGTCTTGAGAACGGCATTGGAGAAGCACGCTGACAAGAGAGTTGCGCCGTGGTTCCGGACCCATAAGAGAGCACTGCGGCTGAGGCTGGCAAGGCTTGTGGGGCGCGCATGAATTTTAGCTAAGGGATGACAAGGGCGTCAGCGGTTGACGCCAGCAGCCCTTTGGCTCCGCCTGCCACTCGAACGATACAATGCTTCGGGTGCTATCGATCATTGCTCCGAATAGCGGCACCACTTCATGATGCATCGGTGGAAATCGAAAGCTACAGCAGGCGGATTCTTATGGAAAAACTGGTGCTGCTAGAGAGATTTGAACTCTCGGCCTCTCCCTTACCAAGGGAGTGCTCTACCCCTGAGCTATAGCAGCATCTGGCGGCCAGTTCGTGTGTCAGCCGCATCAAGCGAGGGGGCTATTGCCATAGCTTGGCGGGGAGTGCAAGCAGCAATTCGAAGTTTTTCGTGAAGAGCTGTGAGAAAAGTCCTCGCCGCTTCCGAAGGCCCTGGTTTTGCGCTAAGGCATGAGCATGCAGACAGACGACAAAGAAGGCGGCAAGGCCGTGTCCGCGCCTGACGAGCGGCAGGCGGACGGCCGGATGCGCAAAGAGAAGAAGAAGGACACGACCGAGGCGGATTTGAAAAAGGCGCGCCTCGCCAAGAACTTGCGCGACAACCTCATGCGCCGCAAGCAGCAGATGCGGGCACGCCGGTCCGGTGCAGCCGATGAGGCGATCGGCCTTCCTGCCGCAAAAACGGACGAATCCCAAGATTAGTACGGGGGGAGGCGGCGCTCGCCGGCCTCTGCCGTTCACCGGCGGCGCCGTCAGGCGTTCGATTGCATGATGCCTCGGTTCGGGAGCGATCGGGGACACGACTTGATTATCGCAGCCGCCATGCGCTGTCCGAATGGGCGCGCGGCGCTCAAGGCACTTCTAATTTCGCGGCGTCTCCACTAAAGAGGCGCCTTCAGACAACACCGGATTTTTTGGAAAGGCGGGCCAAGCCCGTTCAAGAGGCCTCATGGATCGCATCAGGATTGTAGGCGGCAACAAGCTCAACGGCGTCATCCCGATTTCCGGCGCCAAGAACGCGGCGTTGCCGCTGATGATCGCGTCGCTTCTGACCGACGACACGCTGACGCTCGAAAACGTGCCACATCTGGCCGACGTCGAGCAGCTGATCCGCATCCTTGGCAACCATGGCGTCGATATCTCCGTCAACGGCCGTCGCGAGCGCCAGGGCGAAAGCTACGCCCGCACCATCCACTTCACCTGCCGCAACATCGTCGATACGACCGCTCCTTACGAGCTGGTCTCGAAGATGCGCGCGAGCTTCTGGGTCATTGGCCCGCTGCTCGCCCGTGAAGGCAGGGCCCGTGTTTCGCTCCCGGGCGGCTGCGCCATCGGCACGCGTCCGGTCGATCTCTTCATCGAAGGTTTGGCGGCGCTCAGCGCCAACATCGAGATCGACGGCGGCTATGTCAACGCGACAGCGCCGGAAGGCGGCCTGATCGGCGCGCGCTACACCTTCCCGAAGGTTTCCGTCGGCGCCACCCACGTGCTGATGATGGCGGCGACCCTCGCCAACGGCACCACGGTGCTCGGCAACGCCGCGCGCGAGCCCGAAGTCGTCGATCTTGCCAACTGCCTCAACGCCATGGGCGCCAAGATCACTGGCCAGGGCACGTCGACGATCACCATCGAGGGCGTTCGCTCGCTTTCCGGCGCACGTCACCGCGTGCTGCCTGATCGCATCGAGACCGGTACCTATGCCATGGCGGTTGCCATGACCGGCGGCGACGTCATCCTCGAAGACACCGACATGGCGCTGCTGGACACCGCACTCGAGGCGATCCGCCGCGCCGGCGCCGAGATAACCGCCACCAACAGCGGCATCCGCGTCGTGCGCAACGGCGCCGGTATCAAGCCGGTCGATATCGTCACCGATCCGTTCCCGGGCTTCCCGACGGACCTGCAGGCCCAATTCATGGGCCTGATGACCATGGCCAAGGGCACCTCGCACATCACCGAGACGATCTTCGAGAACCGCTTCATGCATGTGCAGGAACTGGCTCGCCTCGGCGCCAAGATCTCGCTCTCCGGCCAGACGGCCAAGATCGAAGGCGTCAGCCGCCTGAAGGGCGCGCCGGTGATGGCGACCGACCTTCGCGCTTCCGTCTCGCTCGTCATTGCCGGCCTTGCCGCCGAAGGCGAGACCATGGTGTCGCGCGTCTATCATCTCGATCGCGGCTTTGAGCGACTGGAAGAGAAGCTCACCCGCTGCGGCGCGCATGTCGAGCGCGTCAGCGACTGATTTGCTTCGTTGCGCCTGATACCGTTTGCGGTTTCAGGCGCAACGTCCTATGTCCAATTCAATTGTGGCACGGCAAGATGTGCGGCGAAACGAAGGGGATGGACGGCATGAGTGGATTGAAGCTGCTGGCGCTCGACGAGGAAGATCTCGCCATTGTGTCCGCTCACGTCCAGGATGCCGTCTTCAAGGTTTCGGGCTTGGACTATGACGCCCGACGCAAGCAATTTTCGCTCATCGTCAATCGCTTCGTGTGGGAGACGGCCGAGGGCAAGCGTCGTTCCTTCGAGCGCCGGCGTGCGCTTCTCCTCTTCAAGCGGGTGAATGCGGTGCGCTCGGTCGGCTTCGACCGGCGCGACGGCGAGGCGGTGCTGGACCTATTGGCACTCAAGTTCTCCGTACGCGGCGAAGCCCCTGAAGGCACGATCGAACTGGTTCTTGCCGGCGACGCCTCGATCGCGCTTGACGTCGAATGCATCGAAACGCAGCTTGCGGATACCGGCGGGGCGTGGGAAACCGCTTTCAAGCCCAAGCATCCAGAAGGCGCTTGATCCGCTCGACTAGAACGACACAGGCATACAAGGACGTCCCCTTTGGCAATCAGGCTCAACTTCCTCGACGGTGACTTCGAACAAAGGTTCGCGTCATTCCTGACGACCAAGCGTGAGGTGTCCGAAGACGTCAATACGGTGGTCAAGACGATCATCGATGACGTACGCCTACGTGGAAATTCAGCACTTGCCGAATATTCCAATCGTTTCGATGGCGTCGATTTCTCGGTGACGCCGATGGCCGTCAGCGAGGCGGAAATCGATGCGGCGATCCAGGCGGTAGAGCCGGAAGTGCTGGGCGCGCTCAAGGTTGCAGCCACGCGCATCGAATCACACCATGCGCGCCAGCGTCCGAAGGACGATATCTACGAGGACGCCATGGGCGTCGGCCTCGGTTCGCGCTGGACGGCGGTCGATGCCGTCGGTCTCTATGTGCCCGGCGGCACTGCGAGCTATCCGAGCTCGGTGCTGATGAACGCGCTGCCGGCGAAAGTGGCCGGCGTTCCCCGCATCGTCATGGTCGTGCCGGCAACCGGCGGCAACATCAACCCGGCGGTGCTTGCCGCAGCACGGCTTGCTGGCGTTGAGGAAATCTACCGCATCGGCGGCGCGCAGGCCGTAGCTGCCCTTGCCTATGGCACCGAGACGATCGCGCCCGTCGCCAAGATTGTCGGCCCGGGCAATGCGTATGTCGCCGCCGCCAAGCGCCAGGTTTTCGGCACTGTCGGCATAGACATGATTGCCGGTCCCTCGGAAGTGCTCGTCATTGCCGACAAGCACAATGATCCGGATTGGATTGCCGCTGATCTTCTGGCCCAAGCCGAGCACGACGTCGGCGCCCAGTCGATCCTGATCACCGATGACGCGGAGTTCGGCCAGGCGGTCGAGATTGCGGTCGAGCGGCAGTTGAAGACGCTGCCGCGCGCGGACACGGCCTCGGCGAGCTGGCGCGATTTCGGCGCGGTCATTCTTGTGCCCGATCTTGAAGAGGCCGTGCCGCTCGCCAATCGCATTGCCGCCGAGCATCTGGAGCTGGCGCTCGCCAATCCCGACGCGATGGTCGAAAAGATCCGCAATGCCGGCGCGATCTTCGTCGGACGCCACACGCCTGAGGTCATCGGCGACTATGTCGGCGGGTCCAACCACGTCCTGCCGACGGCGCGCTCGGCGCGTTTTTCGTCCGGTCTCGGCGTGCTCGACTACATGAAGCGCACCTCGATCCTCAGGCTTGATCCCGAGCAGTTGCGGATCCTTGGGCCGGCGGCAATCGTGCTTGCGAAATCCGAGGGCCTTGAGGCCCATGCGCGCTCCGTCGCCATTCGCCTCAATCTCGGGGACGCTGGATGAAGGCGGACCGCAACCTGCGCCTCTGCGATGTCGTTCTGGACGAGACAATCGGCCGCTCGACCCCTGACGTGGAGCACGAGCGCGCGGTTGCGATTTTCGACCTGCTCGAAGAAAACCTGTTCGAACCGGTTGGCCACCCCGGCGGCCCCTACAAGCTCAATCTCTCGCTTGTCGACGCGAAGCTGGTCTTTGCGATCTCGACAGACAAGGGCGGCGATGTCGCGACCCACATCCTGTCGCTGACGCCGTTCCGCCGGATCGTGAAGGACTACTTCATGATCTGCGAGAGCTATTACGAAGCGATCCGCTCGGCGACGCCGAGCCAGATCGAGGCGATCGACATGGGGCGCCGCGGCATTCACAACGAAGGTTCGCAGACCCTGATGGATCGGCTCGCCGGCAAGATCCGCCTGGATTTCGACACCGCCCGCCGCCTGTTCACGCTCGTCTGCGTGCTCTACTGGCGCGGGTGAGGGCGGGGACCGGCATGACGGGAACCGAGGCGACACAGCCGAAAATGCCCCGCTCGGTCCTCTTCATGTGCGGCATGAATGCCATCCGCTCGCCGATGGCCGAGGCGCTGGCCAAGGCTGCCCTGCCGGCGGGGACCTATGTCGCCTCCGCCGGGGTCCGCCACGGCGAACGCGATCCCTTTGTCGACGTGGTGATGGCCGAGATTGGCCTGAGCATCGGCCGCCACCAGCCGCATACGCTCGATGAGCTCGAAGACGATTACTTCGACCTGATCGTCACCTTGGCGCCGGAGGCGCACCACAAGGCGCTCGAATTGACTCGCTCGATGGCCGTCGACGTGGTCTACTGGCCGACGCCGGATCCGACCGTGGCGGCCGGTACGCGCGAGCAGATCGTCGATGCCTACCGCGCCGTGCGTGATCACTTGTCTGCATTGATCAACCACCGGCTTGTCGGCCCGCACCAGCACAAGAAAGCCTGAGCGGCAAACTGAAAACCGCACACATTTCTCGGTGCCGTCACAAAAGCGCAAAAGCCGGCGTTAGATGGTTCACAAATCCTCGTCGATTGTGTAGTTTCCGGCAAATTTTTCGGGATACCTGACGGTTCCCTAAACAAAGATAGAAAGAACAGTCCTACATGGCGAAAGAAGAAGTCCTTGAATTTCCGGGCGTGGTCACCGAATTGCTTCCCAACGCGACCTTCCGCGTGAAGCTTGAAAACGAGCATGAGATCATCGCCCACACGGCTGGCCGCATGCGCAAGAACCGCATTCGCGTGCTTGCCGGCGACAAGGTTCTCGTCGAAATGACCCCGTACGACCTGACCAAGGGCCGCATCACCTACCGCTTCAAGTAAGCCGCACTCAGCTCTCCGCAATTCCTGGAGCAATTCCGCGTTCCGATGACAGTGGCCAAGAAACTGATACTGGCGTCCGGTTCGCCGCGCCGCGTCGAGCTGCTTGCGCAGGCGGGCATCGAGCCCGCGCGCCTGATGCCGATGGATCTCGACGAAACGCCGAAGCGGGCCGAACACCCACGTTCGCTTGCAAGGCGCCTGTCGGCCGAAAAGGCGCGGGCAGCGCTGGCCGCGATCAAGGGCGAGCCGGGCTGGGACGGAAGCTATATTCTCGCCGCCGATACGGTTGTCTGTGTCGGGCGGCGCATCCTGCCGAAGCCGGAACTGGTCAGCGAAGCCTCAAGCGCGCTGCATCTTCTGTCCGGTCGCAGCCACCGTGTCTATACAGGCGTCTGCCTGATCACGCCGGACAAGACGCTGAGGCAGAAGGTGGTCGACACCAAGGTGCGCTTCAAGCGCCTTTCCGGCTTTGACATCGAAAGCTACCTCGCCTCCGGCCAATGGCGCGGCAAGGCGGGTGCTTACGGCATTCAGGGCATTGCCGGCAGCTTCGTGGTCAAGCTGGTCGGATCCTACACCAATGTCGTCGGCCTGCCGCTTTACGAAACTGTCGGCCTGCTTGTCGGCGAAGGCTACGACGTGCACAATCGTTGGCTGGAAGGCTGATATCCTGTGACCGACGAGACAAAAAAGAGCGGCTCGAACGTCGCGCCTCTGCGCGCGCCTCGCCCCTGTCCGGAATGCGGCCGGCCGTCTCAGCGCGAGCACTACCCGTTCTGCTCGGATCGGTGCCGCAATGTCGACCTCAACCGTTGGCTCTCCGGCTCCTATGCCATTCCGGTTGCCGACGACGAATCGAAGGCTGACGAAGGCGACGAGCGCTAGCGCACCGTCCGTCGGTGGCGCGATCGGCTCGGCATTTCCGGACATGCCATCATTTCCCTCTCGATCGTTGTCACGGCTCGGCGCCTCGATGCGCAATTTGCGGCCACCACTTTCGATCTACCAGGCTATTGCGGTCGCCGGACGGCGATGGAAGCGTCCGCGATCTCTCTGAATCCCTTTATCTTTTCGGTTTTTTTGACTGTCCACAGGAATCCGGTCAAAAAACTTTCATTTGGCGCTGGACACCGCCGAACAAGATGCTATAACCCCGCTCGCTTCCGGGGCAAACACAAGCGCCCCGGTGGTTCCGAAAGGAGCCGATGCCTGAAACGGCAGATGCCCGGATAGCTCAGTTGGTAGAGCAGCGGATTGAAAATCCGCGTGTCGGTGGTTCAAATCCGCCTCCGGGCACCATCATTCTCTCAGTGAATTTTGATGCTTCGATGATGCAGGAATTGCAGCAGAGGGCTGTCCAGTCAGGATCCCGCAAGCTCCCGTGGTCGTGCGGAAGTGGAAGCCAAGGAGTAGTTGAATGCCGGACGCGCAAGACGAGATGAGGCTGAGTACCTTCAAGCTCCATGAGCAGGCCGTGCAGGCTTTTGTCGGCGAGAGAGCCTGCAGGCTGGACGCGATTGAGCTTGGCGGCGACGTGCTCGTCGTGTTGACGTGGCTTGGCAATGCGGAGCGGGGCCTTCGCAAGCCTGAATACGTGTTGCCGATCTCAGCGGTGAAGCACCAGGACCTGGGCGGCGACCCGAAGGCGCCCTGCAGGTGGATCCTCTCAGCAGCGCTTCCCAAGTCGCTCTTCGACGGCACAGCGTCGAGACAGTTTCGCCGGCAGTTTGGTGTGGAAACGGGTCCCGCCGTGACATTGCCATTGGCACCGGCCCGCTCCTGACAGCAAAGACAGCGCCTCGCTGCAGCGATCAGTGCGTGCGCCTTGTCCTGCAAGACAAGATCGTTGGCCGGCGAATCGACTTGCGAAATGCGAGGCGGCCATCAACTCCGCTGCCGATCACGGCCGCTACGTTTCCTGCGGTCGATTGGCTGGCGCGATTCGCGTCAGAACGCCGCCGTTGATCCGGGATGCTGTTGTGCGGCGCGCGGCGATTGGCGCTCGGGGCGCCGCAGATCACCGGCTTGAATGTCGAGTGTTCTCGCGCTTTTTCGCGGGCTGATTTTATGCACGCTGGTCGGCTCAGCCGACGATGGCCGGGAACGCACAAATTGCTGCTCCGAGCCTAGGGCCCCCGCATCAATCCCTCACGCTAACGCCTGGCCGGACCGGGTCGCTGTTCCCTGCGTTACATCTGCGTCACGGCTTCCGCGTATTCTCGCGCCCGGGAGGACCAAGCGGCCGCGAGCTCGCTGCCGCACAATTAAAAGCCACGGCGCTGACGAAAACAGGCGTGGCCGGGTCAACCGAGGATCAGAAATGCATAAATCTGCGAAACTCTCTCTGGCCGCGCTAGTGGCTGTGGCGGTCGCGGCGGGGAGCGTTGCTCCTGCCTATGCCGGCGGCAGCTACTACAAGGGTGCGTCGTCGACCACCATCAATGAAGGTCATGGCAGCGAAAAGTACAATCCGCCCGGAACGAAGGTGAACCGTCCTCCGGCAAGAAACGGTTCATACTACAAGGGCGTGATGCGCAAGTAGGTGACGATACGTCGGGGAAAGGGGATGGTCCCGAGGCTCCAAGGCGTCGTGGCTCCGATAGACTCGCAAAGGCCGCTGAAGACCTTTGAGTTGCTGCATTTCTTGTCCTTTCGTCGGCTACGCCAAAGGCGACATACAGCAGGCGGCCAGCCAAAGCTCTCCCCGGGAGGAATGACAAGCCGAAACAAAAAAGGGCGCCGCGGCGCCCTTTCGTATTCAGATCAGCACGTGGTTGAGGATATCGCCTTCGCTGATTACCAGGTTCGGCAGATGGCCCTTGCGCAGATACTGTTTCCGGTCGCTGTCGGCCGTGACGAAGACGGCCGTGCTGGCGACCTCCTCGGGCGCGAGCGGCGCTGTCGCCGGCAAAACGGTGATTTCGGAGCGCAGGCCCAGCTCGCGCAGCAGTTCCTCGATCGCGCCATGATCGTCGACGCCATGGAGCACCAGCCGGTCGACTCCTGCCATCGCATTCGTGCGCCACATCACGGTCTGGAGGCAGACCATGAGCGGCAGCACGCGCCTCGCCTGCTGCACATCGGGATTGTGCTCGAAGCCGCCGAGCATGAGGCGCGAGTAAAGCTCATAGGCGCGGATGTAGTCGCGCTTTGCGACCCACATGCGCAAGGCGACACTCATGCGTACCATGGTGAAGTCCCTGATTTGGGCATCGAGATAGAGCCGGCGGTCGGGCGTGAGCCTGAGGGCGCCGCGTTTGGCGCCCGAATAGGCGAAATACTCAAGGCCACCGCGATAGCTGTCCCAGGACGTCAGCACTTCGGCATGGCCCTCCTGCGGTCGGTCGCGGGTGATCTTCGAGCGGATCACCTGGCGATAGAACGGCGTCTTCAGAAAGGTGATTGCTCCCTGTTCGAGGAAGTGGGCAAGGTAGGCGAATGCCCAATAGGCGAACGACCGCGGCACCCAGGCGGAGCGCAGGGCTGCTGTCCTGTAGATGCCGATTTCCGGGAAGACGTGCCGCTCAATGAGGAAATCGAAGACCGGTTCGAATTCCCGCCTCTTGAAACGGGTGTCCTTGTCCACCGTGTAGAACGGTACCCCGTCGCGCCCGTCGACCTCGTCATGGCTGTACCAAGGGGCGTAGCAGACTGTGACCTCGGGATTGAGGTCGAGGTAACGGATCGCATCGCGCACGCCTTCGTTGATGAGCACGTCGTCGTCGGCAAGGTAGATTGTGTATTCGCCGCTTGCGCGGCCAAAGGCGCTGACGATGTTGGGGTAGGGGCCGCGGTTCTCCGCCTGACGGAAATAGCGGATCGGGAGCCCTTTTGCGGCGAAGCCATCGACCACCTCCCGGGTGTCGTCGGTCGAAGCATTGTCGGAGATGATGATCTCGTAGGTGAACGGGAATTGATAGAGTTCCACGAAGTAGGTGAGCGCCTTCTCCAGGAACCGCGCGCGGTTGTAGGTTGGAATGCAGATACTCAGCTTAACCTGGCTCACTCGCCTCTCCATTGTCAGTCGTCGGGTGCGGCGTTTCGCTCTCAGGTGCGGTCCGGCTGCCCCCATCAACGGGGCCAAGGTCTGCCCTAAAGCGCAGCGGACCGCGCGTGGAGGGAGCCTGTCCCTACGCTTTTGTTATTCCGTTTCGATCTTGCGTGAGCCTTGTCTTGAATACGCGCGGACCGGGACCGGAGCAGTGGCGGCAAGCGAGCGTTAGTCTTTTGTTAACCATGTTGGCGCAAGCTCGGTGGTTGTTACCCCAATGGCACTCGGGATCTGCGTTGGGCGAGCCGCTGCGCCGCATAGGCAGTTGCATTCGTTCGTTTTCCGGGAGCCGAGGCAAGGATGTGCGACATGGCAGATCACATGATGAAGCTGCTGATGAGCATCATGGCGGCGCTGTCGCTCGGGTCGCTGCTGTTTCTGGCGGCAGTTCTTTAAAGGTCCATGCGTTCGCAAGGGCTCAAGACGGCCTGGCCGTTATCCTAATGACGATAAAAGGTGTCCGCTTGCGGCAATCCAGCCCTGTCAGGGGTAGAGATAGAACTCGCCCCAGTTTTCATGCGGCACGAGCTCGCCGATCTTGTACTCGAAGGACAGGACATCCAGGTGCTCCGCGTCGGTGCGGCACTTGAACTTCAGCTTGTACCATTCGCCCTTGCTGCGGAAGACTGCACCCGGCGCTTTCATCTTGTCTTCCTTCACGATCGGTTCGGCGAAGGTGTAGGCAATGACCTTGTCCGGCTTGAAGCTCGACTTGTCGGCGTTGATACGCTCCATGGCCTCGGTATCGCAGCGCTGTTCGAGGCGTGTTTGCGGGTCGAGCTTTTCGAACTGGCGCACCAGGGACTGATCCATAGCCAGGGCCGGTGAAAAGCTGGCGGCGAAGATCAGCGGATACGCAATTGTCTTCATGCTCAACGAACTCCTGGCCTTGAAGGGGAACCGGCAAATCACCGAAGGGGTGAGCGTTCGTACTCAGTTAAGCTTTGTGGCCATTCCAAGGCACGGATCACATTTGCGGAACGTGGCTACGTTTCCGAGACGTCGATCCATTCGGCCCCTGTCAATTCGACGATACGGGCGGGACTGATATGCACGGCCGCGTTGGTGGCGCCGGCGGCCGGCACGACGATGTCATAGGCTTTCAGCGACAGGTCGCAAAAGACGTTGTGCGGCTTGGTTAACCCGAAGGGACAGACGCCGCCGACCGGGTGACCGGTTTCGGCCTCCACTTCGTCGAAGCCGAGCATACGGGCCTTGGTGCCAAACCGCGCCTTGTACTTCTTGTTGTCGAGGCGGGCATCGCCACGGGTGACGATCAGGATCACGTCGTCGCCGACACGCAGTGCCAAGGTCTTGGCGATCTGCGCCGGCTCGACGCCATGGCCTTCGGCCGCAAGCGCCACCGTTGCGGTGCTTTGCTGAAGCTCGATGACGTCGATGTCGGGGGCGTGCTGCGAAAAGAAGTCTTTGACGGAAGCAAGGCTCATGGCGAAGGAATCACGCTATTGAAAAACTGTGACGATCGGTGTCGCGGCGCAGAGAACCGGCGTGAGCACCCGGCGTCGGGTGCGCAAATCTCTCAATCGTCGTTGGAGGCGTCAAGGTCTTCGGGGCGCCGACCTTCCTGCTGCGGCGGCAGGTAGCCGTGGCTGGTGAACCAGTTTTCCAGGATGGCGGCGATCGCCTGCTCTCGCGTCAGTGCGCCCGAATGATCGGCGATAAAGGCCTTCAGCGCCGCCTCGATTTTCTCGGTGTGAACCACGTTCATATTTGCCTCCGTCTGCCGATGCTCGGCACGCCTACCTAAATTGATCAGCAGATAACAGTGCTACAGCCCCGTTCACGCGTCCAGACAGAACGGATCGGAGATGCTTCGCTTCAGCGAGCGACAGCTGACACCGGGATGGTGCGGGTTCAGGCCTGTTTGACGATGCGGATCAGCACCAGAAGGATGACCGCGCCAATCGTCGCGTGCAGGATGGCAGAGAGCACGCCACTGCCGAGGCTGATGCCGATCGCCGGGAACAGGAAGCCAGCGATGAAGGCGCCGATGATGCCGACCACCATGTTGCCGATCAGCCCGAAACCGAACCCCTTGACGATCAGGCCAGCGAGCCAGCCAGCAATCGCACCGACAATCAGGAATACGAGAATGCTTTCGATACCCATGAATGATTCCCCTTCTGTAGGACCCTCAAGAGAAAGATAGATCAGGATCGCAAATCAGATAGGGGGCAATTTCATCGCGCCGCGATTTTTTTGTGCCGGCCGCAAAACAGGCGTGGCGGCGCCGGCGCCGCCACGCTGGATGGCCTGTGTGCAGGTGTTCAGACGATCCCGCCACCGCCGCCTGCAACTTCAGGGCGTTCTGCCGCGACCCTGGCGCGGTAGCCGCTCTTGCGGTAGGCCGCAACCGGCGCCACGGCGCCGCCATGTTCGAGCCGCGCCATGGAAAGAATTGGCTCGACATCGGTGCGGAAGGCTGTCTTCAGCGTCTCGCTCGCCATCAGCGCGTCGTTGCCATCCTGGTAGTCTTCAAGCGCTTGGCGATCGACGACCAGCGCCTGGGCATAGGCGCGGCAGACTTCGGTGGCGCTGGTCATCAGGCTTTCGATCGGATCGGTGACGTTGTGGCTCTGGTCGAGCATGTGCGCCGGCTGAAACCCTTTGACCTTGCGCGTTTCGGCGTCGACCAGTTCGTTGAAGACGAGGAAGAGCCGGTAGGGATCGACCGAGCCGGTATCGAGATCGTCGTCGCCATATTTGGAATCGTTGAAGTGGAAGCCGCCGAGCTTGCCGAACTGGATGAGCCGGGCGACGATCATCTCGATGTTGACATTCGGTGCGTGGTGGCCGAGGTCGACGAGGCAGAAGGCCTTGGGACCAAGCTCCTGCGCAATCAGGTAGTTGGTGCCCCAGTCCTGCACCACGGTCGAATAGAAGGCCGGCTCGAACATTTTGTGTTCGGTATAGACCCGCCAATCCTCCGGCAGGGCGGCATAGACTGTTTTCATCGCCTCGAGATAGCGTTCGAAGGCGCGAGTGAAGTTGCTCTGGCCAGGGAAGTTGGAGCCATCACCGATCCAGACCGTCAACGCCTTCGAGCCGAGCTGCCGGCCGATCTCGATGCATTCGAGATTATGCTCCACCGCTTGGGCGCGCGTCGCGGCGTCGGTGTGTGACAGCGAGCCGTATTTGTAGGAATGCGGCTGGCCGGGCGCATCGGAGAACGTGTTGGAGTTCATCGCATCGAAGCCGAGGCCGAGCGACGTGCCCTTTTCTCTCAGTTCGGAAATGTCGCTGACCTTGTCCCAGGGAATGTGCAGCGACACGGTGGGCGTCGCGCGCGTCAATTGCTGGATGACGGAGCAATCCTCGAGCTTGTCGAAGATGTTGCGTGGCTCGCCCTTGCCGGGGAACCGGGCAAAGCGCGTGCCGCCGGTGCCCACACCCCAGGAGGGTACGGCGACGCCATAGGCGGCGACCTTGTCCTTGATCGCATCGATCGCGACGCCGCGCCGGTCGAGCCGCTCGCCGAGGCTCTCATAGTCGCGTCGAAGGGCGGTGATGCGACTTTCGTTCTCGGCGTCGATTGTTGCCTGGCTGATCATCGTGGTCATGGTTCGCTCCTCGATCAGCGCGTGAACGACTGGGCGTTGCCCGCGTCGACATTGATGATGTTGCCGGTCGATTTCGCCGACATGTCGGAAGCGAGGAAGTAGATCGCCTCGGCGATATCCTCCGGGAAGACGCTGAGCTTCAGCATCGAACGCTCGCGATAATGCGCCTCGAGGTCGTCGACATCCATCTTGTAGGCGGCGGCGCGCTGTTCTTTCCATTCGCCGGTCCAGATCTTCGAGCCGCGCAGCACCGCATCCGGATTGACGACGTTGACGCGGATCTGCGCAGCAGCCCCTTCGAGCGCCAGGCAACGGGCGAGATGGATCTCGGCGGCCTTGGCGGTGCAATAGGCAGACGCTCCGGGGGAGGCGGCAAGGCCGTTCTTCGAGGCGACGAAGACGACGTTGCCGCCGGCCTTCTGCTGGCGGAAGATGCGGAAGGCCTCGCGCGAGACGAGGAAATAGCCGGTCGTCAGGATCTCGATGTTCTTGTTCCAGAGCGAAAGCGTCGTGTCCTCGATGACGGCGGAGGAGGCAAGGCCGGCGTTCGATACGAGAATGTCGAGGCCGCCGAAGGCAAGCAGCGCATTGGCGAACCCGCCTTCGACCGCCGCTTCGCTCGTGACGTTCATGCTGACCGAGCGCACGACATCCTTGCCGTAGCGGGCCGAAAGTTCAGCTTCGGCGGCGGCAAGCGCCGTCTCGTCGATGTCGGCCAGCACCACGCAGGCGCCTTCCTGCATCAGCCGGTTGGCCGTTGCCTTGCCGATGCCGCCGGCGCCGCCGGTGACGAGTGCGATGCGGCCGGCAAGGCTCTTCGGCTTCGGCATGCGCTGAAGCTTTGCTTCCTCAAGCAGCCAGTACTCAATGTCGAAGGCTTCCTGTTCCGGCAGGCCGACATAGGTCGAAACGCCCGACGCACCGCGCATGACGTTGATGGCGTTGACGTAGAACTCGCCGGAAATGCGGGCGGTCGCCTTGTCCTTGGCAAAGGTGATCATGCCAATACCGGGAACCAGATAAACGACCGCATTCGGGTCGCGCATGGCGGGGCTGTCGGCATGCTTGCAGCGCTCGTAATAGGCCGCGTAGTCGGCCCGATAGGCGGCGATCGCCTCGGGAAGGGCAGAAAGCGTCGCGTCGATATCCGGATTGGCCGGGTCGAAATCGATCACCAGAGGCCGGATCTTGGTGCGCAGGAAATGGTCCGGGCAGCTCGTGCCGAGGGCAGCAAGCGGCTTCAGATCCTTCGACGTGACGAAGTCGAGCACCGCCTGGCTGTCGTCGAAATGGCCGACCTTCTTCTCGTCGGCGCCGATCAGTCCACGGATGACCGGCATCAGCTTGCGAGCGACATCGGAACGGTGGGCCGCATCGAGCGTTGGCATCACAGCACCGCCGAAGGCCGGCTTGGTGTTTTCCGCCTCGAACCAGGCAATCGCCTTGTTGATGATCTCGACCGTCGTCTCATAGGCCTCTCTGGCCGTATCGCCCCAGGTGAAGAGGCCGTGGCTTTCAAGCACGACGCCGCGTGCATCGGGATTTTCCAGGCAGAATTTTTCAAGCCAAAGGCCGAGTTCGTAGCCCGGGCGCTTCCACGGCAGCCAGCCGATGTCGTCGCCGAAAATCTTCGCCGTCAGCTCGCGGCTGTTCTTGGCAGCAGCGATCGCGATGATCGCGTCCGGATGCATATGGTCGACATGCTTCTTCGGCACATAGGCGTGCAGCGGCGTGTCGATCGAGGCGGCGCGCGGGTTGAGATTGAAGGTGCAGTGCGGCAGATAGCCGACCATCTCGTCTTCGAATGCGACACCGCGATAGATCGACTTCAACGCGTTGAGCTTGTCCATATAGAGGGTCGCAAAGCCATCGAGCCTGATCGTGCCGACATCGCCGCCCGAGCCCTTGACCCAGAGAACCTCGGCCGAACCGCCGCCAAGCGGATCCTTCTCCATCACCTTCGCCGAGGTGTTGCCGCCACCATAATTGGTGATGCGCTTGTCGGAGCCGAGCAGGTTCGAGCGATAGAGCAGGCGCTCGGATTCGCTCATGCCGGCAGCCTTCGCCTCATCCCAAAGGTTCGCAAGTCGTGCGTCTTGCTGCTTGTCGAGCATCTCGAATTCCTCCCGGTCTGATGCCGCGCGGCTTGGCGGCCGCGCAGAGATATGGTTGGCATCAGATCATAGGACTTGAGCGTTAAAGTCAATCAAAAACGATCAAGTTCGCGCATATTGCGCTGCACAATGAAAAAATATGATTGATTGTGATTGACAATGGTCGATCGTGATGGAAGCATGAACGACATCGGAGGAGCGCATGCACGAGAAAGAAAGACACCGGATCATTCAGTCGGCGGTTCAGGAAAAACCCGTCGTCACCGTCCAGGAACTGGTCGATCTGACCGACAGTTCCGAAGCGACGATCCGGCGCGACATCGCAGCCCTTCACGTGCAGAAGAAGCTTCGCCGGGTGCGCGGTGGCGCCGAGGCGATCAACCCGCCGCAGTTCGTCGGACTTGCCGGCCGGCCGTTCAAGGTCAACGAGGGCCTGCACGCCCGCGAGAAGCAGGCGATCGCCAAGGAGGCGGTGGCGCTTTGCGAGGATGGCGAGCCGATCATCATCAACGGTGGTACGACCACCTTCCAGATGGTGCACTTCTTAAGCAATCGTCGGATGCAGGTGTTCACCAACTCGTTCCCGATCGCCGAGCACCTCCTGAAGCACTCGAAGAACACGGTGATGCTGTCGGGCGGCACGATCTACCGCGAGCAGAACATCATCCTCAGCCCCTTCGACAATGACGTGACGCGCAATTTTTATGCGCGCCGCATGTTCATGGGAGCGCAAGGCCTGGGCCCCCTCGGCCTGATGGAGGCCGATCCCCTTCTGATCCAGGCGGAACAGAAGCTCATCGACCAGGCTGACGAACTCGTCGTGCTCGTCGACTCGTCGAAATTTCACAAGCGGTCGAGCCTCATCCTTTGCGGGCTGAAGCGGATCGCCACCGTGATCACGGATTCGGGCATCGAGGACCGACATGCCGCAATGCTCGAAAATGCCGGGGTGAGGCTGGTTGTCGCCAGTTCCAGAACCGGCGCGGATGCGGAGAACATATCCTCGTCCGCCTGAGGCGGATGAGGAGAGGGGAAGGCGGCGGTCACGGTGAAGGGAGCCGGATCGTTGCCATTGGAGGAAGTCGCGCCGTTGCGCATTGATTGTGCACCGGTCAACGGGAGGAAATGAACATGAAGATCCTGAAGTCATTGATGGTCACGGCCGCGGTTTCGCTGGCGCTGATGGCCAATGCAGCGCACGCGGAAAACAAGAAGATCGCGCTCGTCGTCAAGGCGCTCGGCATCGGCTTCTTCGAGGCGGCCAACAAGGGCGCCCAGGAAGCTGCCAAGGAACTGGGCGATGTCGAGGTGATCTACACCGGTCCGACGTCGACGACGGCCGAAGGCCAGATCGAGGTGATCAATTCGCTGATCGCCCAGAAGGTCGATGCGATCGCCGTCTCGGCCAATGATACCGATGCTCTGGTTCCGGCGCTGAAGAAGGCGATGGACCGTGGCATCAAGGTCATCTCCTGGGATTCGGGCGTCGCCAAGGATGGTCGGTCGATGCACCTCAACCCGTCGTCGAACCCGCTGATCGGCAACATGATCATCAAGCTTGCCGCCGACAACCTGCCTGAGGGCGGAGACGTCGCCGTGCTTTCTGCGTCGGCGACGGCGACCAACCAGAACACCTGGATCGCCGAGATGAAGAAGGTTCAGGGCAACTACAAGGGCATCAATGTCGTGGCCACCGTCTATGGCGACGACCTGGCCGACAAGTCCTATCGCGAAACGCAAGGGCTCATTCAGTCCTATCCGAACCTGAAGGCGATCATCGCGCCGACCTCGGTCGGCATCGTCGCCGCCGCCCAGGCTGTCACCGATGCCGGCAAGATCGGCCAGATCAACGTCACGGGCCTCGGCCTGCCCTCGGAAATGGCTGGCCACGTGAAGTCGGGCGCCTCCAAGTCCTTCGCGATCTGGAACCCGATCGACCTTGGCTATTCCGCAACGATGATCGCTTACGACCTAATTGGCGGCGCAGAAGCGAAGCCCGGCGCTGAACTGAAGATGGGCCGCATGGGCGCCGTCAAGCTCGACGACAACAATGAAGGCGCGATGGCCGATCCGTTCGTCTATGACGCCAAGAACGTCGAGGAGTTCGCCAAGATCTTCTGATCGGGTGAATGGATACGAACGGTCTGCCCCTCATCGGCGCGGTGAGGGCTGCCCCTCATCCGCCTGCCGGCACCTTCTCCCCGCTCGCGGGGAGAAGGAACAAGCGGCAGCCGCTCGCTCCTTTCGAGATCGGGGAGCAGATAGGCGCGGCTTTCTCGTTCCCTCTCCCCGCCTGCGGGGAGAGGGTTAGGGCGAGGGGCAGCCCAAACTGCCGAAGCGCTTGTCTCATCGAAACGTCTAAACTGGTGGATTGTCTCTTGCTCCAGGATACGCTTACATCGCGGATGAAGCCCGCCATCGCGCTCGAAGGGATCTCGAAATCCTTCCCCGGCGTGAAGGCGCTCTCCGACGTTTCGTTGTCGCTCTATCCGGGTTCAGTGACCGCGCTGATCGGCGAGAACGGCGCCGGCAAGTCGACGCTGGTGAAGATCCTGACGGGCATCTACCAGCCGGACGGCGGCGTCATCCGTGTGGCTGATCAGGAGGCTCACTTTCCGACGGCGCTCGCCGCAGCACGCGCTGGCGTCACCGCGATCCACCAGGAGACCGTACTCTTCGACGAACTCTCGGTTGCCGAAAACATCTTCCTCGGCCATGCCCCGCGCAATCGCGTCGGGTTCATCGATTGGAAGAAGCTGAACGCCGATGCCCGTGCGCTGCTTGTCCGCGCCGGTGCCGATCTCGATCCGACAATCCGCCTGCGTGACCTCGGCATTGCCAAGAAGCATCTCGTTGCGATTGCCCGCGCGCTCTCCGTCGATGCCCAGGTGGTCATCATGGACGAGCCGACGGCGGCGCTGTCGCACAAGGAGATCCATGAGCTCTATGCCCTGGTCGAGCGCCTGAAGGCCGAAGGCAAGGCGATCCTCTTCATCAGCCACAAGTTCGACGAGATCTTCCGCATCGCCGACCGCTACACGGTGTTTCGCGACGGAACCATGGTCGACGAGGGGTTGATTGCCGATGTTAGCCAGGACGAACTGGTGCGCCTCATGGTCGGCCGCGCCGTCGGTTCGGTCTATCCGAAAAAGGACGTCGCGATCGGCGAGCCGGTGCTCACCGTCTCGGGCTATCGCCACCCGACCGAATTCGAGGACATCAATTTCGAGCTTCGCCGCGGCGAGATTCTGGGTTTCTACGGCCTAGTCGGCGCCGGGCGATCCGAATTCATGCAGTCGCTGATCGGCGTCACCCGACCGTCGGCCGGTGCCGTCCGCCTCGATGGCCAGGTGCTGGTGATCCGCAGCCCGTCCGAAGCGATCCGGGCCGGCATCGTCTATGTGCCGGAGGAACGCGGCCGTCAGGGGGCGATCATCGGCCTGCCGATCTTCCAGAACGTCACGCTGCCGTCGCTGTCGCGCACCTCGCGCTCCGGTTTCCTGAAGCTTGCCAACGAGTTCGCGCTCGCCCGCGAATACACGTCCCGCCTCGACCTGCGTGCCGCCTCGCTCGACCAGGACGTCGGCACGCTTTCAGGCGGCAACCAGCAGAAGGTCGTCATTGCCAAATGGCTGGCGACGAAGCCGAAGGTGATCATCCTCGACGAGCCGACCAAGGGCATCGATATCGGCTCCAAGGCGGCGGTGCACGCCTTCATGAGCGAACTGGCAGCGCAAGGTTTGAGCGTCATCATGGTCTCCTCCGAAATCCCAGAGATCATGGGCATGTCCGACCGCGTCATCGTCATGCGCGAAGGGCGGATCGCCGGACGTTTCGAGCGCGCGGAGCTCACGGCGGAAAAGCTGGTGCGTGCCGCCGCCGGCATCCAGGAGGCTGCGTGATGACCAAGTTTCTCAAGAACCGAGAACTGCTGCTCGTCGGTGCGATCGCCGTGCTGCTTCTCCTCATCACCTGGCGGTTCCCGCCTTTCGTTGCGCCTTCAAACCTCGCCCGCGTCTACAATGACACTTCGATCCTCATCATCCTGGCGCTCGGCCAGATGGCGGTGATCCTGACGCGCTGCATCGATCTTTCCATGGCCGCAAATCTGGCGCTTTCTGGCATGGTGGCGGCGATGCTGAACGCGGCCTTCCCGGGCCTGCCGATCCCCTTGATCATCCTCGCCGCGGTGATGTTGGGCACCGTCCTCGGCATGATCAACGGGGCGCTCGTCTGGAAGCTCGATATCCCGCCGATCGTCGTCACCCTCGGCACACTCACCATCTATCGCGGCCTGATTTTCCTCTTGAGCGACGGCAAGTGGATCAATGCCCACCAGATGAGCGAAGCCTTCAAGGCCCTGCCGCGTGATGCGCTCCTCGGTTTCCCGGTTCTGTCCTGGCTGTCACTGGTAATGATCGCACTCGTCTTCCTGCTGATGAGCCGCACCGCACTCGGTCGCGCCTTCTATGCCGTCGGCGGCAATCCGCATGCAGCCGTCTATACCGGCATTGACGTCGGCCGCACCCGCTTCTCGGCCTATTGCCTCTCGGGCGCGCTTGCAGGGCTGTCCGGGTATCTCTGGGTGTCGCGTTATGCCGTCGCCTATGTCGATATCGCCGCCGGCTTCGAGCTCGACATCATCGCGGCCTGCGTCATCGGCGGCATCTCGATCGCCGGTGGCATCGGTACCGTCGCTGGCGCCGTGCTCGGCGCACTGTTCCTCGGCGTCATCAAGAACGCGCTGCCGGTCATCAACATCTCGCCCTTCGCCCAGATGGCGATCTCCGGCATGGTCATCATCATTGCCGTTGCCGTCAACGCCCGCGCCGAGCGCCGCAAGGGCCGTGTTATCCTCAGAAAGGCGGAGGCTGTCTGATGGCCGAGACCCAGCTTACCCCCCGCCACATTCCCGATCGCCTCGAGGGCCGCGGTGCCCGACTGATGAAGAGCTGGGAGAGCCTGCTCCTCGTCGTCGCTTGCCTCATCTTCCTCGGCAACTCGCTGGCCTCGCCCTATTTCCTCGATCCGTGGAACCTCTCGGATGCCACGTTCAACTTCACCGAAAAGGCGATCATCGCCTTTGCCATGGCGCTGGTAATCATCTCGGGCGAAATCGATCTGTCGGTCGCCTCGATCATAGCGCTTGCCTCGACCGCGATGGGTTATGCCGTCCAGCTCGGCTTCGACACGCCGGCGCTGGTGGCGATCGGCCTCTCTGTCGGCCTCATTTGCGGCGCGATCAACGGTCTCCTGATCACCGGTCTCGGGCTGCCGTCGATCGTCGTGACCATCGGCACGATGAGCCTCTTTCGCGGGCTCTCCTTCATCATCCTCGGCGACCAGGCCTTCACCGGTTATCCGGACAGCTTCTCCTGGTTCGGCCAGGGCTATGTCTGGTGGGTGTTCTCTTTCGAGTTCACGCTGTTTGTCATCCTCGCCGTCGTCTACGCCGTCGTCCTGCACAAGACCAATTTCGGCCGCGCGGTCTATGCCATCGGCAACAACCAGACGGCGGCGCTGTTCTCCGGCATCCGCGTGCCGCGCATCAAGTTCATCCTGTTCCTCTTGACCGGCCTGATGGCGGGGCTCGCCTCGATCTGCCTGACTTCGCGCCTCGGCTCCACCCGCCCGTCGATCGCGCTCGGCTGGGAGCTCGAAGTGGTGACCATGGTGGTTCTCGGCGGCGTCAACATTCTCGGCGGTTCCGGAACGATCCCCGGCGTCGTGCTCGCGGCATTGATCATGGGCATGGTGACTTTCGGCTTCGGCCTGCTCAATGTTCCGGGTATCGTCATGTCGATCTTTATCGGGCTGTTGCTGATTTCGGTGATCGCCCTTCCCATCCTGTGGCGACGCGCCCGTCGCCGGCTTGCGCATTGAGGTTCTGATGGAAAAATACGCGTTCCGCATGCGGCTGAACCCGGGCATGGCGGCCGAGTACAAGGCGCGGCATGACGCCATCTGGCCGGAGTTGGCGGCCCTTCTGAAGGAGGCCGGCGTCTCCGACTACTCCATTCATCTGGACGAAGAGACGGGCCTGCTCTTCGGTGTGCTCTGGCGGACAGACGATCACCGCATGGCGGATCTGCCGTCTCATCCGATCATGCAGAAGTGGTGGGCCCACATGGCCGACATCATGGAAATCCGCGCCGACAACGAGCCGGTGGCCGTGCCGCTCAAGACCGTCTTTCACATGGACTGATGCCATGCGGGTTGTCGGCGTCATCGATATCGGCAAGACCAACGCCAAGGTTGCGGTCGTCGACCTCGACCGCTTCGAGGAGATCGCCGTTCGCAAGTCCGTCAATGTCGTCTTGACCGACGGGCCGTATCCGCACTTCGACGTCGAATGGCTCTGGGCCTTCGTGCTCGAAAGCCTGGCGGCATTGAATGCCGAACACCCGCTCGAGGCCATCTCGATTACCACGCATGGGGCAACGGCCGTGCTGCTCGACGCCGCCGGCAAGCTGGCGCTGCCGGTGATCGACTACGAATTCTCCGGCCCCGACCGTCTTGCCGCCGACTATGGTCGGGTGCGCCCGCCATTTTCCGAGACGGGGTCGGCCCGGCTCCCGATGGGCCTCAATGTCGGAGCGCAACTCTATTGGCAGCAGAAGACCTTTCCTGAGGCCTTTGCCAAGGTCGTGTCGATCCTGACCTATGCGCAATACTGGACCTACCGCCTGACGGGCGTGCTCTCGAACGAACTGACCTCGCTCGGCTGTCACACGGATCTTTGGAACCCGACGGAAGGCAGGTTTTCGTCGCTGGTCGAGAGCCAGGGCTGGCGGCCGCTCTTTGCACCGGTGCGTCGGGCGAACGAGATCGTCGGGCCGCTTCGACCGGACCTCTGCACTGCAACCGGTATTGCAATGGCAACGCCTGTCTATTGCGGCATCCACGATTCCAACGCATCGCTGCTGCCGCATCTCCTGACCCGCAAAGCACCGTTCTCCGTCGTTTCGACCGGTACCTGGGTCGTCATGCTGGCGGTCGGTGCCGAGCCGAAGACGCTCGACGAAGCGCGCGACACGTTGATCAACGTCAACGCGCTGGGCGATCCCGTGCCCTCGGCGCGCTTCATGGGTGGTCGGGCCTTCCAGATGCTGTTGGGGGAGGGCGCTGTTTCCTCGTCCATCGACATTGAAGAGGCGGTTGCTGCGGCCGGGCACATGTTGCTGCCATCTGTTCCGGAAGGTTCGGGCCCGTATCCGTCCGCAAAGGCCGACTGGACCACGGACGAAGAGGCACTGTCTCCGGCCGAACGCTATGCCGTCGTCTCATTCCATCTGGCGCTGATGACCGCGACGTGCCTTGATCTTATCGGCGCTCGCGGCGAGATCGTCGTAGAAGGTCCGTTCGCGGCCAACAATGCCTATCTGCGCATGCTGGCCGCAGCATGCGGCCGGCCCGTTTTTGCCGACCCCCACAATGTAACGGGGACGAGCCTCGGGGCGGCAAGCCTCGTTGCCGGATCCAGCGTCAGGACCGGCGTGCGCCCTTTTACCGGTACAGTAACGGAAAGCCTCGTCCATTATGCCGGGACTTGGCGAAAGGCGGCAGACAGCCATGCCCGGATAGAAAAGCGGCCGTAGAGCGTCCGCCCCCGGCCGGAAAATGCTTGGGTGTGCCAGTAATGGACGAGCCTGTGCTCGATCAGAACACGGGATTGCGTTTTCCTGACCGGCTATGCTCAAGATTGAGCACGATCGATACTGCCATCATTGTCAGGATTGCTGTGAGTGCGGCGCCAATGCCAAGAACAATCATTGTTCGTATCCCATAAGCGCATCGTCATGATGTCGCTTTGCCTGGTGCGAAGGTTTCTTCGCGCATGCAGCGCCCACTTCACTTTCGCTTCGATACGCGAGCGCAAGCAAAAGCACAATTCTCAACTCTTGTGATTGAGAACCTGTTGGATTCCGGCCTGTTTATTACAGTTTTGTTGCGGCGCAACAAATGCGCGAGAAAAGGCCCTGCGAATTTTAGTGATTCCGATTACAGGCGAGGAACCGTTAACCTTCAAGCAAGGAATTAACCATAAACATGGTCCCACACGTCGGATTGGGATACTCGTAAATCTCCTCAAGGCATGACGCCGCCCCGCCGTACCGGTTCCGGTCCGGTATCCATTCTTCACCGAATTTACTTGCGGGATGACCGATAGCAGACGCTTTTGGCGGGGGCTGATCTCATCAATGTGGCGTGCACGTCCGGTGGACTGTGGCCCCTCTTGATCCTCCTCAGGGAAAATTCCGAACACGCAGTACCGGGGATCAGCGTTGAGGCAGGAAGCATCGTCAGAACAGGCAAGGAAGGGCCAGGCAGGCAGTCTGCATGAGCGCTTGCGCTTTGCCGGGCTCGACGACGATAGCTGCGCTCGCGTCCGCGATATCAGGCAGAAGCTCTCCCCGCGCATTGATCTCGCCCTTCGCGACCTTTTCCAGCGGCTCCAGTCCTATCCCGACGCTGCCCGCCATTTCGACAGCGATCGCCAGATCGATCGCCTCCAGGATCTGCAATCGTCGCACTGGAACGTGCTGACTGATGCCCGTTTCGACGGGCTCTATGCCGAACGCGTGAAGGTTCTCGCCGACACGGCAAACCGCATGGGGCTCGACCCGCGCTGGCAGATGGCAAGTCATGCCGTCGTGCTCGAACACCTGCTCGTTGGCTTGATCGAGGATGCCTGGCCGAAGTCCTTCCTGCCGATGGGTAAGGCACGGCGCCGCGAACTTTGCGATCTCGTCGCCGCACTTGTGCGCACCGTCTTCGTCGATACCGAAATCGGTGTCTCGCTCCGTTTCAACGGCCTGCGCCAGCAGCATCAGCGTCAGCTTGCCGATCAGCGCAGCGCCGACGAACAGGACGTCAAGGCGCTCTTCGCAGACTTTGCCGAGGGCCTGAGCCAGGGCGATCTCGCCGTGCGTCTGCCGGACGCGACGGTCGAAGCCTACCAGCCGATCGTTGCCAGCCTCAACAGCGCGCTCGAACAGATCCAGCAGAGCCTGCAGGCATCCGATCAGCGCAGCCAGGCGGCCGCCGCGCTCGTCGATCGCATGCGCGGCAATGCCGCGGCTTTTTCCGACAAGGCTGGCGCCGAAGCCGAGGCGCTGTCCGGTCAGCTTTCCGCCCTTGCCGGCGTGGCCGACCGCATGGCGAATGGTTCCGCCAAGATCAGCGGCACCGAAGCGAAGGCCAACGAAACCCGCATCGCGGTCGAGCGCAGCGGCGCGATCGCCGGCCAGGCGATCACGGCCATGGCCGATATCGAAGCCTCGGCGGAAAAGATCGGCCAGATCATCGGCGTCATCGACGAGATCGCCTTCCAGACCAACCTTCTGGCGCTTAACGCCGGCATCGAGGCGGCGCGTGCCGGCGACAGCGGTCGCGGCTTTGCCGTCGTCGCCCAGGAAGTGCGAGCGCTGGCGCAACGCTCCGGCGAGGCGGCGCGCGAGATCAAGCAACTCGTCACAGGCACCAAGGCGCAGGTCGAGACCGGCGTCGAGATCGTCGGTCGCACGCAGGATGCAATCAGCAGCATTGTCGAGCAGGTCACGGCGATCAACTCCGCCGTCTCCGGCATCGCCCGCGAGGCGGAGCAGCAGGTCGGCGACCTCAAGGGCGTGACCAGCGAGATCGGAACGATTTCGCAGGGTGTCCAGGCCAGTGCCAGCCTGGCCGGGGAGACCGCACGATCGTCTGACGATCTCCATACGGTCATCGTCGAGCTTGGCGAAACAATCAGGCAGTTCCGCCTGGAACGGCGCCATCCGGCTTCAACCGCTCCGGCGGCCAGCCGTGAGCCGCGCCGGCAGGAGCTGGCGGCGCCCGTCGAGGAGCCGGCGGCATCGCTGTTCGACGACGGGCTGCAGCGGCAGTTCGCCGGATGGCAGCGCTGATTTCAAGGGCAGTACCAAGTTAGCAGTCGAGGAAGACAGGAATGGCCAGCAAGAAGACCACTCAGAAGACGCTCAGCCTCGCTCCGGTTTTGGACCTGAACGAGGCAACGGCGTTGCATGAGAAGCTCTTGGCTCTCAAGGGCAGCGACCTTGTGATCGACGCTTCGGCGGTCGAACGGGTCGGAACCCTTTGCGTCCAGGTGCTGATGGCTGGCGCCAGGACCTGGGAAGAAGATCATCTGTCTTTCACCTTCAGCAAGGTGTCGGACGCTTTCGAGAAAACGACACAGCTCATCGGGGTCGAGATCGATCATCTGGTGGCAAAGGAGATTTGAGGAATGAAAAAGCGAGTTCTGACGGTCGACGACTCCCGGACGATCCGTAACATGCTGCTGGTCACGTTGAACAATGCCGGGTTCGAAACGATCCAGGCCGAAGATGGCGTCGAGGGCCTTGAAGTCCTCGAGGAAGCCAATCCCGACGTGATTGTCACCGACATCAACATGCCGCGCCTCGACGGCTTCGGCTTCATCGAGGGCGTGCGCAAGAACGACCGCTATCGCGCCGTTCCGATCCTGGTGCTGACCACCGAAAGCGATGCGGAAAAGAAGAACCGCGCGCGTCAGGCGGGAGCCACGGGCTGGATCGTCAAGCCGTTCGACCCGACCAAACTGATTGATGCAATCGAGCGCGTAACGGCCTGAAATCCGGGGATAGCCTCCAATGGATATGAACGAAATCAAAGAGATCTTCTTCCAGGAATGCGAGGAACAACTCGCCGAACTGGAATCGGGTCTGCTCAAGCTCAATGACGGCGACCGTGATCCGGAAACGGTGAACGCCGTGTTTCGCGCGGTGCACTCGATCAAGGGTGGCGCCGGCGCTTTCGGCCTGGACGACCTTGTCTCTTTCGCGCATGTGTTCGAGACGACCCTTGATTGCGTTCGCTCCAACCGGCTCGACCCCGGACCGGAGGTCCTGAAGGTAATGCTGAAGTCGGCCGACGTGCTCGCCGACCTCACCAACGCCGCCCGTGACGGCGGCAGCGTCGACGAGGCACGCAGCCGGCAATTGATCAAGGAGCTCGAAGCTCTGGCAAACGGCGAAGTGCCGCAGGCTTCCGCAGCTCCGGCTGAGCCTGTCGCCAAGCCCGTGGTTGCTGCTGCGCCGCCGCCGGTGAATGACGAAGGCTTCCAACCGGTCGCGTTTTCATTCGACGACTTCGATGCGCCTGAAGAGCCGCCGCTGATGGAAATGCCCGTCTACGAGATCGTCTTCAAGCCGAAGTCCGATCTGTATGCGAAGGGCAACGAGGCAACGCTGCTTCTGCGCGACCTCTCTCGCCTCGGCGAAATGAGCATTCATTGCGACATGTCGGAGCTACCGGCGCTCGACCGCCTGAACCCGGAAAACGCGTACTTCTTCTGGAAGATTTCGCTGAAGACGGACAGGGGCGAGGACGCGATCCGCACGGTGTTCGAATTCGCCGAATGGGATTGCGATCTCGAGATTTCGCTGATCGATGACGAGACCGCCCAGTCGGGCGAAGAGCTGCCGATGCAGCCGGTTCCGTTCGATCTGTCGATCCTTGACGACGAGCCCGCCATATCCGTCGGCGTGGTCGAAGAGGAAGAACAGCTCGCAGCCCAGCAGCAGGACATCCGCAACGCTGCGGTCGCCGCTGCCGGCACCGCCAGCAATGTGCTTCAGATGGCGCAGTCCGCTGCCCGCGCACCGGCCGAAAAGCCGGCGCCGGCCGCCAGTGCCGCCGCCCAGAGCGCTGCCGCTCAGCAGGCCGCTGCCTCCGCTGCCACGCCAACCATCCGCGTCGATCTCGATCGCGTCGATCGCCTGATCAACCTCGTCGGCGAACTCGTCATCAACCAGGCGATGCTGTCGCAAAGCGTGGTCGAGAACGACACCAACGGCACGTCGTCGATCAATATGGGCCTCGAGGAACTGCAGCAGCTCACCCGCGAGATCCAGGACTCGGTGATGGCGATCCGCGCGCAGCCGGTCAAGCCGGTCTTCCAGCGCATGTCGCGTATCGTTCGCGAAATCGCCGACATGACCGGCAAGTCGGTCCGGCTCATTACAGAAGGTGAAAACACCGAAGTCGACAAGACGGTCATCGACAAGCTCGCCGAGCCGCTGACGCACATGATCCGAAACGCCGTCGACCACGGCCTCGAAACGCCGGAAAAGCGCCTTGCCGCCGGCAAGAGCGCCGAAGGCACGGTACGCCTGACGGCCAAGCACCGGTCCGGTCGCATCGTCATCGAGCTTGCCGACGACGGCGCCGGCATCAACCGCGAGAAGGTGCGCCAGAAGGCGATCGACAACGACCTGATCGCAGCCGACGCAAACCTTTCGGACGAAGAGATCGACAACCTGATCTTCCACGCCGGCTTCTCGACGGCAGACAAGATCTCCGACATTTCCGGCCGCGGCGTCGGCATGGACGTGGTCAAGCGCTCGATCCAGGCGCTCGGCGGACGCATCAACATCTCGTCCAAGCCTGGCCACGGTTCGGTCTTCACCATGAGCCTGCCCCTGACGCTCGCCGTCCTCGACGGCATGGTGGTCACGGTCGCCAACCAGACGCTTGTGGTCCCGTTGACCGCGATCGTCGAGACCTTGCAGCCGGAAGCCGCCGCGATCCATTCCTTCGGCGCCAACCAGCGGCTGATCTCGATCCGCAACTCCTTCTGCCCGCTGGTCGACGTCGGTCGCATCCTCAACTTCCGCGCCATCCAGGCAAACCCGGTCGAGGGTGTCGCCCTGCTGGTGGAATCGGAAGGTGGCGGCCAGCGTGCCCTCATGGTCGATGCGATCCAGGGCCAGCGCCAGGTGGTGATCAAGAGCCTCGAGGCCAACTACACCCACGTGCCGGGCATCGCCGCCGCGACCATTCTCGGCGACGGCCGCGTGGCGCTCATCCTTGATGTCGATGCGATCGTCGCCGCCTCGCGCGGGCAGTCGCTGAAGCCTGAAATGTCACTTGCTGCTGCCGGATAATGACAATGACCTATGCCGCAAAAAATCTGACGACGGACGGACGGGAGCTGATCGCTTTCCGCGTCGGCGCTCAGGAATTCTGCGTGAACATCATGGCAGTGCGCGAGATCCGTGGCTGGACGCCCGCAACGCCGATGCCGCATGCGCCGCCCTATGTGCTCGGTGTGATCAATCTGCGTGGTGCCGTACTGCCGATCGTCGATCTTTCGGCTCGGCTCGGCATGAAGCCGGCCGATCCGACCGTGCGCCACGTCATCATCGTCGCCCAGGTGAAAAGCCAGGTCGTTGGCCTGCTGGTGGATGCCGTCTCGGACATCCTGACGATCACCGACGACAAGATCCAGCCGACACCCGATGTCGTGTCCTCCGAGTTCGAGAAGAGCTTCGCGCGCGGCGTGCTGGCAATCGAGGGCCGGATGATCTGCCTCATAGAGCTGGAAGCCATCTTCCCGCAGGAAGAAAGGGAAGCCGCATGAGGAACCAGGTCGTGTTCGAACAGAAGCTGTCGCCGGACGAGTGCCTGGCGAGCGGCGAGTATCCGCTGACCCGTCGCGATCTCACCGAGATTGCCGCGATGATCTATGCGGATGCCGGCATCTATCTCAATGAGAGCAAGGCATCGCTCGTCTATTCGCGGCTGTCGAAGCATATCCGCAATCTCGGGCTCAAGGGTTTCCGCGAGTACTGCCAGCTGGTGGCGTCGCCCGCCGGTGCCGCCGCGCGGCGTGACATGCTCTCGCACCTGACGACCAACTTCACGCGGTTCTTTCGCGAGAACCACCACTTCGAGCACCTGAAGACGGACGTGCTGCCGGAGCTGATCGCGCGCGCCAAGGCCGGTGGCCGGGTGCGCATCTGGTCGGCCGCCTGCTCGGACGGGCAGGAGCCCTATTCGATCGCGCTGACGGTCCTGTCGCTTTTGCCGAACGCGGCGGACTACGACTTCCGCATCCTGGCGACCGACATCGATCCGAAGATCCTGGCGCTTGCCCGGGCCGGCGCCTACGACGCGACGGCGCTTGAGACCGTCAACCCGGCCATGCGCAAGCAATGGTTCTCTGAAGTGAATGTCGGCGGACGCTTCAAGTGGCAGGTCGATGACCGCGTCAAGCGGCTGATCACTTTCAACGAGTTGAACCTGATGGCGCAATGGCCGTTCAAGGGTCCGTTCGACGTTATCTTCTGCCGCAACGTCGTCATCTATTTCGACGAACCGACCCAGATGAAGATCTGGTCGCGTTTCGCCGGCATGCTGAACACCGACGGTCATCTTTACATCGGCCACTCTGAGCGTGTGTCGGGCGACGCCAAGGCGCACTTCGACAACATCGGCATCACAACCTATCGCCATACCGGCAAGTTTCATGGAGGACGGGCATGACTGCTCCCGCTCGTGTTCTCGTCGTTGACGACTCCGCCACCATGCGTGGCCTGATCACCGCTGTTTTGAACGCCGACCCCGACGTGACCGTCGTCGGCCAGGCAGCCGACGCCATGGAAGCGCGTCAGGCGATCAAGCAGCTCGATCCGGATGTCATCACGCTCGACATCGAAATGCCGAACATGAACGGCCTCGAGTTTCTCGACAAGATCATGCGGCTGCGGCCAATGCCGGTCATCATGGTCTCGACGCTGACGCACAAGGGCGCGGAAGCAACGATCGCCGCGCTCGAGATCGGCGCCTTCGATTGCGTCGGCAAGCCGCATCCGGGCGATCCGCATCCCTTCGCCGGTCTCGTCGACAAGGTGAAGGCTGCGGCGCGCTCGCAACGCAAGTTCATCATCACCGGCAACAAGGCCGCCGCACCTGCGCCTGCCAATGCCAACACCGCTTCCGAGTATCGCGCCGGCCGCAAGATCATCGCGATCGGCGCCTCCACCGGCGGCGTCGAAGCCCTGATCACCGTGTTGCAGAAGTTCCCGGCCAATTGCCCGCCAACCGTGATCACGCAGCACATGCCGCACACCTTCACCAAGAGCTTTGCCGAGCGGCTGAATCGCTTGTGCGCGCCAGCGGTGCAGGAGGCGACGGACGGTGCGCGGCTTGAAATCGGCAAGGTCTATCTGGCACCGGGCGGCGAACGCCACCTGCAGGTCGCCAACCCGACGGCCCCCTGCTGCCGCCTGGTCGACCGCGATCCGGTCAACGGCCATCGGCCGTCAGTCGACGTGCTGTTTGATTCGGTTGCTGAACTTGCCGGACGCAATGCGATCGGTGTGATCCTGACCGGGATGGGGCGCGACGGCGCCTCCGGTCTCCTGAAAATGCGGCATGCCGGAGCAAAGACCTTCGGCCAGAACGAAAAAACATGTGTCGTCTACGGCATGCCGAGAGTCGCCTATGAATTGGGCGCTGTTGAAACCCAGCTTCCCCTCGGTTCCATCGGGGAGGAAGTCCTGAAAGCAGCGGCGCTCCGCAAGGAAGGAAGCGAATAATGTCCATCGCCGAAAAAATCAAAGTTCTGATCGTCGACGATCAGGTGACGAGCCGCCTGCTTCTGGGCGATGCCCTGCAGCAACTCGGCTTCAAGCAGATCACTGCCGCCGGTGACGGGGAGCAGGGCATGAAGATCATGGCCCAGAACCCGCACCACCTGGTGATCTCCGACTTCAACATGCCGAAAATGGACGGGCTTGGCCTCTTGCAGGCGGTCCGTTCCAACCCGGCGACCAAGAAGGCGGCCTTCATCATCCTGACGGCCCAGGGCGATCGCGCTCTGGTTCAGAAGGCAGCCGCGCTCGGGGCCAACAACGTGCTCGCCAAGCCGTTCACCATCGAGAAGATGAAGGCTGCAATCGAAGCCGTATTCGGGGCGCTCAAATGAACATTGAAGCCGCCGGCAAGCGTGTGCATGTCATTCAGGGCGAGTATAAGGTCTTCAACGATCCGAACGTCGTGCTGTCGACCATCCTCGGCTCCTGCGTGGCCGCGTGCATGCGCGACCCCGTGGTGGGCGTCGGCGGCATGAATCACTTCCTGCTGCCGGGCTCTGCGACGTCGCCCGCTTCAGGCGGTGACGCGACCCGCTACGGGGTCCACCTCATGGAGCTGCTCATCAACGGCCTCCTGAAGCAGGGGGCACGCCGAGATCGTCTCGAAGCCAAGATCTTCGGCGGCGCCAAGACCATCGCCCGCTTTTCCAATGTCGGTGAGCAGAACGCTGCTTTCGCGCGCCAGTTCCTGCTCGACGAAGGCATCCGCATTGTCGGGGAGAGCACCGGCGGCGAACACGGCCGCAAACTCGAATACTGGCCGTCGAGCGGTCGTGCCCGGCAATATGCGCTGACGGGTGTGGAGACCCAGCGCACGGTGCAGATGGAAGAGCGTCCGGTGGTCGCGCCGCGTCCGGTCGAAAGCTCCATCGAATTCTTCTGATCCTGAGAGGCCTGCCGCCCGGCGGGCCAATGGGACCCTTCTGCCTAAGCCCTCAAGCCACGTGAGACACACAGATGCAGACTGACTATCAGGGCCACATGCCGCACGTGGAAGAAGCACTGCCGGAAGTGTTGATGCGCATCGTCACCGAATTGCACGACGTTGCCTATCTGATCGAACGGATCGAGCCGCAGCTGATCGGTGACCAGGGCGCCGAGGCGCTCGCCAACCCCGACAAGATGATGATGCTGCAGGGCATTGATCTGGCCGTGCAGAAAACACGCGGACTTGCAGAGTTCATCGACACGATCACCGCGGCGATCCCCGACGACTGGCTCGTCGACGTCACCACCGCGGTCAGCCTGGTGAAGCTTGCCGACATGAAAAAAGCACTCGGCAACGGCATGTTGCGCCACGGCCACTCGCAGCCACTGACCAAGGCTGCCGGCGATTTTGAGGCGTTCTGACGCCTGTGGCGTCCGAGCGGTGAGCTTCCTAAAGAAGGCATTGCTGTAAAATCAAAGGCTTGCGCTGCGTTCTGTGGCGCCGCCTTGCGGTAGCGTAGCGTCGCTGCACGCCTTTGCCTGCCGAATTCGCGGTCGTGGATAGTCGACCGGCCAGGCAATTCCATCGGCCAATCGAACCGATCAAGCCAAGTTCGCGCAAGTTTCGTTTCCTACGGTCCGGATCGGGACTGGTGGATTCGCGCGCATTGGAAGTCGATACAAGGCATGCCGATACCCAGAAAACCCGAATGTAGGAACTGCGTAGGGCGCGCGGCCGATGACCGGCTCGAAGGCCTTGCGATACTGGGTGCGGAAACAGAATGAGTCTGTTGGATCAACTCTCGACGGTCACGAAGAACCTGAGCAATCTCGGGCAAGGCAAGCTGGTCGCGCTGGCGGCGGCGGGTATTGTCGCGGTCGGCCTGGTTCTTGGGGCCGGAATTTACGTCAACAGACCCTCGTTCGAGACGCTCTATGTCGGGCTTGAACGCAGCGATGTCACCCAGATCAGCATCGCGCTGGCCGAGGCCAACATCGATTTCAATGTCGGTTCCGACGGCGCCAGCGTCCAGGTGCCCGTCGGCATGACCAGCAAGGCGCGGCTGCTGCTTGCAGAGCGCGGCCTGCCGAGCAGCGCCAATGCCGGCTACGAACTCTTCGACAATGTCGGTTCGCTCGGCCTCACCTCCTTCATGCAGGAAGTGACGCGCGTTCGCGCGCTCGAAGGCGAAATCGGCCGCACCATCCAGCAGATCTCCGGTATTGCCGCCGCCCGCGTTCACATCGTCATGCCCGAGCGCGGCAGCTTCCGCAAAGCCGACCAGAATCCCACCGCTTCGGTGATGATCCGCGCCAGCGCCACGGTCGGCCGCAGCGCCGCCGCCTCGATCCGCCATCTCGTCGCCTCCTCCGTGCCGGGCCTCGACGTCGATGACGTGACCGTGCTCGATTCCACGGGACAGTTGCTCGCCTCCGGCGACGATCCGGCCAACAGCGCGCTCAACCAGTCGCTCGGCGTTGTCCAGAACGTGCAGGGTGAACTCGAAAAGAAGATCGACAACGCGCTTGCGCCCTTCCTCGGCATGGACAACTTTCGTTCCAGCGTCACCGCGCGGCTGAACACCGATACGCAGCAGATCCAGGAAACTGTCTTCGATCCGGAATCGCGGGTCGAGCGCTCGACGCGCGTGACCAAGGAAGAGCAGAAATCCAGCCAGCAGCAGCCGGACAATGCCGCGACCGTGCAGCAGAACATTCCGCAGGCCGCTCCGCGCGGCGGCCCCGGCCCGCAGTCGAGCGACGAGGCCGAGAAGAAGGAAGAGCAGACCAACTACGAGATCAACAGCAAGACGATCGCGACCGTCAAGAACAGCTACACGATCGAACGCCTGTCCGTTGCCGTCGTCGTTAACCGCGGCCGACTTGCAGCAATGGTGGGTGAGCCGGCCGACCAGGCCAAGATCGATGCCTACCTGCAGGACATGCAGAAGATCGTCGCCTCCGCCGCTGGCCTTGATACCAACCGTGGCGACGTCGTGACCCTGACGGCCATGGACTTCGTCGAGACGCAACTGCTTGACCAGGCAGTCGCCGGGCCGGGCGTCATGGAAACGCTCACCCGCAACCTCGGTGGCATCATCAACGCCCTTGCCTTTGTCGTGGTTGCCGCTCTGGTGGTCTGGGGCATGCGTCCGCTGGCACGCCAGCTCGGTCTCGGCGGCAATGCCGGCCAGATCGAAGGCGAAGCTGCCGGCCTCGAACTGCCCGACTTCTCTCCGACGACTGCCGGTGCCGGCGGCGCGCTCATGGAAGGCTTCGGTTCGGACTTTGGTTTCGACAGCACCGACGACCTGCTCAACATGGGCGAGGATGCCGGCGGCTTCAACCGCCGGGTCAAGGAAGGGCCGGAACGGCGCCTGGCGCGCATGGTCGAAATCAGCGAAGAGCGCGCGGCCAAGATCCTGCGCAAATGGGCTCTCGACAAGGCCGCCTGATACGCCGGCTGCAACACCTCTCAACGCATGCAGATCCCGCCTTATGGCGGGATTTCTGTTTTTGGCGCAGCCATGTGGGTATCGCGGCACCGTTCATGATCGGCGCAAATAATATGGGAGTCTGTGCGACCCCGCCGCCCGCAAGTCGGATTTGCTTCAAGTTTCGAAGTGATCTCGCCCGAGTCCTGCCGAGCGTCGCCGATGGTAACACTTTAACGATATCTTAATTTATAGATTCCGCTCGCGCGCATGGCGTGCATATCGTGTGCGCATCTACTATCTATACGTAGGGCTATACATAGTTTACCGAAAATATAACTTCGATAATATCATAAGAAATGCTTGCAATTACACAATTTATATATTGGTGAAATGAGTGTGATCTGAAAATGCATTGGTGCATTTCAGCAACAGCTCCGAAAACAAAGTATAATTTCTTTAGATTCTAAAGTTCTCAGAGAACCAATAATCGCCCATCAACTGAGCAAAACGGCGCCGAAACGGGCCGTTTCTGCCGCCTCTAGGCGTTGTCGCGGCCGAGAAATCGTTCGCGCGCTGCTGAGAAATCGTTATCTATCAATATTTTGTACGACGGACAGGGTTCTGCTGCCCGTTTCATCGGGATTGGGAGGTCCCGTTCTGCCGAATCGCTCCATGCAAATGAGGCGAAGTAAATAGCGATATGGGGGCGGTGTTTTTTTCCGCGTGGCGATGTACATTTTTAGCAGTTGATTCGCGTCCTGATCTGCGACTGGTGGTGATATTCGGCTTCGGCCGGCTGTTGGCGGCGACAGTGCAAGTGCAGTTCCGGGATGTGGATGCGGCACAGGGGCAGAACTCATGGACATTTCGCAAGCAGACATTGCTGTCTGGCCTTTGCCGACGGCACCGGCACGTGTGCGCGGCGGCGGTCTCTCGCGCGAGCAGCTTTTGCGACGGCTGGGTGAAATCGCCGGTCGGGGCGCACTCGGCAGCGGTCTTGCGGCGCTGACGGAATATGTTGGTGCGAGCCACTATCTGCTGGCGCGCTACGATCTCTCCCAGGACAGCGGTCTCGACTTCGTCGTCTGCTCCGATTGGCCCTTCGATGTGGTTCGGCGTCTCGCGGGCGTCATCACCGCACTGCATGCCAAGACCACCGAACTGGAAAAATGCATGGCCGTCCTGCAGCCGTGTTTCCATGCTTTGCCCGACAACACCGATCTGCCACGCGGCATCAGCCGTGAGTATTGTGCCATCACGTTCAACGTTGGTCGCCTGCGCTTCTCGCTGATGTTGCTGGTTCCGGAGGACGTGATCCTGTCGCAGGAGAGCCTGCGTGACGTCACGCTGCTGGCAGGCTATCTCGCAAGCTTCACGACACGGGCCGAAGTGCGCCATGACCGGGATTTCGAGCTCACCGAACGCGAGCTCGAATGCCTCTTCTGGATTGCTGAGGGCAAGACAAGCGAAGAAATCGCGGTCATCCTCGGGATCTCCCGCAATACGATCAACAACTACATCACCAGCGTGATGCGCAAGACCGCGACCCGGACGCGATCCGAAGCGATCGCCTACGCGGTGCGCAACAACCTTGTGTGAGGATCGGGCGAAATGACGCATTTTCTCGGCGGTGGCCGGATCGAGGACGATCACAAGCAGGCAAGGCAAGGCACTCGCGCGGCGCGCGCCGCAACCTTGATTACGCGACTGCAGGCCATGCAGCGGCAGATCAATGCCAAGCACTTTGCCGTCTTTCGCCTCAACGGCAAGGGAACCGTGCGCAAGCTGACCTGCGTGCTCGATAATTGGGGTCTGTCGGCCGAGGCCAACGCCCACGATCTTGTCGGCGCCTATGGCGAGGAGCTGGTTGCCCATCTCGATCAATCGCTGCTGCCGGTCCTTTGGAATGGGTCCGGCGAACACCAGGCGGCCGACGTTTCCGAGCTTGCACCCTTTGCGCACCGGTTGAAGGGGCGCAAGCTTCCCTATTCCGGCATCGCCTTTCCCGTGAGGCTTGGTGCTCAGGGCAACGGCTATGTCGTCTTTGCCGGCAGCTATGTCGATGCTTCAACGGAGCAGGTGGTCGATCTGCACGGGCGCAGCTGCATGATCATGACCGATCTGCTGGCGGCGGACGAGAAGCGCCTGGCCCCGGCCGAAACCTTGAGCGATCGTGAGATCGCTTGCCTGCAAATGGCCGGCGATGGCCACATCAGCGAGGAGATCGCCGAGCGCATGGGCCTGTCGGTCCACACCGTCAATGCCTATCTGGGAGCAGCGACGACCAAGCTCGACTCGGTCAACCGGATCCAGGCGATCGCCAAGGCGATCCGTCTCGGCTACATCAGCTAAAGCACGCTGCGATCTTTCAGATACGCTCCCGGCGATTCAAGTCGCTGGTTGTTGTATGTCGCGATCGCATAGCCGCCGCACAACCGCTCCAGCAAGGTCCGGCTCACTTGCGCTGACAGCATCCTGGACCACGCTGTGTCAGGGCGTCGCTGCTTCAGCCCTGACCGCGCCGGATCGGCCGCTCAGCTGGCGAGCGGCAGTTCGTAGGACTTGACGAACTTGGCGTCTTCCAGGCTCTTGACCAGGAAAGCCGTGTTCTCGTCCGGATCGGACGAGGGGGTTTGAAAGCTGATGTGGCTGATCTCGATGCCGGCGGTCTCGTTGCCGAGCGACAGACGGACATAAATGGTGACGCCGCGGGGCTTGAGCTCGAGGTCGAGGACGATCTCCGGCTCGCTGTCCCAGTCCAGATTGTAGTTGCCGCCAAGGCCGAAGTTCACCGTGCCGGGCAGGAAATAGAGCTCGGCGGCCGATTCGACGAGATCGGCGAGGCTGGCATAGGACTCGAACCGCAAGAGTGCGATGAAGTCGGCGGCGTCAATCAGGCGCAGCTCGGTTGCCACAGGGCGGATTGCTTCGGCGACGATTTGTTCCCGTTTCTCGGAGAATTCGCACTTTTTCATCGGAGTTATGTCATCCGTTTTGGTTGCGACGCATGCACCCTGTGAATGAGTTCGGCAACAGCCTTGTAAAACACGGGTGGAATCACACTATCGACCGAGACTTGTGCAAACATGGAGCGTGCGAGTGGCGGGTCCTCGAAGACCGGAACGCCATTTTTCTCCGCAATTTCACGGATTTTGAGCGCGACGAGGTCCTGTCCCATCGCCACGACGACCGGTGCGTCGTTTTCTTCGCGGACGTAACGCAGGGCGACCGCGTAGTGGGTCGGGTTGGCGATGACAAGCGTTGCGCGCGGCACCGACGAGATCATCCGCTTGCGCGCCCGGTCACGCTGCATCGAGCGCAGGCGCTGCTTGACGATCGGGTCGCCCTGCGCCTGCTTCATTTCCTCCTTCACCTCCTGCTTGGTCATCATCAGCTCCGTGTACCAATGGTGCCGTGACCAGAAGAGGTCGGCGATCCCGAGCACTGCTGTGGCAAACAGGATGACGATCATGATCTCGTTGAGATCTCCCGACATCGCTGAAAACATCGTGACCGGATCGGAGAACATCAGGTCGAGCGTGGCGAAATAGTCGTTCCAGAGCACCAGCACGACGACTACCGAGACGATGATGATCTTGAACAGCGACTTGCCGAACTCGACGAGCCCCTGGACGCCGAAGATGCGCTTGAAGCCCGCGATCGGGGACACGCGGTTCAGCTTGGGCTGGATGCGGTCGAGGACCGGGCGCGGCAGGTTCTGGAAGATCGACGAGCCAACGCCGAAGACCAGGAGCAGCACGAAGGCGGGAACGAGCAGCGCGGTCGATTTCCAGGCGAGGTGGGTGATCAGCGCCACGACGTCGGTCGCATTCTCCAGTCGCCAGGCATCGGGCTGCTCGAAGATGTCCTTGAGGGCTTCTGCCATGGTGGAGACGCCGTCGGCGAGGAAAAAGACGAAGAAGATGTAGATCGCAAGCGTCGAGGCGAACATCGTGGCTTCGCGAGAGAAGGGCACATTTCCCTTGTCCGCGGCGTCGGAGATCTTCTTCTCTGACGGAGCCTCTGTTTTGCTGTCTTTGTCCTGATCGTCCGACATGAACAGGAGGCTCCCGGTTTCCGCCACAGCCTCGTGCATCGGATCGGGTGCACAGCATGCTGAGGCACCCTGTTTGCGCTGGCTGCTCCCTGTAGTGGACCGGCAAGGCCATGCAGGCAAGGGTGGCGCCCCGGCTGTGGCCGAGGCTCAACAGAAAATACTGTCGGAAAGCGGGAGTGGCGGCGCCCGCGGACGGCGGACGCTCCGATCGAGCGCCGGCGTCACGCGCCGGCTCCTGTGCTGCCGAGAACCGGATCAGGCCGCTTGCGCGTCCTTGTCCTTCAGCTCGAGCTGGCCGCTCGCCGCCAGGCGAATGGCTTCCTGGGTGATCGACCGCCGTGCAATCGCGATATCGCGCGGATTGATACCGGCATCGCCCATCGAGAGGTCGGATTCGATCATGCGGCGCTGGCGTGCGCCGATCGAGGCGAGCACCGATTCGCGCAGCTCCGCCGTCGAACCGCGCAGAGCCATCGTGATGATGTCCGTCGATACGTCGTTGAAGAGCTGTACGCGGCTGCGCTGCGGCATGTAGAGCACGTCGTCGAAGAGGAAGATCTTCGGGCGCACCTTGTTGGCGGATGCGGTGCTGAGCGATTCGAGCGATGCAAGCAGGGTGTCCACCTGCGGCTTGTCGAGTTCGTTCATGACTTCGGCGATCTTGGCAGGACCCGCCGAATTGCGCTCCGCTTCCATCTCGCCGATCATTTCCATGACCCGCTTCTCGATGATTGCGGCCGCCTTGGAGTTGACGTCCTTCATGTTGACGGCGCGCTTCAGGATGTCCGGGCGCTGTTCTTCGGAAAGATGCAGCAGGACCTTGGCGCCGAAGCTCGAAGGCATCATCGACAATACGTAGGCGATCGTCTGCGGATGTTCCTTGGCGAGCTGCACCGAAACCGCGACCGGGTCGCATTCCTGCAGGCGGTCCCAGATGCTGGCCTCATAGGACTGGAACGTGGCGCGGCGGCCAAGCAGGCCGTCGACCTCGTCCGGCGTCAGGCCCTCTTCGAGGATGCTTTCGATCGCCTTGGCGTTGTCCATCAGACCGGCGCCTTCGGTGAAGAGGTCTTCGAACTCGTTGACGAGCGCTTCCAGTTCATGGGGCGGAATGGCACGCAGCGACTGGGCCGCGGCGATGATCGACTGCAGTTCGCTCTGGGTGAAGAACTTCAAGAGCTTGCTGGCGACGCCCTTGCCCATGGCAAGCAGGACGGCCGCCGCCTTGTCGGTTTGGCTGAGCGGCCTTGATAGCGCCTGAGCCTCGAAACTTTCGAAATCCATCATGGATTTATCCTTCGCCCCGTCATGGGGCTCTATGCCTGCTTGCTGCCCTTGATCTCGATGAGTTTGACGCCGAAGCGGGTATCGTCGCCTTCGAGAACGGTAATTTCACCGCGACCGATCACCCGGCCGTTGACCATGATCTCGACCGGTTCGCCAATCCGGCGATCCAGTGCGATCGTCGCGCCTTCGTTGAGGTTCATCAGGCCGGAAACCTGCATGCGGCTGCTGCCGAGAACGATCTGGACGTCAATCGGAATATCCATGATCAGGTCGAGATTGGCGGTCATGCCCGTGCCGGGCCGCGCATCGATGGCTGCTTCCGAGCTGTCGAAAGACGTTGCCGCAAAATCGGTGCCACCGAAGTCGCTCGATACAGAGCCGGCGCCGAAGTCGCCCGAGCCGAAATCGCCCGAACTGAAGTCGCCCGAACCAAAGTCGCCCGAACCAAAGTCGCTGGAGCCGAAATCGCCGCCGAAAGCGTCGAGGCCGGCGGCGGGTGCGCCAAACTCGCTGCCGAACTCCGTCGTCGTGCCAAGGGAATCGCTACCGAATTCCGAGCCGAAGGCGGCCGGCGCATCCGAATCCTGCTTGAGAACACCGCGCAGGTCATTGATTGCCTGGTCGAGTTCCATGTCTCCGACAGCGGCTTCGGCCTGTTCGTTGATGGGTGCTTTCTTGGGTGCCATGTGAGAACTATTCCAGTTGAAGCTTGCCTCAGGCATGCTGCGAATGCGCGGCAGGCCGATTTAACTCATGATGTGGCGAAGGATGTCCTGCTCGGAGCCGTGGGTATCCTTGACCCTGACGGTGTATTTCGACCCCGACCGCCCGAATTCGCAGACATAGAGGTCGCGGCCATTGGCGTTGACGTCGACGCGAACATCCTGGGTGTCGTGGAAAGGAATGACATCGCCTGGCTGCAGGCGGCTGATCGTTTCGAGCGTCAGGCTCTCGAGCTTAATCCGCGCTTCGATTGTCACGGCCGAGCGGCGAACCTGTTCCTCGAGCTGTTCCGTCCACTCGGTCTTTGCCTTGCGCTGCTGGCCGCTGCCCTTGGGGAAGACGATCGTGGTCTTGAGCAGCACGCTCTGTGGAACGATGACCGAGAAGGTGGACAGCACCGGGCCGAAGCCGATCGTCATGTCGATGGCGCCGGCATGGACATCCTCGATCATCGGATCGGGCTTCGGGCGGGCGGTGCTGTTGAGTGGACGCTCGACGATCGGTTCGAATCCGCCCGGCGCGTTGACGGCGGTACGCAGCACGTCGGCGATCTTTTCGAACAGCGGCACGGCGACGTCGATCTCGATGTGGGAGAGCGGGCGCGGCTGCGGTTCTTCGATCCCGGCCGGCTCGGCGCCGAGCAGCGCCTCGACCAGCGTGATGATGATCGGGCTGTCGCAGCCGATCTGGAAATCCGCGCACCAGTTGCGCAGCGACGCGTCGCTGACGAGCACGCCGGCGCCAAGGCCGGCGACCAACTCGTTGCGCAGCCCCGTCCGGAAACCGGCATAACCGATCGTGATGTCGAGGCCTGTCTCTGCCCGGCACATGTCGGGCAGGAATTCGCCGAAGACCTGGCCGAGATCGAGCGCCAGGCGACCGATCACCCGGTCGTCGCCGAGCGCGCCGGTCATGCGGGCCAGAAGTTTCCGGTCGAATGCGTGAACGTTTGATGCTGCGGGTTTCATGGATCAGGCCGCCTTGCTTTCGCCGCCACCACCGGGGTTCATCATTTCCTGCTCGACGGCGTCGATCGACGGCCGCTCGTAGGCCGAGATGGTCTTGCGGCCATATTCGAGTGCGACCTGCGGCACCGAACCGTTCATATAGGCAAGCAGCGTCTGCTTGACGATGATGTAGAGCCGGTTCTGCTTTTCGCGCACCGACTTGATGTTGGCAACGAGCGGCGCGACGATCGAATAGGAGAGGAACACGCCGAGCAGCGTACCGACGAGTGCTGCCGCGATCTTGGCACCGAGAACTTCGGGTGCCTCGCTGATCGCGCCCATGGCCTTGATGACGCCGAGAACGGCCGCGACGATTCCGATCGCCGGGAAGGCATCACCCATGGTGTTGAGCGCGTGGTAGCACTTCATCTTGTCGTGGGTGATGGTCTGGATTTCCTCGTCCATCAGCGCTTCGATCTCGTGCGAGCGGGCGTTGCCGATGATGATCAGGCGCACATAGTCGCAGATGAAGGCGGTCAGTTCCTTGTTCTTCACGACCGTCGGCGCCGACTGGAAGATCGAGGATTCTTCCGGATTGTCGATGTGGCTCTCGATTTCGTTGCGCGACTTGGTGCGCAGATCCCGCATCAGCGAGTAGAGAACGCCGAGCGTGTCGAGATACTCGCGCTCCTTCGGCACCTTGTGGCGAAAGGCTTCGCCGAGTGCCTTGCCGGTATCCTTCACCACCTTCATCGAGTTGGCCATGATGAAGCCGCCGATGCCCGCGCCGCCGATGATCAGCAGCTCGAAAGGCTGGTTGAGAACCTCCATGTGGCCGCCCATGGCCAAATAGCCGCCGAGAATACAGCCGAACGTCACAAGAAGTCCGATGATGATATTCATATTCGATACCTGTCGCGATCTTATTTTCCGCTAACGGGATACGGTTTCATCCTTGCGTGAGGCTGGCCGGTGCGGTGCGATGCAACCGTTGTGCGGAACAGGTTCGCGCAAGGCTCTCCGGTCAGGATTTGGCAAGGCAGGCTTATGCTTTGCCTGCTCATTCCTTGAGGGGCGGACCGATCGTGACCACGACCTATACGAGCTACAAGCTGATAACGGCCGACTTGACCAAGTCGCTGGCCCGCGTTGCCCAAGAGCCGGACGTGGCGCGCGAGACAGAGTACTACCTGTCGAAGATCGGCGACGTCAAAACCATCGATGACTTCTTCGCCGATACCAGGCTCTACAATTACGCCATGAGGGCCCATGGTCTCGAAGACATGGCCTATGCCAAGGCCTTCATGCGCAAGGTACTGACCGAAGGCGTCGACAAGGACGACGCCTTTGCCAACAAGCTGACCGACAGTCGCTACAAGCAGCTCGTCGAATCGCTGAACTTCGCTGCCCATGGCGAGGCGGCCACGTCCTTCGACCGGGCGCAAAAAAGTGTTGCCGACAAATATGCCCGCCAGACGCTGGAGCAGAACGCCGGCGAGGAGAATGCTGGCGTCCGGCTCGCTCTTTACTTCGCGCGCATGGCGCCGACCATCGACACCGGTTACGCCATCATCGCCGACGAGGCTCTGGCCCAGGTGGTGCGCACGGCCCTGCAGCTACCCGACGAGTTCGCCGCGACCAATGTCGATCGTCAGGCCGAGACCTACGAAAAGGCGCTCGACTTCAAGGACTTCCAGGATCCGACCAAGCTGGCCGAGTTTCTCGACCGGTTTACGGCACTCTGGGAAGTCAAAAATTCAACGGACGGTTACGATCCGCTCGCGGTCTTCGGCTCATCGAGCGGCTACGGCATTTCTTCCGATCTTCTCCTGTCCATCAACAGCCTGAAACTCGGGGGCAAGTGAACGTGCAGACCGGTCTTTACGTCGCGATTTCGTCGCAGATGGCGCTTGAGAAGCGCCTGAACACGCTTGCCGACAACATCGCCAATGCCGGCACCATCGGCTTTCGCGGTACCGAGGTGAAGTTCAACCAGATGCTCGGCGATACCAAGCCGGCCAAGGTCGCCTATGTCAGCAAGGGCGAGGAGTTCCTGAACACCAGCAACGGTTCGCTGACGCGTACCGGTTCGGCGCTCGATTTCGCCGTCAAGGGCGATGCCTGGTTCCAGATCGAGACGCCGGCTGGCCTGGCGCTGACCCGCGACGGACGCTTCACGCTGACCGACACCGGCGATCTCGTGACGATTCGCGGTTATCCGGTGCTCGATGCCGGCGGCGCTCCGATCCAGCTCAACGGTAGCGGCGGGGAAATCACCGTGGGTGCCGATGGCGCGCTGCATCAGAACGGTGTCGCGGTCGCCTCGCTCGGCCTTTATCAGGCCGATTTCAGCAACGGTTTCGTCCGCCTCGACAACAGCGCCGTCCAGCCGGCCATGCAGCCGGAACCGGTGGTCGACCGCTTCGACGTCGGCGTCATGCAGGGCTTCCTCGAGGAGTCCAACGTCAATGCCGTCCAGGAAATGTCGCAGCTGATCATGGTCACCCGCGCCTTCGACAACATCACAGCCCTGTTGCGCGACAGCGAGGGATCGCTTGAGGAAGCGGTCAAGACGCTTGGCGGCAGCCGATAATTTCTGACGGGAGTCGGCATGCAACGCGAAGGCCAGAACACAAGCGCGGGATCGACATCTCTGGCGGCACTTGCCGGTCTGGTCGAGCGCTATGCCAAGCCCGAATTCTCGATCGCGCCTGGCGGTCACGTGCAGACGATCTCGCCCGGCCACTATACGGTGACCGGGCTGTCGCGGCATGTGCGTCTCGGAGACTTCGTCGCCCACAAGAGCGTGACGGGAACTCATCTCGGCGAGGTTGTGCGGGTGGAGCCGGAGCGGGTGGTGGTCTGCCCGATCGAGCCCGGCGATCCGATCGGCATCCATGACACGGTCATCCGCAAGGGAGCGTTTCGCGTCGCCCCCACCGATCAATGGTGCGGTCGCGCCATCAATGCGCTTGGCGAGCCGATCGACGGGCTCGGACCTCTGTTGCAGGGCGACGTGCGCCGCTCGATCTCCAATACCGCGCCGCCCTCGATGAGCCGCAAGCGGGTGGAAAAGGGCTTTCTGACCGGCGTCAGGGCAATCGACATCTTCTCGCCGCTCTGCCTTGGCCAGCGCCTCGGCATTTTCGCCGGTTCCGGCGTTGGCAAATCGACCCTGCTGTCGATGCTGGCGCGGGCCGACGCCTTTGACAAGGTGGTGATCGCGCTCGTCGGCGAACGTGGCCGTGAAGTCCGGGAATTCATCGAGGATACGCTCGGCGACAATCTTGCGAAGTCGGTTGCGGTGGTGGCGACCAGCGACGAAAGCCCGATGCTGCGCAAGATGGCGCCGCTGACCGCCGTTACCATCGCCGAGCACTATCGCGACAATGGCGACAACGTGCTGCTGATCGTCGACAGCGTCACCCGCTTCGCCCATGCGATCCGCGAAGTGGCGACGGCATCCGGCGAGCCGCCGATCGCACGCGGCTATCCGGCCTCGGTGTTTACCGAGCTGCCGCGTCTCCTCGAGCGTGCCGGCCCCGGCACGGAAGGATCAGGCACGATCACGGCGATCATCTCCATTCTCGTCGATGGCGACAACCACAACGATCCGGTCGCCGATTCGACGCGCGGTATTCTCGATGGTCACATCGTGCTCGAACGCAGCCTTGCGGAGGAAGGACGTTACCCGCCGATCAATCCGCTCGCCTCGATCTCGCGCCTTGCACGCAAGGCATGGACGCCGGATCAGGAGAAGCTCGTGGCGCGCCTGAAGGCGCTCATTCATCGCTTCGAGGAGACCCGCGACCTTCGCCTGATCGGTGGCTATCGCCCCGGTGGCGATCCCGACCTCGACATGGCGATCAAGCAGGTGCCGGTCATCTATGAGGTGCTGACGCAAACCGCCGGGGAGCGCCCGGCGCAGGACGCTTTCGCCGATCTTGCCAATGCTTTGAAGGCGGCGGCGATGGGCAATCAACCGGGCGCGAGAGCGAGGTAATGGCCGTGACCGATTACGATGCGGACGAGATGGTTCATCAGCGCAGGCGAAGCCGCATGCCGATGACCGACAAGTTCCTCGCCGCCACCGGCGTCGCGCTTGCCGCTTTTGCGACCTTCTTCCCCTGGTATGCCTTCTTCCACCAGGACAAGTTCACCATGCCGCCGCTTTGGCAGGGCTCGACCCGCGACCTGCCGGAACGTGCGGCCCGCAGCGTCGTTTCGGTCTCGCCGCTGGCGATGCCCGATGCGGACGGCGAGACGCTTGCCGCGATCGACCAGTTGACGACCGCGTCGGTACCCGGCATTGGCGGCGGTCCGGCCCCGGAAGGGGCGGCGGCGGAAGAGGGGCTGTCACAGCCCTTTCCCGGCGGCAAGTCGGGATTCAAGCTGATGCATGTCGCCAATGGCCGCGCCCTGATCGAGGATGCCAGCGGCATGTACATCGTTCGCGTCGGCTCGGTTCTGCCTGACAACAGCCGTCTCGCCACGCTCGAGCAGCGCGATGGCCATTGGGTGATGATCACGTCCAACGGCGAAATCTACAAGGCCGACTGACCCTCCATTGTTTTCCGCATCGCTGAGATCTGCGCGTCCTTTCGGGCGCGCAGTGCCTGCCCGATTGGGTCAGGCGTCGTGCGACGTGTTCTGATCGCCGGCATTTCCGACGAAAGTCCCACGCAAGATTACCGGCCTAGGTTCGCATCACCAAGCATGGAGCTTTTGATGCAACCGATTCAGCTTTTCGAACTCGCGTCCCGGCAGGCCCAGTGGCTGACCGTTCGCCAGAACGTGGTGGCCGGCAACATCGCCAATGCGAATACGCCGCACTACAAGGCCAAGGACGTCAAGCCGTTCGAAAGCGTGCTGCAGGACACCGGCATGCAGATGGCGGCGACCCACAAGGCACATTTCACCGAAGGTCTCGAAGCGTCGCAGGTTGCCGAAGTCGGCATGGTCGACGGCGTGCAGATCCAGCAGTCCGGCAACAGCGTCGCGATCGAGCAGGAAATGATGAAGACCGGCGAAATCAAGCGCGATTACGAACTGAGCGCCGGCCTGGTGAAGGCCTTTCACCGAATGATGCTGATGACGGTACGGAAGTAAGAACCATGGATCCATTGACCTCGGCCCTCAAGGTATCGGCCTCCGGCCTCCAGGCGGAGTCGACCCGTCTGCGCGTCGTCTCCGAGAACATCGCCAACGCCCGCTCCACCGGCGATACGCCGGGCTCTGATCCCTATCGTCGCAAGACCATCAGCTTTGCGGCCGAAGTCGACCGGGCAAGCGGTGCATCCCTGGTCGAGATCGAGCGGCAAGGCACGGATGATTCGGACTTCAGCATCGAGTTCGACCCGGGCAACCCGGCCGCCGACGAGAAGGGCATGGTCAAGCTGCCGAACGTCAACATCCTGGTCGAGATGGCCGACATGCGCGAAGCCAACCGCGCCTATGAGGCGAACCTTCAGACCATCAAGCAGTCCCGCGACCTGATTTCCCAGACAATCGACCTGTTGAGAGCCTCGCAATAATGATCGATGCAGTTAAATCCTTGGGCGCGTTCTCGGTCACCAAAGAGGCCGACGGCACGCGTTCCACATCCTCGTCCTCGTCGCTCTTCGGCATGCCGGCAGCCACCTCTGGTGTGCCGCAGGGGCAGAGCTTCGCCTCGGTTCTCGGCGACATGGCGAGCGATGCCGTCGGCGCGATGAAGAAGGCCGAAGGCGCATCGCTCGACGGCATCCGCGGCCAGGCCAACACCCGCGAAGTGGTCGATGCCGTCATGAACGCCGAGCAGTCGCTGCAGACCGCGATCGCCATTCGCGACAAGGTGGTTTCCGCCTACCTCGAAATCGCGCGCATGCAGATCTGAAGGAACGACACATGAAGGCCCTTTCCATCGCCGCCACCGGCATGAACGCCCAGCAGCTGAACCTCGAGGTGATCGCGAACAACATCGCGAACATCAACACCACCGGTTACAAGCGCGCGCGCGCCGAATTCTCCGATCTGTTATACCAGACCGAACGCGCCCAGGGCGTGCCGAACCGCTCCAACCAGGCGATCGTTCCGGAAGGCGCGATCATCGGCCTCGGCGTGCAGACGGCGGCCGTGCGCAACCTTCACATCCAGGGCAGCCTGGTCAACACCGGCAACGACTACGACCTGGCGCTGATCGGCCGCGGCTGGTTCCAGGTGGAAACGCCGGATGGTGAAACGGTCTACACACGCTCCGGTGCGTTCAACAAGAACGCCCAGGGGCAGCTGGTGACGATCGACGGATACACCGTCGTTCCGGGCATCACGGTCCCGCAGGATGCGACCGAGATCGCCTTCACCAGCTCCGGCCAGGTGATGGTGCGCATCGGCAACGATCCGGCAATGCAGGAAATTGGCCAGCTGACGATCGCCAACTTCGTCAACGAGGCCGGCCTCGAGCCGCAGGGCGAAAACCTTTATAAGGAGACGCCGGCTTCCGGCGATGCGATCGTCGGTACCCCGGCAGACGCGGGCTTCGCCCAGATCAAGCAGAAGTATCTCGAGGCGTCCAACGTCGATCCGGTCAAGGAAATCACCGACCTGATCTCGGCGCAGCGCGCCTATGAGATGAACTCCAAGATCATTCAGGCGGCCGATGAGATGGCGGCCACGGTGAGCAAGAACCTCCGGTAACGAAAAGAGGGGCAAACATGACGTTTCGCCGATCCGCACACATCAAGGCATGGAAGAGCCGAGGCGCACCGCTTCGGCTGGCGGTTGGCGCGCTGCTGAGCGCCGCCTGCCTGTTGCCTTCCCCGGCTTTTGCGGAACGGATGACGGCTGTGATCCCGACGCAGACCATCTATCCCGGCGAAACGCTCGATCCGAGCCGTGTCGAGGTGGTCGACGTCACCAATCCCGATCTTGCGGACGGCTACGTCCGAACCCTGAACGAGATCGACGGCAAGGTCACGAAACGCACCCTCCTGCCGGGCCGGGTCATTCTCGTCAGCGCGCTTCGCGAACAATATGCGGTCGAGCGCGGCTCTAGCGTCCGACTCGTCTTCAGCAATGGCGGCCTGACCATCAGCGCCGCCGGATCGCCGCTCCAGGATGCCGCCGTCGGCGAGTTGATCCGGGTCCGCAATATCGACACGGGCGTCATCGTTTCCGGAACGGTGATGGCTGACGGCACTATCCACGTGGTGGCGAAATGAAAATGCTTGCCTGCAAATGGTTCCTGACGATGGCTGCAGTGTTCTCCATGGCACTGACACCGGCCTTTGGCGCGTCCAGGATCAAAGACGTAGCCTCACTCCAGGCCGGTCGCGACAACCAGCTGATCGGTTACGGTCTCGTCGTCGGCCTCCAGGGCACCGGCGACAACCTTCGCGCGTCACCGTTCACGGATCAGTCGATCCGGGCGATGCTGCAGAATCTCGGCATCTCCACGCAGGGCGGCGATTCTCGCACGAAGAACGTCGCGGCGGTGCTGGTGACGGCAACGCTGCCGCCCTTCGCAAGCCCCGGCAGCCGCGTCGACGTCACCGTCGGATCGCTCGGCGACAGCACTTCGCTTCGGGGCGGCACGCTGGTCATGACGTCGCTCTCCGGCGCCGACGGTCAGATCTACGCGGTCGCGCAAGGGTCGGTGGTCGTCACGGGGTTCTCCGCTCAGGGCGACGCCGCGACCCTCAACCAGGGGATCACGACGGCGGGGCGCGTGCCGAACGGCGCGATCATCGAACGGGAACTGCCGGCCAAGTTCAAGGACGGCTTCAACCTGGTGCTGCAACTGCGCAACCCGGACTTCTCCACCGCCGTCGGCATGGCAGCGGCCATCAACAAGTATGCGGCCCAGCAATATGGCGGTCGCATCGCCGAGGCGCGCGATTCCCAGTCGGTTCTCGTCGAAAAGCCGAAGATGGCGGACCTCGCCCGGCTCATGGCCGATATCGAGAACCTGGTCATCGAGACCGACGTGCCTGCGCGCGTGGTCATCAACGAGCGCACCGGTACGATCGTGATCGGCCAGGATGTCCGGGTCAACGAAGTGGCGGTGAGCTACGGCACGCTGACGGTCGAAGTCAGCGAGACGCCGACCGTGGTTCAGCCGCTGCCGTTCGCCCGCGGGCAGACGGCGATGGAACCGAACACAACGATCAACGCCCAGTCCGACGGCGGTACGGTGGCGATCCTTAACGGATCGAGCCTGCGATCGCTCGTCGCCGGCCTCAACAACATCGGCGTCAAGCCGGATGGCATCATCGCCATCCTGCAGAGCATCAAATCGGCGGGAGCCCTTCAGGCGGAGCTTGTGCTGCAATGACGACAACGATCAAGACTTCCGGCAAGGTTCGCAATCTCTTGGCTGCGGCTATCGCCACGGCCTCGATGCTCACGATTCCGGGCGCCTTTGCCCAGGATGTCACCGCGCCGCCGGCAAGCGATGCGACCCAGAACGAGATCCAGCAGTTCTGCACCAACATCGCCGATGCGGCGCGAGACCAGCGCTACGTGCTGCAACGCAAGGACCTCGAGACCCTGCAGGCCAGCATCGATGAGCGCATCGCGACGCTCGAAAAGCGGCGGGCGGAATATGAAGACTGGCTGAAACGCCGCAACGATTTCCTCAAGCAGGCGGAACTCGGGCTTGTCGATATCTACAAGACGATGAAGCCGGATGCCGCCGCCGGCAAGCTCGAAATGGTCAGGCCGGAGATTGCCGCGGCCATCATGATGCAGCTGCCACCGCGCCAGTCCTCGCTGATCCTCAGCGAGATGGCAGACGAAAAGGCGGCAGTCCTGACCAACATCATCTCGAGCGCGAGTGACCCGAACACCTCGAAGGAACCATCATGAAAATGCGTCTAACGGCCATGCTGACCGGGGCCGCCCTCCTTGCGGGATGTCAGAACCAGGCGTTGAACGAGATCGGCCGCGCGCCGGCGATGAGCCCCATCGGCAGCGGTCTGCAATATTCCCAGACGCCGCAGCTTGCGGCCTACCCGAAGCAGCCGCGCCAGGTGGTCAACGGCTATTCGCTGTGGAACGATCAACAGGCGGCTCTGTTCAAGGACGCGCGCGCCATCAATGTCGGCGACATCCTGACGGTCGACATCAAGATCAACGAAGGCGCGACTTTCGACAACAAGACCGATCGCAGCCGCAAGAATTCGAGCGGCTTCAACGTCGGCGCCAACGGCAAGTCGGAGGTCAGCGATTTTGGCTGGGAAGGCGAGCTGAAATATGGCTCGAACACCAAGACCGAAGGTGACGGCACGACAGAGCGCTCGGAAAAACTGCGGGTGCTCGTCGCCGCCGTTGTCACCGGGGTTCTCGAAAACGGCAACCTGTTGATCAGCGGCTCGCAGGAAGTTCGCGTCAACCACGAACTGCGCATCCTCAACGTTGCCGGTATCGTCCGGCCGCGGGACGTCGATGCCGACAACGTTATCTCCTACGACCGCATCGCCGAGGCGCGCATCTCCTACGGCGGCCGCGGTCGCCTGACCGAAGTGCAGCAGCCGCCCTATGGCCAGCAGTTCATAGATCTATTTTCGCCGATCTGATCGGCAGGGAACGGCAAGATGGAAGAACTCGACACCGCCACCAGCCCGAAGCCACCGTCGAAGGTGCTGACCATCGCGGTCGTCGCCGTGCTGACGCTTGTCGCCGGCGGCGGCGGCTGGCTGGTCGGCGGCCTGCTCGCGCCGCCTCCGCCGAAGGAACAGGTCGAAGCGACCAAGGAGCCGGCCGCCAACGCGACCGGTGAAGAGGGCGTGCCGAAGGTTGCGACCGAGGCGAACGGCGTCGTCCAGCTCGAGCCGATTACCACCAACCTTGCCTATCCTTCGGAAAACTGGATCCGCCTCGAGCTGGCGCTGCAGTTTGACGGCGTGCCGGATCCCAAGCTGGCCGAGCAGATCCACCAGGACATCGCCGCCTACATGAAGACGGTCTCGCTGCAGCAGATCCAGGGCCCGCGCGGCTTTCAATATCTCCGGGATGACATCCAGGAGCGGGTTGACCTGCGCTCCGATGGACGCGTAACCAATGTGATGTTTAGAACCTTCGTCATCCAATGATTCGGTAAATGGTCCGGCTTGTCGCCTTTATAGTCGCCATGATGGCGATGTCCGGTATTGCCGGCGCCCAGAGTTTTCCCTCTGAAATCCTCAATACGCCCGTCGACGGCTCGGTCGCCTCGTGGATCATCCGTACCTTCGGTCTCTTGACCGTTCTGTCGGTGGCTCCCGGCATCCTGATCATGGTCACGAGCTTTCCGCGCTTCGTGATCGCCTTTGCCATCCTGCGCACCGGCATGGGCCTGGCGACCACGCCATCCAACATGATCATGGTTTCCCTGGCACTGTTCATGACCTTCTACGTCATGGCACCGACCTTCGATCGTGCCTGGCGCGACGGCATCGACCCGCTGCTCAAGAACCAGATCACCGAGACCGAGGCGATCCCGCGGGTGACCGAGCCGTTCCGGGAGTTCATGCTCGCCAACACCCGCGACAAGGACCTGCAGCTCTTCATCGATATCGCCAAGGAAAAGGGCCAGACCGTCGTTGTCGACGACAAGGTCGACCTGCGCGCCGTCGTTCCGGCCTTCATGATCTCGGAAATTCGTCGCGGTTTCGAGATCGGCTTCCTGATCATGTTGCCGTTCCTGGTGATCGACCTCATCGTCGCCACCATCACCATGGCCATGGGCATGATGATGCTGCCACCGACTGCGATCTCATTGCCGTTCAAGATTCTGTTCTTCGTGCTGATCGATGGCTGGAACCTGCTGGTCGGCAGCCTGGTGCGCTCTTTTAGCTAGGCTTCACGTCGGATCGCTTGAAAGCGGAAGGGATGCGAATTTGGCCGGCGTCGCGCCGGTCTGTTCGCTGAAATGCCCTGGCGCAGGCGGCGCAGCCGCCCTCTCGGCACAAAAAAAAGGCAGCGCCTCGGCGCTGCCTTTGTCGTTTGCGGGTGATCGCCGGCCGCTTAGTGTTCGAACGAAGCTGCGCGTGGCGGCAGAGCCGGAACATCGATATGTTCCGGCGCCAGTCCGCGTCGAGCGCGGTCAGCCATCATTTCGAAGCCGGTCTCCAGGTGACGGCAGAAGCGTTCAGCGTCGAACAGCGGCATGAGGAACCGGTTCTGCTCGAGCGTTTTGCGATAGTCTGCGATCGTGTCGCGGTTGTTGTAGAGCGCAATGGCCTGACGCACGTAGTCCTCGGGCCCTTCCGCCACAAGTTCCGGCACGCCGATAGCGTTGAGCAGGCTCTCGCTCACGCGTGAGGCGAAGTTGGTGCCCTTGAAGGTGAGCACCGGCAGGCCGGCCCAGAGCTGTTCGGACGTCGTCGTGTGGCCGTTATAGGGGTAGGTGTCGAGGCCGATGTCGGCTGCCGGTATGCGGCTGATGTGGTCGTGGTAAAGAACCTTAGTGCACAGGATGATCCGCTTGGTATCGATGCCGGCGCTCTTGAACTTGGCAAGCAGGTTCGCCTGCGCATCGGGACGGCTGCACATCAGCCACAGCACGCTGCCTGGCGTCTGGCGAAGGATATCGACCCACAGATTGACCGTCTGCAGCGAGATCTTGCGGTTGGCGTTGAAGGACGCAAAGACGAAGGCGTCCTCGGGCAGGCCGAGCTGGCGGCGCGACAAAGATTGCGGGCGCGGTCGGCTGAAAGGATCATTCGGCTGGTAGGTTTCCGGCAGGCGGCAGTATTTTTCGTAATAGTGCGCCTCGCTGCCATCGGGCAGAACGTAAGGGTCGCCGACGATGTAATCGAGGTCGATATTGACGTTGGTCCCGGGGAAGCCGAGCCAGCTGACCTGGATGGGAGCAGCTTTCTGGTTGAAGATCGTCACCCGGCTTTCGAGCGTGTGGCCCTTCAGATCGACGAGAATGTCGATGTTTTCGGCGCGGATGACTTCGGCTGCCTGTTCGTCCGTGAGATCGCCGATCGAGATGATCCGACCCCATTTTTCGCGAGAGCCGTTGTCGCGGGCGACATTGCCCGGAGCCGTGTGGCAGAACAGGGTAATGTCGAAGCGCGTGCGATCGTGCGCCATCATCACGGCGGACAGCAGCTTCATTGTCGCGTGGTCGTGCCAGAGGTCGGACGAGACATAGCCGATCCGGATGCGCTCACCCCACGCATGCGGCAAGGCGCGGCGGGCTTCTGCCTGTTCGCGAGGGATGGCGCGAAACACCGCGCCGGCGATCCGGTTCAGCCTTTCGTCGCCGCACCAGGTCACGTGGTAGTAAGGCGCCTCCGCCGCGAGGATGTCTTCCTGGCCGAGCTTGAGGGCTTTCTGAATGTCGCGATCGTGTTTCTCGACCTCCACGTAATCGTTGGCTTCGCGGGCATAGACGAGATAGGCGGAGCGCAACGTCGTATTCTTGGGGTGAGCCTTGAAGAGATTGGCGACGGCGTCGCGGTCCTGCAAATCGCCGACATCGGCGGTCAGCAGTTTGAAGGCCAGTGCCTGATGCAGGCGATTGGCGCTCGTCGATAGCGGTGCCTTGAACAGGCCGAGGATTTCTTTCTGGTCGCGTTTCAGAAAGATCGAGGCGATGATGAAGGCGATCTCCGGATCCGTCTTGGCTTTCTCGAGAAGCGGCAGTCCGATGGCGAGCGCCTCGTCCTCGTGTCCGTTGACGAAATAGAGCTTCATCGCTTCGGTGAGGTAGTCCTGCGCGCGCGAGCCGCCGCCTTCTCCAGCGAGCTGGAAGGCGCGGGCCGCCTCCGGCTTGAAGCCAAGCTTCAGCAACACCTTGGCGAGAAGCACGTAGGTCTTGGTGTCCCGATTGAAGTTCATCAGGATGTTGAGCTGATCGAGCGCGTCCGTGTACTGGCCTTTCTGATATTGCCGGGAAGCGGACGAGAAGATGGCTTGGGCGTTCACTGAGGGCTCCGTCGAATAGGCATCCGGACTGGAGGCCGGGATACCGCAATGCAGGTCTTGCAGGCATGGTAGGGGCGGGAGCTTGCCTCAGGCATGACACTGGCGAGCCGGATGTGGGCGCTGTTCCTGTGTCAACAAGCGCCATTGAAAGGGCGGTGACCGCCGCTGCGAAGACCGACTTAAAGCCTTGTTAAGTATAAACTATCTCTCGTTGGCGCTGCCCAGGCATTTAAGGAATTCGCAAGCATTGGGCTCGATATTCGGCCTCACATGACGGGTTTGGTTTCTTCCGAGACAGTCGTTGGAACCGAGAGGCATGAAGCCGATCCGCCATCACCGGTGAAGTCCGGTATGTCCCCCAAATCGTCTTAAGTAATAAAGGGACACTCTAATGACGAGCATCATGACCAACTCCGCCGCAATGGGCGCGCTTGCTACCCTGCGTTCGATCAACTCCCAGATGGAAACCACCCAGGACCGCGTTTCGTCGGGCCTGCGCGTCGGCTCCGCTTCTGACAACGCCGCTTACTGGTCGATCGCGACCACCATGCGTTCGGACAACAAGGCGCTCTCCACGGTTCAGGACGCCCTCGGCCTCGGCGCTGCCAAGACCGACGTTGCCTACACGGCCATGGAAAGCTCCAAGGACGTCGTCGACGAGATCAAGAAGAAGCTGGTTGCCGCCAGCGAGCCGGGCGTTGACAAGAGCAAGATCCAGAAGGAAGTCAAGGAGCTGCAGAACCAGCTCGTGAGCATCGCGAAGTCGGCTTCGTTCTCCGGCGAAAACTGGGTCTACAACGACGCCAACAACGCGGCCGGCACCAAGTCGATCGTCGGTTCGTTCAACCGCGACAACAAGGGCAACGTCAGCCTGACGCAGCTGAACTTCGACACGAACAAGAGCTCGCTGATCGAAGTCGACACTGCCGGCGCCAACGTCACGAACGGCACGGGCCTGCTCTCCAACAACATGGAGTACAAGGACGCTACCGGCTCGACGGTCACCGCGTCTTACAGCGTCCTGTCGATGGACATCACCAACATGACCGTTGGCGCGCTGGCGGATGCCATCAAGGGCGTTGACGCGACGCTGCTGCAGATGACCGACGCCGCTTCCGACCTCGGTGCGCTCAACAGCCGCGTCGAGCTGCAGAAGAACTTCGTTCAGGACCTCTCGGACTCGATCGAGAAGGGCATCGGCAAGCTCGTCGACGCCGACATGAACGAAGAGTCGACCCGCCTGAAGGCCCTGCAGACGCAGCAGCAGCTCGGCATCCAGGCGCTCTCGATCGCCAACTCGAACTCGCAGAACATCCTGTCGCTGTTCCGTTAATCGGGCGCCTGGCGGCGCAGGTCCAAAGCGTGCGCCACCGACAGAAAATCAGAACCGCGCTTCGCAAGAGGCGCGGTTTTTTGCTGCGCTGTTTCGCGCGCCTCGAGCAGTTTCGAAAAATGTTGCTGCATCTTAGGCTGCCGTTAACCACAGTGGTGTTTGCTGTGTCCATCGAAGGAGCGGGTTAACCAACAACATTAACGGGTTAACAGGCATGAGGCTGACCGCTGCTTCCCGGGTAATCCCGGAATGTCCCTTTTACTCGTATTGCCAAGGGGCACTCAGCCAATGACCAGCATCATGACGAACACCGCCGCAATGGCGGCTCTTTCCACCCTGCGTTCGATCAACTCCTCGATGGAAACCACCCAGGACCGCGTCTCGTCGGGCCTGCGCGTCGGCTCCGCTGCCGACAACGCCGCTTACTGGTCGATCGCAACCACCATGCGTTCGGACAACAAGGCTCTTGGTACCGTCGAAGACGCCCTCGGCCTCGGCGCTGCCAAGACCGACGTTGCCTACACGGCGATGGAAAACTCCAAGGACGTTGTTGACGAGATCAAGAAGAAGCTGGTTGCTGCCAGCGAGCCGGGCGTCGACAAGAGCAAGATCCAGAAGGAAATCAAGGAGCTGCAGAACCAGCTGATCAGCATTTCCAAGTCGGCTTCGTTCTCCGGCGAAAACTGGGTCTACAACGACGCCAACAACACGGCTGCCACCAAGTCGATCGTCGGTTCGTTCAACCGCGACGCCCAGGGCAATGTCAGCCTGACGACGCTGCAGTTCGACACGAACAAGAGCTCGCTGATCGAAGTCGATACCGCCGGCGCCAACGTCACCAACGGTACGGGCCTGCTCTCCAGCTACATGGAGTACAAGGACGCTACCGGCGCGACGACGACGATGAGCATCAGCGTTCTGTCGATGGACATCACCAACATGACCGTTGGCGCGCTGGCTAATGCCATCAAGGGCGTCGACGCAACGCTGCTGCAGATGACCGACGCTGCCGCCGACCTCGGTGCGCTCAACAGCCGCGTCGAGCTGCAGAAGAACTTCGTTCAGGACCTCTCGGACTCGATCGAGAAGGGCATCGGCAAGCTCGTCGACGCCGACATGAACGAAGAGTCGACCCGCCTGAAGGCCCTGCAGACGCAGCAGCAGCTCGGCATCCAGGCGCTCTCGATCGCCAACTCGAACTCGCAGAACATCCTCTCGCTGTTCCGTTAACCGGGCGCCAGGCGGCGCGGGTCGAAAGTCCGCGCCACACGACAGAAAATCAGAACCGCGCTTCGCAAGAGGCGCGGTTTTTTACTGCATGATTCCTTAAACCGGAATCGATTTAAGGGTAGGATTACGCAGCAACTTTAAAGTGTTGCAGCGTCCTTAGCGCGTCTTAAAAGACGCGCGGCGCTGTAATGGGTGATTGCAGCGGTTTACGTGAAAAAATCGACGCGCTTTAGGCTTCGTTAACCATGATGGTGTTTTCTGTCGCCAACGAAACGGCGGGTTAATCAACGTTAACAAGCATGAGGCTGACCGCCGTTTCCCGGTAATCCCGGAATGTCCCTTTTCCTTCCACTTTGCCAACGAGGGGCACTCAGCCAATGACAAGCATCATGACGAACACCGCCGCAATGGCGGCTCTTTCCACCCTGCGTTCGATCAACTCCTCGATGGAAACCACCCAGGACCGCGTCTCGTCGGGCCTGCGTGTTGGCTCCGCTGCTGACAACGCCGCTTACTGGTCGATCGCGACCACCATGCGTTCGGACAACAAGGCGCTCTCGACCGTCGAAGATGCCCTCGGCCTCGGCGCTGCCAAGACCGACGTTGCCTACACGGCGATGGAAAACTCCAAGGACGTTGTCGACGAAATCAAGAAGAAGCTCGTTGCCGCCAGCGAGCCGGGCGTCGACAAGAGCAAGATCCAGAAGGAAATCAAGGAGTTGCAGAGCCAGCTGATCAGCATCGCCAAGTCGGCTTCGTTCTCTGGTGAAAACTGGATCTACAACGACGCCAACAACACGGCTGCCACCAAGTCGATCGTCGGTTCGTTCAACCGCGACAACAAGGGCAACGTCAGCCTGACGACGCTGCAGTTCGACACGAACAAGAGTTCGCTGATCCAGGTCGATACCGCCGGCGCCAACGTCACCAACGGCACGGGCCTGCTCTCCAGCTACATGGAGTACAAGGACGCAACCGGCGCGACGACGACGATGAGCATCAGCGTCCTGTCGATGGACATCACCAACATGACGGTCGGCGCGCTCGCAGCCGCGATTTCCGGCGTCGACGCGACGCTCCTGCAGATGACCGACGCTGCCGCCGATCTCGGTGCGCTCAACAGCCGCGTCGAACTGCAGAAGAACTTCGTTCAGGACCTTTCGGACTCGATCGAGAAGGGCGTTGGTCGCCTTGTCGATGCCGACATGAACGAGGAATCGACCCGCCTGAAGGCCCTGCAGACGCAGCAGCAGCTCGGCATCCAGGCGCTCACGATCGCCAACTCGAACTCGCAGAACATCCTCTCGCTGTTCCGTCAGTAAACGGACAGAAAGCGACGAGCGGCGCACTCGCTTGTTGCATCAGCTAGAGACGTTTGGGCCGCACGATCCGCAAGGGTCGTGCGGCTTCTTGGTTCGCCGATGGCTTTTCGGCTTTCGGTGAAGCTGCGGCTTGTTGGTGTTTGTGCCTTAACTATTCGTCCATATTCCTTACTTTTGTTCACCATTGTTACTGACTTCCTAACGCCGTTAACCATTTGTTAACCATGCAATCGTTACACATTGGTTAAGAGCGAAGGGTCGCCTCCAGGGCAAAACAGGGGCGATTCGCATGATGCCAGTCCCATCGCTGCCGGTACCGCACTCCGGAATGTCCTTAGAAATTCATTCGGGGCAGGTGACCAATGACCAGCATCATGACCAATACCGCCGCCATGGCGGCCCTTCAGACATTGCGCTCGATCAACACCAACATGGCTGAGGTCCAGGACCGGATTTCGTCGGGTTACCGGGTGCAAACCGCCGCAGACAACGCCGCCTACTGGTCGATCGCGACCACCATGCGATCCGACAACGCCGCGCTTTCGACCGTCCAGGATGCGCTCGGCCTCGGCGCCGCCAAGATCGATACAGCCTACGCCGCGATGAACTCGTCGATCGACGTCGTCAGCGAGATCAAGCGCAAGCTGGTCGCTGCCCGCGAACCCGGCGTCGACAAGCTGAAAATCGACAAGGAAATCACCGAACTCAAGAACCAGCTGGTGGCCGCCGCTCAGTCGGCATCGTTCTCCAGCGAGAACTGGCTCTACAATGCCAACACGGCCTCGGTCGGCACCAAGTCGGTGGTCGCATCGTTCAACCGCGATGCCAACGGCAATGTGTCCGTGACCACGCTCGACTTCGACACGTCCCAGTCGATGCTGATCGATACGGCCAATGCGAGCCGCGGCATTCTGACCAGAAGCTATGATGCTGCTCTGCTCACATCACCGACCGGAACAACGGGCGTCAGAATCTTCCATTTGATCGGCGCAACCACGGGAACGTCGGCGGAGGTCAAGCTGACCACCGCGACCACCGACGCGCAGATGGACGACATGATTCGCGTCGTCGACCACATCCTCAACCAACTGACCGATGCCGGCTCGACGCTCGGCGCCATTACCAAGCGCATCGACATGCAGGAAAGCTTCATCGCCAACCTGATGGATACGATCGACAAGGGTGTGGGCCGTCTCGTCGACGCCGACATGAATGAGGAATCGACGCGGCTCAAGGCTCTGCAGACGCAACAGCAGCTCGGCATCCAGGCGCTCTCGATCGCCAACACGAATTCTGAAAACATCCTGCGCCTGTTCCAGCAGTAAGGCGCGAGGGCAGGGCGCGGCCGCCCGGTCGCGCGCTGCCGGAACGCTTCCATTCACCCGGAACGCGGGTGAGAGTTGAGTTCTGCCACGTCGTCGGTCACGGCACCCGGTGGAAACGGTTGGACCGCGCTAATTGCCCTGGCGCGGTCCAACACCTTCATTTTCGCACAAGTTTGACCGAATAGCCTTCCCTCGCAGTCCTGTCGGATGACTGCCGGCCAAAATGAATCTTGCGCCGCCGCCTGCATTGGTTTCGCCCGGATGACCACCGGTTCGCATGACGCCGATGTACGTCAAGAATGCTGGGTTTGCCGTCATCGACGATCGAACCCGAGGGAGACATGTCAGCAGTGCCAGGAGCAATGGAAGTCCGCGCCAAGGGGCGCAGCCTCTCAGGCAGACAGGGATCGCCACGTTGGCACAGGTCCGCTGCAGAGGGCCGGCCATGAGTGCAATGCTCTCCCGCTATCTCAAGGACTTCAGCGCGCCGAAGGTCGAGCTGTCGCTGATGCCGCCAAAATACTTTGCCGATCTGGATACCGACTACTCCGCCGGCGAACGCCACGGCACGAGGCCTGTCATGCCGGAAATCGATATCGATGCGGAGCGCCGGCGAGCCTTTGCCGAAGGCCGTGCCGAGGCCACTGCCGAGCTTGTCTTCGAGCACGAGCGTCAGATCACCGATCTTCAGGCAGCCCATGCCGCTGAACTCGAGGCCCTGACACGGCGTTTCGAAGAGGAAGCCGCCAGTCGCCTTGCAGAGCGTTTCGCCGAGATGGCAGACAGCCTCGCGATCGCGCTCGGCGACCAGACGGCTCGCGTTCTTGCGCCGGTCATGGAGGACGCCCTCCTGCAGCGCGCCGTTGCCGACATGGCGCAAATGCTGAAACAGGGCCTCGTGGCCGGCGAGGGATGCACCGTCGTCGTCAAGGGGCCCGGTCATCTCTTCGAGGCGCTGAAGAGCCAGCTCGGGGAGGACATGCCGTTGTTCCGCCACGTCGAAACCGACGATGTTGATCTTTCCGTCGAGGTGGACGGCACGATCCTGGTGACGCGCATGGCCGCCTGGGCCGACACAGTCCGGAAAGTTCTCGCATGAGCGACGAAAACCATCACAACGGCAAGCACGAGATCATCATCGTCAAGCGCCACAACGGCGGCCACGACGGCCATCACGGCGGCTCGTGGAAGATCGCCTATGCCGACTTCATGACGGCGATGATGGCCTTCTTCCTCGTCATGTGGCTGATCAATGCGGCCAATGAGGAAACCAAGGCGGCGATTGCCTCCTATTTCAACCCGGTGCAATTGACCGATCAGAAGCCGGCCGAGCGCGGCCTGAAGGATCCGGCCAAGGATGCTCAGGGTGAGGAGACGCAGCAGCGCTCCAAGGTCGATGGCGAGCAGGAGAAGTCCGGCGGCTCGGCCAAGACCGGTGACCAACTGACAGCGACCTCCGGAGAGGAAACCAAGTATTCCGACGCCGATTTCTTCGAGAACCCCTATTCGGTGCTTTCGGAAATCGCCCGCGAAGTGGGCCAGCAGGCCAATATCAGCGTCAAGGGCGAGGGCGGAGCGGCACAGTCCGGCCCGGCGACCGGCGCAGATGGCGGCGAAGCCTATCGCGATCCCTTCGATCCGGACTTCTGGACGAAGCAGGTCGAGGTGAAGGACGCAGGCAACGTAACCGAAAGCGAGGTTGCTCTCGCCGCCAAGACGACGATGCCGGCGGGGGCGACGCCGGTGGTCGAGGGCAAGGCGAAGACCGAGGACGAAGGCACGGACAAGGCCGCCGAGGCGGCGGCAAAGTCTGCCGCTGAAGCCAACACTGGAGCCGACGGTCAGCAGAAGGCCGAGACTGCACCGGCAGACGCTGAGAAGCAGGCCGCCGACCTTCAGGCCGAACTCAAGAAGCAACTGGCCGGCGAGGCGGGCCAGCTCGCTGAAGGGCTGGTGGTGACGCCGGCCGAGGGTGGCCTCATGGTGACGATCAGCGAGCGCACCGACGCCCAGATGTTTGCCATCGGCTCGGCTGTGCCGCAGAAGGAACTCGTCGTGGCCATGGAGAAGATCGGCCGGCTGCTCGCCGCCCGACAGGGCGCGATCGCGATCCGCGGTCATACCGATGGTCGCCCCTTCAAGGACGGCACCTACGACAACTGGCGGCTGTCGGCCGCACGTGCCCAGAGCGCCTACTACATGCTCGTTCGCGGCGGGCTCAAGGAGGATCGTGTCAGCCAGATCAGCGGCTTTGCCGACCGGCGGCTGCAGATCCCAGGGGATGCCTATGCCCCGGGCAACCGGCGCATCGAGATCCTGCTGCAATCGGCCCCGGGTTAGTCGCCATGCTGAGACGCCTGCGATCCATCCTGATGACCTGCTGCGTACTCGCAGCCCCGCTTGGCGCCGGGGCCGCGAGGGCAGAGGACGTTGAGGAACTCGCGCCCTTCAAGATGATCAGGTCGCTGCAATATGTGCAGGACTCCGTCGTGCTTGGCGATCACTCCGCCATCGAGATGCAGCGCTTCATGCTCGGGGCAATCGACAAGCGGTTGCGTAGTGCCGATGCATCGGTATTTCGTGATCCGCGCAACGTCGACGCGGCGCTTGTCTATGCCATGAGCGGGGGCAACCCGGAGACGCTGAAGTATCTCTCGGACCATGACGTGGCCGGCAACTTCGATTCCCGCATCACGGAGGCGCTGCGCCAATATCTGAACGGCAAGGGCGGATTGATCGTCGAAAACCTGTCCGACGCTGCCCCGGAATACCGCAACGCCCGGATAGGACCGTATCTCTATCTCATTCTCGGAAACGCGATGTCGCAGCAGGATCCAGTTGCGGCGATGAAGTATTATGATTGGGCCCGCCTGACGGCTCCCGGCACGATCATCGAAGAGGCGGCATTGCGCCGTTCGGTCTTCCTTGCCGTGCAGGCAAACGATCCGGACAAGGGCTTCCACTATGCGCTGACCTATGCGCGCCGCTACCTGACGTCTCCCTATGCCAGCCAGTTTGCCGACGTCTTTGTTGAACTGGCGGTCGCGCATTTCGATGGGGCGGCACAGGAGCGCATATCCGAGATCCTCGGCTTCATGGACGCACCGCGCCAGCGCGAGGTCTATCTGCGTGTCGCGCGCCGTGCGGCCATTGCTGGCAAGCAGCCCCTGGCGAAGCTTGCTTCGCAGCGGGCCGAGGCGCTTGGCGCCGACGGCGCAGCGCAGCCCAAGGTCCTCGCCGGCTTCTACGCGGGACTGGCGGCCGTTCCCTCCAATGATGTGTTCGCCGCAACCGCAAGCATTACGGCGATACCGGACACAGAGCTTTCCGTGCGCGATCGTGCCTTGCGCGACGCGGCAAAGGCGGTTGCAGATGCGGTCGTCAGGCCACCAGACGGTGAAAGCCTCACGCAAGCGTTCGCGTCTAAATCCGATAGACCGGTCGAGACGGATGCCTCGGCCGAGGAAACGGAGACAGGCAGCGGCATGAGCCCCTTCGGCAGCGCGCAGACCCCAGTGGCTGCAGCGGCGAGTGTGGCGGAAGCCGACACTGGCGCAGCCAGCGATCCCGAACATGACGGGTTCGTGGCAAAGGGGAGGTCGAAGCTCGAAGAGATCGATGCTCTCCTGAAGGGGGGACAGTAATGAGGGCTCTTGATGACAGCCTGCGCGGTTTGCCTCCGGCTCCTGCCGGCATGGGCAACGGACGCGCCGGCAGCAAGGATCAGGCTGGCGGGCTTTTGGGAGGCGCGTTCGAGGACGCGGTCGCGAATGCCGGGCGCCAGAAGGGCAATGATCAGGCCGGTGCGGGCGGCGGCGAGGCCGGCGATGACCCGGGAACAGGCGACATGATCGACAGGGACAACATAGCCAAGACGATGGTCCGCAAGGCCCATGGAGTGGCCCAGCGCCTGGCCGCCATCACCCAGGGCGAGACGTCATTTGCCGAACGGGCCAACGGGCAACTCCCGGCGCTCGGGCGGGAGGTCAACGCACACCGCCTGGCTGAGAGCAAGATCGATACGACGAAGGCGGGCAAAGAACGAAGCAGTTCTGCCGACCCGGTAGATCAGGAAGGGCTTGCCGAGCGCATCGTGGCCCTTTCGAAGGGTCTTTCCAAGGTTTCGGCAAGCGGCCAGGCCGAGGCCGCGGACGAGCTCGACGCAAGCAATGGCGGCGAGGGTGCCGAGGCGACGCCCAGAAGCGAAATGGATGATCTGCTGACGCTGCTTGGCGGGGGTCAGACGCCCGCAATCGCACGGGGCGGCGTGGCTTCTGCTGCCGACCAGAACGCGGCGGGTGGCCAGGGCACCGGCATCGGCGCCTCGGGCGCGAGCGGGGAACAGGCCGGCAAGGCGGATGTTCCGTCGGGCGAAGGCGAGCCCGATCGGCTCTTCCGCTTCGCCCGTGCCGATGGCAAGGGACAGAACATCTCCATGAGCCTGTCCAGGGACGGCGAGGCCACATTCGACAGCAGCCGCCAGCAGACTTCCTCCAAGGTCGAGAATGTCACGGTGCTGGAGGCGCGACGGTACCTCGGTATCGCCATGAATGCGAATTCGAGCGCGGTGACCGATGCGATCGCGGGCGAGGCTGCGACCCAATCCCTGCAGCCGAGCGCAGCACTCGCCCAGCCGGGCGCCTGGACGCAGGCCGGCAAGACGCTGAACACGCTGAAGATCCAGCTTCATCCGATCGAGCTTGGCCTGGTGACCGCGACGTTGCGGCTGAAGGACGATGAGTTACAGGTCGAGCTGAAGGTCGAGACCGGCGATGCGTTCCGGCAGCTGCGCGACGACCAGGGCGAAATGGTCAAGGCGCTGCGGGCGCAAGGTTTTGCCGTCGACCAGGTGAACATCGTGTTCAATTCGGGCGGCGATGCGTCGACCGGCAACGGCTCGCAGGCACAGGCGCAGGCCGGTCAGCAGGGACGCGAGCGCGCCGACGGCAACGGCCAGCAGGGCCGTCAGCAGCAACGGGACGGCGGTCAGGCGTCGATGACGGAAAGGTGGGGTGGCAATGGCGGGACGGACGATGCGACTGCCGGCACTGAGCGCGCTCGTACTGGTCACGTCTACATGTAGTGCCTTTGCCAGCGCCGGCGTGTGTGAACGTGAAATCGTCAACGCCGCGGCGAAGTACAACATCCCCGCCGGGATCCTCTATTCCGTCGGGCTGACCGAGACCGGGCGAAAGGGTTCGCTTCAGCCCTATGCCATGAACATCGAGGGCAAGGCCTATTTCGGCAGCAGCGAGCAGGACGTTCTTGCCCGTTTCAGCAACGCTCGGGCGCAGGGTGCCAAGCTCATCGACCTCGGCTGCATGCAGGTCAACTACTACTTCCACGGCGAGCATTTCAACTCGCCGGCCGAGATGCTTGACCCGCAGAAGAATGTCGAATATGCCGCGCGCTTCCTGGCCAATCTGCACGCCAAGCATGAGACTTGGACAATGGCCGTCGCCCGCTATCATGCCGGGCCGAACAACGATCCGGCTCAGAAGAAATATGTCTGCCGGGTGATCGCGAATCTCGTCGCGACGGGCTACGGCAAGTGGACGCCGAACGCCACGCAGTTCTGTCAGTAAGCAACCCTTGATTGTTTTTATGAGTCACTTGCCGCATTGTGGCGACAATGCGCGGACATTGTGACGGCAAGCGCTTTTGTCGTGGTCCGTTAACTTTTCCACATTATTTTAGTATGTCTCTTCGAAGAGTGCTACTAGATATAGATCAAATCGGCGAAACATGGTTAATCAATTATTAATTCCACCCAGTAACTTCCTCTAGTTGTTCATGAATCCCTCGATTCGTACCTCTCGATCAGTGCGGAGCCATACTGATTCGGAGGCGGGCGAATGATCGTAGTGGTTGATGAAAGAGAGCTGGTGAAGGACGGGTACGCGTCCCTCTTCGGGCGTGAAGGTATTCCCTCGACGGGGTTCGATCCCCGGGAGTTCGGGGAGTGGGTAAATGCGGCCGCCGATTCGGATATCGACGCCGTCGAAGCTTTCCTGATCGGCCAGGGCGACACCACCTTCACGCTGCCGCGGGCGATCCGCGACCGGTCGATGGCGCCGGTGATTGCCGTCAGCGACACGCCTTCCCTTGAAAACACCCTGGCACTCTTCGACTGCGGCGTCGATGACGTCGTGCGCAAGCCGGTTCACCCCCGCGAGATCCTCGCCCGCGTCGCCGCGATCCGCCGGCGCCTGAAGGCGATCGCCAATTTCACCGACATCGGCCCGATCCGCGTCTTTGCCGACGGCCGTGACCCGGAGATCAACGGCGAGGTCTTTGCCCTGCCACGCCGCGAGCGGCGCATTCTCGAATACTTGGTTGCAAACCGTGGCCGCCGCGTCTCCAAGTCGCAGATCTTCAATGCGATTTACGGAATTTTCGACGAGGACGTCGAGGAAAACGTCGTTGAGAGCCACATCAGCAAGCTGCGCAAGAAGCTGCGCAAGAAGCTCGGCTTCGACCCGATCGATTCCAAGCGTTTCCTTGGCTACTGCATCGACTGGAACTAAGCGCCGCGCGGTCGAGCGGGCGCCGAACCAAGACAGGTTCACGCAAGGCCCGCTTCCTAGTGTCGCCGTAACAAGGAAATGAGGATCCGATATGAGTCTCTATGGCAGCATGAGAACGGGCGTGTCCGGTATGAACGCCCAGTCCAACCGTCTCGGCACGGTCGCTGAAAACATCGCGAACGCGAACACGACGGGCTACAAGCGCGCCTCCACCGAGTTTTCGTCGATGATCCTTCCCTCGGGCGGCGGCAACTACAATTCCGGCGGCGTCGAGACGCAGGTACGCTACAGCATCTCCCAGCAGGGCGGCACCAGCTACACGACGTCGGCAAGTGACCTTGCGATCAATGGCGGCGGCTTCTTCATCGTCCAGGGCGCTGGCGGCGAGAATTTCCTGACGCGTGCTGGCTCCTTCGTTCCGGACAAGGACGGCAACCTCGTCAATACCGCTGGCTTCAAGCTGATGGGTTACGAGTACAAGGCCGGCGCCGATCCGACGGTCGTCGTCAACGGCTTCGACGGTCTCACCGAAGTCAAGCTCAAGGATGAAGGCCTGGTCGCTTCCGGCTCGACCAAGGGCGCGATGGAGGCAAACCTCCCCTCGGGCGCTGCTGTCGGCGATCAGTCGAAGACCTCGCTGGTCGTTTACGATACGCAGGGCAACACTCGAATTCTCGATTTCACCTACACGAAAACGGGCACGAATGCCTGGAGCCTGAATGTCGTCGATCGCGCGTCGGGCACCAACATCGGCACGCAGACCATGACGTTCGACGCGGCCGGAACGCGCATCGGCGCCGTCCCTGCAACGCTGACGACGACCGCAATGACCGGTCTTCCCGGTACCGGCGCCAACCTGAGCGCGCTGACGATCGACACGACCAAGACGACGCAGCTCGGTGGCGACTTCACCAGCAGCGGCGGCGGCATCGACGGTTCGAAGCCGAGCAAGATGTCGGGATTCGAGATCGACAAGGAAGGCATCGTTTACGTCAAGTACGGCGACGGCAACCTCATCCCGAAGTTCCGCATCGCGCTTGCCACCGTGCAGAGCCCGGACAAGCTTCTGCCGCAGTCCGGCAACGTCTACTCGCAGGGCACTGATTCCGGCGTCATCGTCACCGGCTTTGCCGGCTCCGGCGCATTCGGCAACATCCAGTCCAAGGCGCTCGAGAACTCCAACGTCGACATCGCCAACGAACTGACCTCGATGATCGAGGCGCAGCGCAACTACACGGCAAACTCCAAGGTGTTCCAGACGGCCTCGGACCTGCTTGACGTGCTCGTCAATCTGAAACGGTAATTGAAAGAGATACGGCCCGCGTCATGTCGCTGTCCTCCGCAATATCCATCGCACAGCAAGCCTTCAGCAACACGGCGCAGCAGACCGCGATCGTGTCGAAGAACATCGCGAATGCGGGCAATGCGGATTATTCGCGTCGTCTCGCTCTCCTCGGCAGCACGCCGAACGGCGCGCAGGTCGTATCCATCTACCGGGCGCAAAACGAAGCGTTGCTCAAGCAGAACATCGCCAGCATCGGCGAAGCCTCGGGCCAGGCCCGGCTTCGCGATGGCCTGGAACTGCTGAAGTCAGCGCTTGGTGGCAACGACTACGAGACCGCGCCGTCGAAGCTCCTGTCCGATTTCCGCAACAGCCTGCAGACCCTGGCTGCAACGCCCGGCAACAAGACGATCGCGGCGACGGCCGTCTCGGACGCACAGGATCTCGCCGACTCGCTCAACAAGACCTCCACCACGGTGCAGGATCTGCGCGAAGATGCCGACAAGGAGATCGCGATCGAAGTTGGCAAGCTGAACAGCCTGTTGGCCGATTTCGAGAGGGCCAACAATGCCGTCAAGTCGGCAACCGCCCTCGGGGGTGATGCCAGCGACGCGCTCGACGAGCGCGACAAGATCCTGAAGCAGGTGTCGGAGATCATCGGTATCTCCACCACCACGCGCGGCAACAACGACATGGTGATCTTCACCACTGACGGTACGGTGCTGTTCGAGAACATCCCGCGCCAGGTCACCTTCGCGCCGACGACGACCTATGACGCCACCGTCACCGGCAACAAGATTTTCGTCGACGGCGTGCCGATTGCCGCCGGAACCGGTGCCGACACCACGGCCAAGGGCAAGCTCGCGAGCCTCGTGCAACTGCGCGACGATATCGCGCCGAAGTTCCAGTCGCAGCTCGACGAAATCGCCCGCGGTCTGGTCGAGCTCTTCAAGGAAGGCAACCCCTCGGGTGTGCCGCCGATCCCCTATCAGCCGGGTCTGTTTACCTGGGGCAGCGCTGGCATCCCGGCAGCAGGCGTCGTGGTTCCGGGCCTTGCGGCCAAGATCACTGTCAACGCGATGGCCAAGGCCAACCCGCTGCTGCTGCGCGATGGTGGCTTCAACGGCGTGGTCTCGAACCCGGGTGGGGCAGCCAATCCGAGCCCTGGCTATACCGCTCTCATCGACGGCTTCATCAACAAGATGGGCGAGAACATGTCGTTCGATCCCTCGACCGGTCTTGATGGGACCAGCAGCCTGTTGAATTTTGCGACCGGTTCGGTGGGCTGGCTCGAGCAGACCCGCAAGACAGCCTCGACCGCCGACGACAACAAGCAGGCGATGCTGTCGCGCACCCAGGAAGCGCTCAGCAAGCAGACGGGTGTCAGCATCGACGAAGAACTGTCGCTGCTGCTTGATCTCGAACAATCCTACAAAGCATCGGCCAAGCTGGTCAGTACTGTGGATGCCATGATGGCAGCCCTTATGGAAGCCGTGAGGTAATCATGAAGACGTCCTACGTTTCTAATCTGGCGATCCAAAGCGCGATGCGCTTGACGATCCAGCAGAACCAGACGGAACTGCTGAAACTGACCCAGGAACAGACGACCGGTCGGCACTATGACGTTGGTCTGGCGCTCGGCGCGACGGCTTCGCGCTCGCTCAACCTTCAGCGCGAGCTGGACCGCTTGAATTCGATGAAGAGCACAAACTCGGTCGTCACCCAGCGCCTGTCCGGCTCGCAGGGTGCGCTTGAGACGATGGCAAAAGCCGCCGAGAAGGTGCGTGACACGCTCGTCACCTACAAGGGCAATGACGCTGCGACCCAGCTCAAGATCCAGAAAACCGAGATCATGGGCGCGCTGCAGACCTTTACCGCGGCAGCCAATACCTCGTTCAACGGCGAATTCCTGTTCTCCGGCATCAACACCGATGCCAAGCCGATCGCCGACTACGCCACGACGCCGCCGTCCGCTGCCAAGACGGCCTTCGACAATGCGCTTTCGACCTTCATGGCAGCGCAGGTGCCGCCGCTGACCGGAATGGAACAGTTCTCCGTCACCCAGATGCAGGACTTCATCAAGAACACGGTCGAGCCGATGTTCACCGGCACCGGTTGGGACGCCAACTGGTCCGACGCTTCGAGCCAGAACATGACGAGCCGGATCAGCGCCAGCGAAGTCATCGAGAGCTCGACCAATGCCAACACCAAGGGCTTCCGGATGTTCGCGCTGGCAAGCGTGATCTCGGCCGAACTGATGGACAAGAACGTCACGCCCGAGGTGCGCTCGGCCATTGGCGTCGCTGCACTCGACTACGTGGAACAGGGCATTGCCGGCCTCAACGCGGAGCGCAGCTCGCTCGGTATCTCCGAAGCGCGCGTCAAGAAGGCCAACACCTCCATCGATGCACAGCTCAAGCTCGTCAACACGCATGTCGCCGATATCGAAGGCGTCGATCCGATCGAGACATCGACCCGGATCAACACGCTAAAGGTGCAATTGGAAACGTCCTATACACTAACCTCGCGACTACAGCAGATGAGCTTGCTCAATTTCCTCTAAGATGGGGGGAACCGGACAAACATGAAGGATGTCTGAATGTACCAATTTTCCTATGCCGAGATCATGGAGGACGGCGTCGCCGACTCCAAGAATCGAGAACGGCAGGTACTCGATCGCTCGATCGCGCTCATGGAAGCAGCGAAACAGCAGAAAGGGTATTCGAGAGAGGCCATCGAGGCCATCTACTTCACCCGGCGCGTCTGGATCCGTTTCATCGAGGATCTGCGCGCTCCGGAGAACCAGCTCAACGAAGAGCTGCGCGCCAATCTGATTTCGATCGCCATCTGGATACTCAACGAGACGGAGAAGATCCGCAAACGCGAATCCTCCAACTTCCAGGGCATAATTGACATTACCACCATCATCAGGGATGGACTGAAATGAAGAGCACACTGCGTATTTCGCTGAAGTCGGGCGAACGGATCTTTGTAAACGGCGCGGTGCTTCGCGTAGACCGCAAGGTGGCAGTCGAGTTTCTGAACGACGTGACCTTCCTTCTGGAAAACCACGTGCTGCAGCCGGAAGACGCAACCACGCCGCTGAAGCAACTCTACTTCATCGCGCAGATGATCCTCATCAATCCGGAAGGTGCGGAACAGTCGACCGCCATGTTCCGCAAGTCGATCGTCATGCTCTTGAACTGCTTCAAGAACGAAGAGGTTCTGGCCGAGTTGAAGCGCGTCGACGGTCTCGTCACCAACGGCCGCGCCTTCGAGGCGCTGAAGGCGATCCGTGGCCTCTACCCGATCGAAGACCGCATCCTCAACACCCAGGAAATCACGCCGGCTACGGTCGAGCAGATTCGCAAGGAGATCGCACCATGGCGGTAGGCGGCGTCAGCAACAACAGCTACACCCCGATCGTTTCCGGCCAGGATTCCGGCGGCGATGCGGCGAAGGCTTCACTGAATTACGAGAGTTTTCTGAAGCTGCTCGTCGCCCAGATGAAGAACCAGGATCCGACCCAGCCGATGGACGCGACGCAGCAGATTGCCCAGCTCGCGACCTTCTCGCAGGTGGAGCAGACGATCAAGACCAACAAGAACCTCGAAAGCCTGCTGCAGCGCACGTCGCTGAGCGAAGCCGACGCGGTGATCGGACGCACTGTCACCAGCGAAGACGGCAAGACCACTGGCGTGGTTAAGGAAGTGAAACTATACTCTGACGGAATCATTGCGGTGCTCGATAACGGCAAGGAGCTTGTTATCGGCCCGGGCGTCAAGGTGAAGTGACACATCCATGAATGAGGCGGATGCCCTCGATATTGTGCAGGCCGCGATCTGGACCGTGATCGTGGCCTCGGGCCCCGCCGTTCTCGCCGCCATGGTCGTCGGCGTCGTCATAGCCTTCATTCAGGCGCTGACCCAGGTACAGGAAATGACCCTGACCTTCGTCCCGAAGATCCTCGCCGTCATGATCACGGTTGCCGTTTCGGCGCCGTTCATCGGCGCCCAGATCTCGATCTTCACGGACATCATCTTCTCGCGCATCCAGTCCGGATTCTGATCCCGTCGGCTGCGTCGGGCGCCCCCTAGGACATCCCGCCTTTGCGTCGTGAAACCCTCGCGCAAGCTTGGGCCGTTATCTCCGTCACTACATTGGGGCAGCGCGTGTGAATGCTGCCTTGTTCTCATGATGAGACGGACGAGACATGGCACAACAAGCAGCGCTGATCATCCCGAAAGTGGCACCGAAGGGCCGGGACGTCGGCTTCGCGCTCGGGATCGTGATGATCCTGTCGATCCTCTTCCTGCCGATCCCGCCGTTTCTGATCGATATGGGCCTGGCCTTCTCGATCGCCTTTTCCGTGCTGATCCTGATGGTCTCGCTGTGGATCCAGCGCCCGCTCGAGTTCTCCTCGTTCCCGACCATCCTCCTGATTTCGACCATGGTGCGCCTGGCGCTGAACATCGCCACGACGCGCGTCATCCTTTCGCACGGCCATGAGGGGCACGGCGCCGCCGGCGGCGTCATCTCCGGCTTTGCCAGCCTCGTCATGTCCGGCGACTTCGTCATCGGTCTGATCGTCTTCCTGATCCTCATCACCGTGAACTTCATTGTCATCACCAAGGGTGCGACGCGTATCGCCGAAGTCGGCGCGCGCTTCACCCTCGATGCGATCCCCGGCAAGCAGATGTCGATCGACGCCGACCTGTCGGCGGGTCTGATCGACGAGAAGGAAGCGCAGCGCCGTCGCCGCGAACTCGAAGAGGAAAGCTCCTTCTACGGCGCCATGGACGGTGCTTCGAAGTTCGTCCGCGGCGATGCCATCGCCGGCCTGATCATCACCGCGATCAACATCTTCGGCGGCATCATCATCGGTTATCTGCGTCACGGCATGCCGATCGGCGAAGCGGCCGACGTCTTCGTCAAGCTGTCGGTCGGCGACGGCCTCGTCTCGCAGATCCCGGCCCTGATCGTTTCGCTGGCTGCGGGCCTTCTGGTTTCGCGTGGTGGCACCGCCGGCTCGACCGACCAGGCCGTCGTCGGCCAGCTCGGCGGTTATCCGAAGGCGCTGATGGTTGCCTCCGGTCTCATCATCCTGCTGTCGGTCGTTCCCGGCCTGCCGTTCCTGCCCTTTGCCGTTCTCGGCGGCGGCATGGCGTTCCTGAGCTGGCTCGTGCCGCGCCAGATCGAGGCGGCCAATGCAGCACGACGCGCTGAGGAAGCGGCCAAGGTCCAGCAGACCAAGGAAGGCGAGCAGGATTCGGTCAAGTCGGTGCTGAAGACCGCCGAGATCGAGCTTCTGCTCGGCAAGCAGGTTTCGACCAGACTGCTGGGTGCGCACCAGGAACTGGCGTTCCGCGTCGGCAAGATGCGCCGCAAATTTGCTGGCCAGTACGGCCTCGTCATTCCGGAAATCAAGGTTTCGGACGATATCAGCATCCCCGACAAGGCGTATCATATCCGCATTCACGGCACGACGATCGCCTCCAACACCGTGCGCGTCGGTGAAGTCCTGGTGGTGACCGGCGGCGGCCGCCGGCCGAGTGTGCCGGGCGACGAGATCCGCGAACCCGCCTTCGGCATGCCGGCGGTCTCGATCCTCGAGACCTTCACCGAAGACCTGAAGCGCGAGGGCTTCCACCCGATCGACAACGTCTCGGTGGTGCTGACGCACTTGAGCGAAGTCATCCGCAACAACCTGCCGCACCTGCTTTCCTATAAGGACGTGAAGGTGCTGATCGAGCGGCTGGATCCGGAATACCGCAAGCTCGCCGACGAAATCTGCACCTCGCACATGTCCTATTCGGGCTTGCAGGCGGTATTGAAGCTGCTGCTTGCCGAGCGCGTCTCGATCCGCAACCTGCACCTGATCCTCGAAGCGGTCGCTGAACTTGCGCCGCATGTGCGCAAGACCGAGCAGATCGTCGAGCATGTGCGCGTGCGCATGTCGCAGCAGCTGTGCGGTGACCTTGCCGACAACGGTATCCTGCGTGTTCTGCGGCTTGGCAACAAATGGGACATGGTCTTCCACCAGGCGCTGAAGCGCGACGCCAAAGGCGAAGTCGTCGAGTTCGACATCGATCCGCGGCATCTGGAAGAGTTCAGCGAGCAGGCGACCAAAGTTATCCGTGAACATCTCGATCGCGGTATGCCCTTCGTGCTGGTAAGTTCGCCCGAATCTCGCTCATATGTGCGCATGATCATCGAACGTCTCTTTGCCACCTTGCCCGTGCTCTCGCATGTCGAGCTTGCCAAGGGCCTCGAGATCAAGATCATCGGCTCCATTTCATGATCACCGACCCGGAGGGCACGGTGCTGGCGCTGTTTGCGGCCTTTTGCCGGATCGGCGGTTGCATCATGATCATGCCCGGGTTTTCGAGTGCGCGTATCCCGATGCAGGTGCGCCTGTTCATCGCCGTGGCGATTTCCATGGCGATCCTGCCCATCATGTGGACGGACATATATCCTGAGGTCACCGGCAAGGGGCACAGTTACATCTACCTGATCGCCGCCGAGACGGCCGTCGGCGCGGTCATGGGCCTTGTTGCCCGTTATTACGTCCTCGGGCTGCAGTTTGCCGGCACGGCGATCACCATGTTGATCGGTTTCGCTTCGCCGCCATCGTCGGACGTGATTGAAGATACGCCGGAAAACCAGATGACCAGCTTGATCAGCTTCGCGGGGTTGATGGTCCTCTTCATGCTCGATTTCCATCATGTGATGATCGAGGCAATCGTCCAGTCCTATCAGGCCATGCCGATCGGTACCGCCTTTGATCCGCAGGGCGTGTTGATCACGCTGACGGATTCGCTCGCGCAGACCTTCATGATCATGTTGCGGCTCGCGAGCCCTTTCCTCATCTACGGCCTGCTGTTCAACGTCGCGATCGGCATGGTCAACAAGCTTGCGCCGCAGATACCGATCTACTTCATCTCGCAGCCCTATCTGATCATGGGCGGCATGTTCCTGCTCTACCTCGGTATCGCCGCGATGCTGCGCCTGTTCGGCGACGGTTTCGCGCCGGTCATGCAGGGAGGATGACGGCATGAAGAAGCGCTCGGACAAGCTTAAGCGGCTGGTTGCGGTTCAGCGACACCTGGAGCAGATGGCGGAGGCTGATTTCGTTGACATGGTGCGCCAGCGCGAGGTCCTGGCCGAGACGATCGATGTCGTCGTCGACGCCATGGGCTCGGCCCACCCCATGCACCGGATGTTCTCCGGCCATTATTCCTCGCAGGTCGGTCGCCTCGTGCAGAAGGACCAGATGTTGCTCGGCATCCAGCAGACGCACGAAGCGCGCATGCTGCGCGAACGGGCAAAGGCCGACCGGCTCGAGGAGAACATGAAGGACGCGCGGCAGTCCGAAGACCGCGAAGAGGCCGATAACTCCATCTACGACCTGATCGATCAACACGTTACGGGAAACGCGCCAGCTTCCGGTAAGGTTGACGGGCGATAGTACGCCATCCGGGGTTGCTCCGATGGTGGAGCGGATCCGGCCCGACTATCGCCTTTTGGCATCGGCGTTGCTGTGCAACGTCGAAGCAGGCTCGATTTAAGAGGATTCGTCATGGCCATTTCTCCGCCCAGCGATCTGGTGATGGACGTCGTGCGCGCCGCTGATCCAACCGAGGTTCAGGAGGCCCAGGCACGGCTGAAGGCCAACCGTGCCGCGTTCAAGGCGACGAGCCTTGCCGAAAATGGCAACGGCTTTGCCGCTGCGGTCAATGTTCTCAATACGTCTCCGGACGGAACGAGCGGGCTCGGCGACATCAACAATCGCGTCGAGCAGAAGAAGATCCCTGAGACCTATCGCAAGTTCGAGGCCATGGTGCTGCAGAATTTCGTGAAGTCGATGCTGCCGTCCGAAAGCGAGAACGTCTTCGGCAAGGGCACGGCGGGCGACATCTGGAAGAGCATGATGGCCGAACAGATCGGCGACGTCATTTCCAAGAGCGGCGGCATCGGCATTGCCGAACAGTTGGCGGGTGGAAATGCGGGCGATCGCGTCCAGGCATCCCTTGACGGCAACAGCCGAAACCTCGCCGCAAGCCTCGTGCAGGAATACGAGCGCAAGACGCTGACCGGCTTTACGACAGAAGACGACAAGAACAAAGCTTAATTGGGAGTTGATTCATGGAAGCTGTGGCATCCAATGACGTCCGGATCCAGAACGTGCTCGGCCGCCTGGAAATGATCCTCGACAACGAGAACAGCCGGATCGGCATCGACCCGGAATTCGACATCAAGACGTCGAATGCGCACAAGAGCCGCTGCCTGTACGAATTGACGATGCTGCATCGCGACATGCTGCCGGGCGACAATTCTCCCGCCTTCGCCTCGCATGCACGTCACCTGCGCGAGAAGCTCGCAGTCAATTCGCAGAAGGTGGAAGCGCATCTGGAGGCCGTCCGCTCCGTGGTCGACCTTCTGAAGACGGCCGCACAGGATGCCGACGCGGACGGCATCTATTCCGAGGCGCAGTTCCGCTATAGCGATTTCTGATGCTGAAGCTCATTCTCACCGGGGTCTGGGTCTGCGCGGTGACGCTCGGATCGGTCTATTATTCGATGCAAAGCGCCTCGGCGCCCGCCACCGCCGATGGCGAGGCGGCTCGGCGCGCGTCGGAACAATATGTTCCCGGTGAGATGATCACCGTGCCGGTGATCAAGGATGGCGCCGTCCAGGGCTACTTCCTCACCAAGCTTTCCTTCTCCGCGACCAAGGAGGGGATCAACAATCTTCGCGCCCCGCTTCGGCAGGTGGTCACCGACGAGCTTTACGATCTGCTTGTCGGTTCGAAACTGATCGATGTTGCCGACACCGGCAACTTCGATCTGCCGACCTTCAAGACCACGGTGAAGGATGGCCTCAACAAGAAGATTGGCGAAGAGGTGATTACCGAAGTGCTGGTCGAGCAGCTCGAATATCTCACCAAGGACGACGTCAAGCGTGTCGCCAACAGCCAGAACGTGCCGCGTCAGAAGCCGGTTCCGATCGTCGACAAGAACGGCCATGTCGCCGACGACAAGTTGCCGGAAGGTGCCGTACAGGCAACCAGTACACATTGATAACTGTGGGGCGAGGGCGCCTTCGCTCCAACCGGATGGCGGCGTGCCGCTCTCAGTTCTTTTCCGGATTGCGGTACTGTTCGTTGACGAGACCGAATTCCGCCATTAGCCGCCCGATCGCCACGTAGAAGTGGTAGAGCCCGGCGGACGCAAGCCCGCTCTTGCTCCACAGTTCGATGCCGCGCGGGATGGAGGCGCCAAGCAGCGCCAGGGATTTTCCGAAGGTTTTCAACCGCCCGCTGAGGCTCGGGTCGCGTCGATGCTCGAGCATCGTCGAGATCGCACCGTTCCTGAGGCTGCGAGCACGGATCCAGGGTGTGCTCGTCCGGCGCGCAGGGACCGTTTCGGCGACCCAGGCGTCCGTCGCCCAGGCAAAGGAAAAGCCCTTCTCCTTGCAGCGGCTGTAGAAGTCGGCGTCGCCTCCGCCGATGAAATTGAATGCCGGATCCAGAAACGGTCGCGGCATGGCGTCGAGCACCGCCCGGGTAATGAGGACATTGCCGGAGGAATAGAGGATGGGCACCGGACCGGTCGTGTCGTAATGGGGCGTAAAGACCGGGTGGCGCTTCCATTTCTGCCCACCGTCTCCCTCGAACACCGGCAGTTGCGGCCCGCCGACCATGTCTGTGCAGGTCGTTTCCTGTACCGTGATGAGGCAATCGAGCCATTCGGGTGCCGCCACCTCGTCGTCGTCGATGATCGCGATCGCCTTGAGATTGGGGTAGGTTTCAAGCGCGGTCGACCAGCCGGCGTTGTAGGCGTGGCAGTTCCCGCGCCGGTGCGCGACGATGACGATCGAATCCGACGGATGGCCGAGGAAGAAGTCTTTGGCCGCCGCAGCGCCCGCAAGACCCTCGTCGTCGTTCTCCACGACGACGGTCGCGAAAGAGACGTCAGGCCTTTGCGATACAATGGTTTTCAGCGTCTTGATGACGTGCTCGGGCCGACGGAACGTCGGCAGCACGACGACGAGTTCGATGTCGCCGGCATCTTCCAGTTCTGTTCGGAAATAGACGGAAATGTCGTGGCCGGTCGACGTCATGGCGAAACCCGTAAAAGCAAAATTGCCAAGCAATACAACAAATCTTCCTAAACAGATGCTGAACCCGCAGGGCGAATTTTGAAAGGGGGCTTTAAGTGCTCTTTCACCTCATACTGCTAATGAATGGCCCGGTTCCATTCATGATGCGTGGCAAAATGCACCTGATTCTGGTTTCTTCGCTCGTTCCCGTCGCCAATCCGGCATCCGGTTTCGATATCGCCAATCGGGCTGTACTCGACGGTCTGCGTGCACTCGGTCACAGGGTCAGCATCATCGGTTTCTTGCAGCCGGGACACACCCCGGCGCCGGATTGCGAGATGCACCTGTTGGGTGAACTCGAGGTGACCAATGCCAAGGTCGGCAAGCTGCGGAAGGTCGGTTGGCTTGCCACGGCCTTTCTCAACCGCACCTCGGTGTCTTCAGGAAAGATGCTGGCGGTTTCGGCAAGCCGCATCCAGTCGATCCTCGACGGCCTGGCGCCGTTCGATGGCCTGGTGCTGAACTCCGTGCAGTTGCCTGCAGCCTTTGCCCAGGTCTTTCGGCCCTTCCCGTCGATCTATGTCGCCCACAATGTCGAAGCTGATTCCGCCTTCGAAAATGCCGAACGCGCGACGGGCGCGGTCGAGCGCTTCCTGTTCCGGCGCGAGGCGCAATATCTCGAGCACTACGAACAGCAGCTCGCGCAGAATGCCGTCGGTGTCTGGACCTTTTCGGAAGCCGATCGTTTCGGCTTCGGTCGCGCCGTCAGCGACCGGGCCTTCGTCCTGCCGCTGGTGACGGGGTGGGATGCGCCAGCGCCGGTGGATCAACATCATCAGGAGCTTCAACAGGATTTGGGCCTGATCGGCACCTGGAGCTGGCGGCCGAACAGGCTCGGGCTCGACTGGTTCTTGGGCGAAGTCGTGCCGCATCTGCCGGAGCACATGTCGGTTGCGATTGCCGGCCAGATGGACGGGACGCCGACGGTTGCCCATCCCGGGGTCCGCTTTGTCGGGCGGGTGCCGGATGCGCGCGCGTTTGTCACCGGCAGCGCCGTCGTGCCGCTTGTCAGCCGTGGCGGCACCGGCGTGCAGCTGAAAAGCATCGAGACCTTCGAACTCGGCATGCCCTGCGTGGCAACACAGGCCTCGTTGCGCGGCATAGAGGCAGTGCCCGACAATTGCGCGACGGCTGACGGTCCGGCAGAGTTCGCGCGTCTCTTGGTCGAAAAGGTCGCAAGGGTGCGCGCGGGTGACCGGCAGCGCCGTGATGGCGCGATCTTTCATCGGGCCCAGAAGGCGAGGCTGATGCGCGTGATGCGCAACGTGTTGGTGGGCCTGACCGCAAGCGACCCCAACGGCCAACAGGGGGAAGAGCCATCCGTTCCGCCCGCGCTGAAGATCCATGACGGGGGACGGTCGTGACAAAGGCTGCCGCCGGTTCGAATGCCGTGCCTTCTAAACGTCTGATCCTCGGCATGCCGGTGGCCGATTTCGGCTGGGCGAATGCCTTCGCCTTTGCATCAGACGCGCTGTCGCGATCTGCCGGGCAAACGTCGCTTGCCTTCCTGAATGCCAACAACGCCAACCTCATGATGAAGGACGCAGCCTATCGCGAGGTACTCACCCGACAGGTCGTCTTTCCTGACGGTCACGGCGTCGACATCGCGTCCTACCTCTTTTACGGGCGAATGTTTCCCGCCAATCTGAACGGCACCGATTTCGTTCCGGCGCTGCTGACCTATGTGGACAGGCCGCTGCGTATTGCCATGATCGGCGCTCGGCCGCGGGTGCTCGCACACGCGGCCGAGAATTTTCGCAAGCACGCGCCCTGGCACGTGTTCCTGCCGGTTTCCGATGGTTTCTTCGATCGTGCAAAATCTGCCGAGATCCTCGCCGAGGTGCGCGCGCTGAAAGCCGACATCCTGCTCGTCGCCATGGGCAGTCCGGGGCAGGAAAAATGGGTCGATGCACATGTCGGCCCGCAAGATGCGAAGCTGGTGATCACCGTTGGCGCGCTGTTCGATTTCGTGGCGGAAGAGTTTCCGCGGGCGCCGAAGTTCCTGCGCCGGCTGCGGCTGGAGTGGTTCTTCCGCCTGGCGATGGAACCGCGGCGCATGTGGCGGCGCTACGTCCTTGGAAATCCGCTTTTCCTCCTCCACGTCCTCTGGCACAAGCTATCGGGACGGGCGCGGGAAAATGTCGCCGATGCCAGCCTGCGAACGGGAACATCGTGAACGGTCAGACCATGCGCACCGCGATTGTCACAGCCTCCTATGCCAATGATTTCGAGCGCTGCCGGCTCATGTGCGAAAGCATGGACCGCAAGCTTGAAGGCGACTGGAAGCACTATTTGCTGGTGGCCGACTTCGACGTCGCACACTTCCGCCAACTGGAAGGCACGAGGCGTCAGGTGATCAGCGAAGGCGATCTTCTGCCCTGGTGGCTTCATCCCGTCACCGATCCTCTCTCGGCCACGCGCCGGAAAGTGTGGCTCAGCCCCTTTGGCCTGCCGCTGCGCGGCTGGCATGCGCAGCAGCTTCGCCGCCTGGCGCTGGCGCGTCATATCGACGAGGCGGCGATGTTTGCGGTGGATTCCGACGTTGTCTTCCTGCGCTCCTTCGATCCGGCCAGTCTCTGGCACGACGGTCGGCTGACGCTCTACCGCAAGGATGGGGCGATCAACGCGCAGATGCGTTCCAACCACCTGGAATGGCTCGCCCATTCCGACCGCCTTCTGGGCATCGGTCCCTACCGGCTGCCCGCCAATGACTACATCAACACCCTGATCGGATGGCGGAGCGACACCTGCAGGAAGCTGCTCGACCACATCGAGGCACTGCATGGCCGCAACTGGGTGCGCGCGGTCACGCGGACGCGTGCCTTTTCCGAATGCACGATCTACGGCCGCTTCGTCGACGAGGTCCTGGGCGGCGAAGGGCACGTGCCCTCCGATGCAGCCCTTTGCCATGTGCTCTGGTTCGAGGACAGCTACCGGCAGGACCTTTCCGGCCTGCGCGACTTTCTCAAGGACATGGCGCCGCACCAGATCGGCATCGGCGTGCAGTCCTTCGTTGGGCATGACCTTGACGACATCCGTCGTGCGGTACTCGAACTCGCGGCGTAAACGATCAGGCGCGACCGGCGTCAGATGACCCGCTCAGTCGGCTTCCGCAGCGCCGTGTAGGTCAGCGCGAAGGACAGGATATAGAGGGCGAGGAAGATCGCGTTGAGCGATGGCGCCCACTCGGCGACATCGGTTGTCGTTCTGAGTAGCAACACCAGCAATGCCACCTTGACGACGCCGGCGATCAGGAGGTTGAGCATGCGCCGCATCGTCCGTCCGGTCGCATAGAGCAACTCGGAGTGGTATTCGATCAGGTTGCGGAAGGATGGGACGAGAAGGATGATCGCCACGATCGGCGCGGCGGCCGAGACATTGCGCCCAAGGCCGTTGGGGAAGATCCAGAGATAGGTCGCCATGGCGGCGATCGCGGCGAGCGAGGCAAGTGCCACCAGCAGTTCGATCGACAGCCGCACACGCCAGCGGGCGATCGCCTCGGGTGTGCGCATGATGCGCTGGACGAGCAGGGTATTGAACGATCGCACCGGCAGCGCCGTCAGATCGGCAAGGCGCATCAGGATGGCGTAGAGGCCGGAGACTGCCGGCCCGCCGATGGCAAGCACCGCGATCTTGTCGAATTCCGACTGGACGTAGAAGAGCACCTCGGCGCCGGCGACGGATACCGAATCCGCCCAGCGCCGGAAATAGAGCCGGGGCTGCCAGCGCAGGCGAACGCGCGGGTAGAACCACAAGAGCGCCACGAGCAGGCTCACGGCATTGGCGATCAGGTAGAAATAGGACCAGACCTCCAGTGTCTTTCCCGGCAGCAGGGCGAAAAGCAGCGCTGCACCGGTGCGGACCGCCGTACCGATCACCACAAGCAGGGCGCCGCGCCCAAAGCGGCCGAGGCCGTTCAAGACGATGACGGCGGTTTCCAGCCCGCGCCAGCAGATGATCTCGGCCAGCATGAAGGCGGAAAAGACGCTTGCCGTCATGTCTCGGGAAAAGAGCGTGGCGAAGGTGATGGCCGAGATGATCGCGATCAGCGGCAGCGACAGCACTGCGCCGACCAGGAAGCCGGCGCTGTAGGTGCCCACCAGCAGCGGCTTTACGGTCGCGACGCGGTATAGCGGCGACATGAAGCCGAAGGCGAGCACCCGCGAGATCATGATGCCGGCCGCCGACGCGGTCGCGAACAGGCCGAAATCGGCGATGGCAAGCGTATTGGCGACGGCGATGAAATAGACAAGCGACAGCACCAACCGCCCTGCCGAGCCTCCGGTCATGGAGAGGTAGGCGTGGATCAGCGCCCTGTGGCGGAGATAAAGCGCTTTGATGCGATGAAGCACGGCCGACGTTCCAATAGCGCGTCTCCCGTCGACGCCGATGGAAACGCTCTATCTCCTTGTTTTTGTGCAGTACCGAAGGCGTGCGCGCTGCGCAGGCGGTCGGAATTGCTCTCCTGTTCTCCCTCATAGGCGGGAAAGCTTAATAAGGCGTGAGATCGGTGGTCATGAGCTCGCAATCCCATGAAAATTAACCATTTGTTTCCCATGTTTCCTTAGGTTGACTTCACTATTCGGAATTCGCCGTCTCGGCAGCCCGCGGGATCAGTCATGTTCAACATCGACGACGAGAAACGCCCGGTTCCGCGTGCATCGTTGCTCGATTTCGTAGCCGAGGACACGCGTGGTCCTGCGCGTGCGCAGAAATCGCGAGCTGTGGCGGATTCCGGCGAGGGCGTCTCGCTGCTCAATCATTTGTCTGATGCCGACGGTGCGGCCGCGCGACCTGGCAAGCGACCAAGTGCCGCCCAGTCCGCCCCTGAAAGCAAGGCGACGACTGCCCGCTCAACGACCGCCAAGCGATCGACCTATGGTTTGACCGGCATGCGCGACAAGCTCGGGCGCTGGCTGGCCGACGGTCAGCCCGGTAGTGCGGCCGAAACCGCCGGCGCCGCTGCAGGCGACAGGCCGCTCATCGACATCAAGACCGTGCTGCGCGCCGTCTGGCAGGTGCGCAAGATCATCATCGCCACCACCGTGCTCGGCGCCGTCGGCGGCATCCTGCTGGCGCTGTCGACGCCCAGCATCTACGTGTCCGAGGCCAAGCTCTATGTCGATCCGCGCGAGGTTCGGCTGACGGATTCCGATTTGTCGAAGCAATCGCTGGCAACCGAGGGCATCCTTGCGCTGGTCGACAGTCAGCTTGAGGTGCTGCGCTCACGCACGGTCATGGAAAAGGTCGCAACCGATCTCGATCTGGCGAGCGATGCGGAGTTTTCCGGCAAGGCGTCCGCGAGCGGCGATGCATCCGCCCGTGTGCTGAAGAAGCTGGGCGAGGCCATCCATGTCTGGCGCGATCCGAAGACCTTCATCGTCACGGTCGAGACCCAGACCCGCGACCCCGAGAAATCGGCGTTGATCGCCAATCGCCTTGTCGAAACCTTCCTCGGCGAGGAAACGGCGGCGCAGTCCGGCTTCTTCCAGAAAACGACGGTGGCGCTGGATGCCCGGATCAAGGAGCTGAAATCGGAGCTCGATGCGGCGGAAAAGGCCGTTGAAGACTATAAGGCCAACAACGACATCGTCGGCGCCGGCGGCGAACTGATTGCCGACAAACAACTCTTGAGCCTGAGCGACCAGGTGGCTGCTGCACGCAACCGCATCGCCGAGGCCAAGGCCAAGGCCGAGGCTTCCGGCAAGGTGCATCTGAACGATGTCCTGACTGGTGCCTATCCCGAAGAAGTCAGCTCGCTGGCACTGACCGAGCTGCGCAAGCAATTCGCGGCGACCAAGGCGCAGCTGAGTGCGCTCGACGCAAGCCTCGGCCCACGGCACCCGCAGCGCATCGCCGCCCAGCAGGCGCTCGAGGCATCGCGCTCCGAGATTGCCAACGAATTGCGCCGCATTGCGGCTGCGGCCGGCACTGAACTCGACCGTGCGCAGAGGACCGAGCAGGATCTCGTGCAGCAGCTCGCGGTGCAGAAGGCCCGGCAGATCGACTCGTCGGCCGAGTTCGTCGAGCTGCGCGAACTGCAGCGCAAGGCGGCGGCAACCCGCTCGATCTACGAGTCCTTCCTGAAGCGCGCCGGCGAAACGCGTGAAGAGGAAAAGCTGACGACCAAGAACATCCGGGTGATCTCGCAGGCGGAGCCGCCGCTGCAGGCCAAGGGGCCTTCCCGCAAGATCATCGTCATCGCCGCCACCATGGCCGGTTTCTTCGCTGGTTTTGGTCTTGGTGTCCTGCTCGGCATCTATCGCAGCCTGCGCGGGTTGTTTTCCACTGCTGGCTCAAAGATAGAGGACAACCGCGATCCGGAGCCGCCGGAGCCGGATGGTGACCCCGAGCCCTTGCCGCGGGCGCGACAGCAGGCCGAAACGAGGCCGGAAATGCCCGATCTGCCGCCGCAATTCAGCCCTGCCGCGCATCATGCTCAATCATTGACGGCCGCCTACGCGGCCGCCCGTCGCGGCGAAACCGCCGGCCCTTCTGCGCATCAGCCGAGCCTCAGCCTTGTGGAAGAAGACGACGCCGGCGTTGCAAAGGTCCAGGAAGATCTTCGGGCGCTGAGGTCCCGCGTCGAGCATTACTCCCGCCAGAGGCTGGCGCATCGGTAGCCCCTTGCCGGTTGCCTTGCGACCGTCTTCACCCAAGATTGCAGCGGCAACCATTCCCTCTCAGCCTTGAGAGGAAATGCCGCACATTTATCCGAAACAGCCATGTGGTTGCGGCTGCCTCTTGCATTTATGCGTTTGGGACAGCATAGGGCGCTTTAAGGCCATCGCCTTTCCCCGGGCGAACTAGAGTGTGCCGCGTGAACAGGAAGCCAGGAGGAACACCGTGACGACTGTGATTGATGGCAAGCAGGTCGCCGCTTCGGTCATTGAGGCGGTCAAGTCTGCGACGCGGACGCTTGAGGTGGACGCCGGTGTTCGTGCGGGTCTCGCCGTCGTCATCGTCGGCGACGACCCGGCAAGCCATGCCTATGTTTCTTCCAAGAGCAAGATGGCCAAGGAATGCGGCTTCCTGTCGGTCCAGCACACCCTGCCGGAGCAAACGACCCAGGAAGAGCTGGCGGCGCTCGTGGCAGAGCTCAACGCCGATCCGTCGGTCCACGGCATCCTCGTGCAGCTGCCGCTGCCGAAGCATCTGAATTCCGAGCCGATCATCCAGTCGATCCTGCCGGAAAAAGATGTTGATGGCCTGCATGTGGTCAATGCCGGCAAGCTGGCGACCGGCGATCTCGAAGGCGGCCTTGTCTCCTGCACGCCGGCCGGCGCCATGGTGTTCGTGCGCCAGACCCATGGCGATGACCTTTCGGGGCTGAACGCCGTCGTGATCGGGCGCTCGAACCTCTTCGGCAAGCCGATGTCGGCGTTGCTTCTTGCTGCGAACGCGACCGTGACGACGGCGCATTCGCGCACCAAGGATTTGGCTGCCGTCTGCCGCAACGCCGATATTCTCGTTGCCGCAGTCGGCCGCCCGGAGATGGTCAAGGCCGATTGGGTCAAGCCTGGCGCGACGGTGATCGATGTCGGTATCAACCGGGTTCCGGCACCGGAAAAGGGCGAGGGCAAGTCGAAGCTCGTCGGCGACGTCGCCTTCGCTGAAGCTGCCAAGGTCGCCAGCGTCATCACGCCGGTTCCCGGCGGCGTCGGTCCGATGACCATTGCCATGCTGATGGCCAATACCGTTATTGCCGCCTACCGCAAAGCAGGCCGCAAGCCGCCGCGCTTCTGACCCCACTTCAGATGAAATGATGGAGCGCGCCGCTATCGCGGCGCGTTTTCATTTTTGCGGGGCAGGCCCGGTTGACGCGCGCACGATGAGTTCGGCGCGCCAGAGCTCCTGCTCAGGATAATCGCCGCGTTTCAGGATGCCGCCGATCAGCCGCGTGGCAATGCGGGTACCGGCTGCCCTGAGCGACGAGCGCGTCGTGGTCAGCGGTACGCTGAAATTCTCGGGCTTCAGCATCGGCAGCACGTCGTCATGGGCGATCAGCGAGATATCATCGCCGATCTTCAGGCCCGCCTGATTGATCGCTCGCACCGCGCCCAGCGCCAGCACCGTACTGGAGCAGAGCACCGCGGTCGGAGGCTGCGCATGCTGCAGGAAACGCTGCATGCTGCGATAGCCGTGTTCATCGGTCATCAGCGAATGCTCGACCAGGGCCTCGTCGAGGGTGAGGCCGTGTTCGGCAAGCGCCCTGAGCATTCCCTTCTTGCGGCGGATGGAAAAACTTAAGTATTCCGGCCCATTGATCAGCGCGATCCGCTGGTGCCCGAGTTGGATGAGAAGCCGCGCCGCATCATAGAAGGCGCTGGTGTTGTCGATGTCGAGGAAGGGGTAGTCGCGGCTTTCGCCGATCGAACGGCCATGCACGACAAAGGGGATCGACAGCGATTTCAGCATTGCGATGCGCGGATCGTTGGCGCGCATATAGGCGAGGAAGAGCGCGTCGACATTGCCGCTCGCTGCCAAGCGCCGGAAGGTCACCTCCTCATCCTCCGGTGCGCTCGGATTGAGCACGAAGTGGAAGTCGTGCTTGACCGCTTCTTCCGCAAGGCCTGCCAGGAACTCGCCGAAATGCACGTCGGAATCGATGCCGGGCGCAATCGGCATGACCATGCCGATGGAGTAGGCCCTGCCTGTGGCCAGCCGTTGGGCGGCCCGGTTCGGCCGGTAGCCGGTTTCGCGCACGGCCTGCAACACGCGCTGGCGGGTCTCGGCATTGACCTCCGGATAGCCGTTGAGCGCCCGGCTGACTGTCGTTTGCGACAGGCCGAGCAGTTCCGCCAATTGCTTGAGATTGACCGCCATGGCCAGGATTCCTCTCAAAGCGCTTTGGATATCCGTATGATTTTTGGTGTTTGGTCCCAGCGCCCTCCGGTTTGTGTAGCATCCGTTTTTCGAGCAACAAAGCAGAATTCAACCATTGCGCGGTGCAAAACGTTACCGCAAAGCACAATTTCGTCGCACGGAGGACAGTGAAGGGAAATCTCTTGACTCCGCGCGTGTCGCAATGGTTTGTTAGCGAACTCAAAGCGCTTTGAATTTTTCGCGCATTGTGGTTCTGCCCGGCGGGATCCGGGTTCATCTTGGGAGGAGAAGGACGTGAAGAGATCATTGCTGTTGGGCGTGGCAGCCTTTGCCCTGTTTGCGGGTAGCGCCGGTGCCGCGGACCTCAAGTTCAAGCCGGGTGAGGACACGAAGTTCAACTGGGCGAGCTTCGAGGAGTTCAAGAAGGGCCACGACCTCAAGGGCCAGACGCTGACGATCTTCGGTCCCTGGCGCGGCGAGGACGAGGCGCTGTTCAAGAGCGTCTATGCCTACTTCACCGAGGCGACGGGCGCCGAGATCAAGTACTCGTCGTCTGAAAACTACGAACAGCAGATCGTCATCGACACCCAGGCCGGCAGCCCCTCCGAAATCTCGATCCTCCCGCAGCCGGGTCTGATCGGCGACCTCGCCTCCAAGGGCTACCTGACGCCGCTCGGCGACGACACCCAGAAGTGGCTGCTCGACAACTACGCCGCCGGACAGTCTTGGGTCGACCTCTCGACCTACAAGGGCAAGGACGGCAACGCCGCACTTTATGCCTTCCCCTACAAGATCGACGTGAAGTCGCTCGTCTGGTACTCGCCCGAAAACTTCGAGGACGCCGGCTACGAAGTGCCGAAGACCATGGAAGAGCTGAAGGCGCTGACCGAGAAGATTGCTGCTGACGGCGGTAAGCCCTGGTGCATCGGTCTCGGCTCGGGCGGCGCTACCGGCTGGCCGGCCACCGACTGGGTAGAAGACATGATGCTGCGCACCCAGCCGGCCGATGTCTACGACAAGTGGGTCAAGAACGAGATTCCGTTCACCGATCCCGCCGTCGTCGGGGCGATCGACGAGTTCGGCTGGTTCGCCAAGAACGACAAGTTCGTCGATGGCGGTGCAGCGGCCGTTGCCTCGACCGACTTCCGTGACAGCCCGAAGGGCCTCTTTGCCTCGCCGCCGAAGTGCTACCTGCACCACCAGGCATCGTTCATTCCGTCGTTCTTCCCGGAAGGAACGGTGATCGGCGAGGACGCCGACTTCTTCTACATGCCGCCCTATGAAAGCAAGAAGGACCTCGGCAATCCGGTGCTCGGCGCCGGCACGCTGGCGATGATCACCAAGGATTCGCCGGCCGCGCGCGCCTTCATCGAATTCCTGAAGACTCCGATCGCCCATGAGGTCTGGATGGCGCAGACGAGCTTCCTGACACCCTACAAGAGCGTCAACGTCGACACTTACGGCAACCCGCCGCTGAAGAAGCAGGGCGAGATTCTCCTGAACGCGACGACCTTCCGCTTCGACGGTTCCGACCTGATGCCGGGCAAGATCGGCGCAGGCGCTTTCTGGACCGGCATGGTCGATTTCGTCGGCGGCAAGTCGTCGGCCGACGTCGCCGACGGCGTGCAGAAGGCCTGGGACGCCATCAAGTAACAACGACAGCGGGCGGCAGAACTGCCGCCCGCTGTCGACCCGGGTTCGCTGCCACAGCGGGACGAGGAAACGTGTACGCGGCTTTCCGTTCGTTTTTTGCTCTCAACGATGAGAAGCGGCGCGCCCCAATGAGAACGGCGGCAATCGCCAGCCCTGCACGCGAGCGTGCACCGAGGGGGAGGGACATGTCATGTTGTTTCAGCTTTTGAAGGCTGCAGGGTTCATGTTGGGCGGGGTCATCGGATGTGCCGCCTACTTCTGGGGAACCAGTTTCATTCTCGACCAGATCTTCCCGTCGAAGGGAAAATCAGGTGCCGTTGCCTCCAGAAACCTGCGTATCACCAACGCCATCCGTCCGTGGCTGTTCCTGGGGCCGGCGCTCCTGGCGCTGACAGTGTACCTTATCTATCCGGTCTTCATGTCGCTCTGGTACAGCGTCCATGATCGTGCGGGCCAGAACTTCGTCGGCTTCAGCAATTATGTCTGGATGGTCAATGACGGCGAGTTCCGCCAGTCGATCTACAACAACTTTCTCTGGCTGCTGGTCGTTCCGGCGCTGGCAACCTTCTTCGGCCTGATCATTGCCGCACTCACCGACCGCATCTGGTGGGGCAATATCGCCAAGACCCTGATCTTCATGCCAATGGCGATCTCGTTCGTCGGCGCCGCCGTCATCTGGAAGTTCATCTATGATTTTCGGCCCGAGGGCGCAGAACAGATCGGCCTTTTGAACGCGATTGTCGTCGCCTTTGGCGGTGACCCGCAGGCCTGGATCACGCTGCCCTTCTGGAACAATTTCTTCCTGATGGCGATCCTTGTCTGGATCCAGACGGGTTTCGCCATGGTCATTCTCTCCGCTGCCCTTCGCGGCATTTCCGAGGAAACGATCGAAGCCGCCGTCATCGACGGCGCCAATGGCTGGCAGATCTTCTTCAAGATCATGGTGCCGCAGATCTGGGGCACGATCGCCGTCGTCTGGACGACGATCACCATCCTCGTGCTGAAGGTCTTCGACATCGTTCTCGCCATGACCAACGGCCAATGGCAGAGCCAGGTGCTTGCCAACCTCATGTTCGACTGGATGTTCCGCGGCGGCGGCGACTTCGGACGAGGTGCGGCGATCGCCGTCGTCATCATGGTCCTCGTCATTCCGATCATGGTCTGGAACATCCGCAATGCGGCCAAGGAAATGAAGGGGCACTGAGATGACGCCAGCGACACGCTCACCCCTTATGTGGGTCGTCCACCTTTCCGTCCTCTTGCTGGTCGCGCTCTGGACGCTGCCGACGGCGGGCCTGTTGATCTCGTCGCTGCGCGACAAGGACCAGCTGGCCGTATCGGGCTGGTGGACCGCGCTTTCGACTTCGTCTCAGAACATCGTCGTCCGGGCGCCCGGCCCCGAGAGCCAGGTGGAGCGCGACGGCAAGTTCGTGATCTCCGGCAACCTGCTCGAAGGGCAGGCGGGGCAGATTTCCGCCTTCGGGTTCAACAGCCGTGAGCCGACGGCGTTTAAGGCCGGCGAAACCGCCGAACTCAACGACGGCGAAAAGCTGACCGTCCAGACGGACGGCAATTTCGAGATCGTTTCCGACAAGAAGATGGAAGGGTCGCGCGGCCAGCGCGTCTTCGTGACGGCCTCGTCGCCGCCGCGTTTCACCTTCGACAACTATGCCGAGGTGCTCGGTGCCGAGAACATCGGCCGATCCTTCATCAACTCGCTGACGGTCGCCGTGCCGGCGACGATCATCCCGATCATGATCGCGGCCTTTGCCGCCTATGCGCTTGCCTGGATGCCTTTCCCCGGCCGTGCAATCCTGATTGCCGTCGTCGTCGGCCTTCTCGTCGTGCCACTGCAGATGTCGCTGATCCCGCTCTTGAAGCTCTATAACGGCGTCGGCACGATCCTGGGCGTGCCGGCCAAGACCTATGTCGGCATCTGGCTGGCGCATACCGGTTTCGGCCTGCCGCTGGCGATCTATCTCTTGCGCAATTACATGGCCGGCCTGCCGCGCGAGATCATGGAATCCGCCCGCGTCGACGGCGCCAGCGACTTCGATATCTTCGTCAAGATCATCCTGCCGTTGTCCTTCCCCGCGCTCGCCTCCTTCGCGATCTTCCAGTTCCTGTGGACCTGGAACGATCTTCTTGTGGCGATCGTGTTCCTGGGCGCTGGGCCCGACGAACTGGTTCTGACCGGACGACTGGTCAACCTGCTCGGCTCACGCGGCGGCAACTGGGAGATCCTCACGGCCTCCGCCTTCATCACCATCATTGTACCGTTGATCGTCTTCTTCAGCCTGCAGCGCTATCTCGTGCGCGGTCTGCTGGCCGGGTCGGTCAAGGGCGGCTGACAACCAAGGACTGTTTACGAACATGAGCATGACCGAAATGAGCAAATCCACGATGCAGCCCGATCGGGACTGGTGGCGTGGCGCGGTGATCTACCAGATCTATCCGCGCTCCTACCAGGACTCCAATGGCGACGGTATCGGCGACCTCAAGGGCATCGTTGCCAGGTTGCCGCATATCGCCGCCCTCGGCGCCGACGCGATCTGGATTTCGCCGTTCTTCACCTCGCCGATGAAGGACTTCGGTTATGACGTGTCCAACTACACCGATGTCGACCAGATCTTCGGCAGCCTCGCCGATTTCGACGCGGTGATATCAGAGGCGCATCGCCTCGGCATCCGCGTGATGATCGACCTCGTTCTGTCGCATACGTCGGACCAGCACCCCTGGTTCGTCGAAAGCCGTTCGAGCCGTGCGAACGCCAAGGCCGATTGGTACGTCTGGGCTGACTCCAAGCCCGATGGCACCCCGCCCAACAACTGGCTGTCGATCTTCGGCGGCTCGGCCTGGGCCTGGGATCCGACGCGCCTGCAGTATTACCTGCACAACTTCCTGACCTCGCAGCCGGACCTCAACCTGCACAATCCGGAGGTTCAGGATGCGTTGCTCGGCGTCGAGCGCTTCTGGCTGGAGCGCGGCGTCGACGGCTTCCGCCTCGACACCATCAACTTCTACTTCCACGACAAGCAACTGCGTGACAATCCGGCGCTGGCGCCGGAGCGTCGCAACGCCCAGACCGCGCCGGCGGTGAACCCCTACAACTACCAGGAACATCTCTATGACAAGAACCAGCCCGAGAACCTGGAATTCTTGAAGCGCTTCCGCGCCGTCATGGACGAGTTCCCGGCGATCGCCGCCGTCGGCGAAGTCGGCGACAGCCAGCGTGGTCTGGAGATCGCCGGCGAATACACCTCCGGCGGCGACAAGATGCAGATGTGCTACGCCTTCGAGTTCCTGGCCCCGGAACCGCCGACACCGGCGACCGTCGCCGAGGTTCTCAGGAACTTCCAGAAGGCAGCACCCGAGGGCTGGGCCTGCTGGGCCTTTTCCAACCATGATGTCGTGCGCCATGTCAGCCGCTGGGGCGCTGGCGTCACCGATCGTGATGCCCATGCGAAATTGCTCGCGAGCCTGTTGATGTCGCTGCGCGGCTCGGTCTGCATCTACCAGGGCGAAGAACTGGCGCTGTCGGAGGCCGAGCTTGCCTATGAGGACCTGAAGGATCCCTATGGCATCCAGTTCTGGCCCGACTTCAAGGGTCGCGACGGCTGCCGCACGCCGATGGTCTGGGACGGCTCCGCGGTCAATGGCGGCTTCGGCAGCGCCAAGCCCTGGCTGCCGGTGCCGGCAGAGCATCTCGCTCGCGCCGTATCGGCGCAGCAGAGAGATCAGGCGTCCGTGCTCGAGCACTACCGTCGCTTCCTGCATTTCCGCAAGGCGCATCCGGCCTTCGCCAAGGGCGATATCGAGTTCCAGAGCACGGAAGGGCAGGTGCTCGCCTTCGTGCGCAGCCACGGCAATGAAAAGCTGTTCTGCCTGTTCAACATGAGCAGCACGCGGGCAACGGCCACGCTTCCGAACGAACCGGTGGCCGCGCTTGCAGGCCACGGCTTTACGGCGGAGGTGAAGGATGGAACGGTCAATCTGCCGGCCTGGGGCGCATATTTCGCCCGGCTGGTGTGAAGGCCGGCCGAACCAAAATGAAAGCAAGAACTGACGGGAAGAACCGAAGGGGAGGGTGCAATGACGGGTCTGCTGCTTAAAGATATCCGCAAGTCCTACGGCGCGGTCGATGTCATCCATGGCATCAATCTCGACATCAAGCAGGGCGAGTTCATCGTCTTCGTCGGCCCATCCGGCTGCGGAAAATCGACGCTTTTGCGCATGATCGCCGGCCTCGAAGAGATCACCGGCGGCGACATGTTCATCGACGGCGAGCGGGTCAACAGCGTGCCGCCGTCGAAGCGCGGCATCGCCATGGTGTTCCAGTCCTATGCGCTCTATCCGCATATGACGGTCTTCGACAACATGGCCTTCGGCATGCGGATCGCCAAGGAGTCAAAGGAGGAGATCGATCGTCGCGTGCGCAACGCCGCCGAGATCCTGCAACTCACCAAGTATCTCGACCGTCTGCCGAAGGCACTGTCCGGTGGCCAGCGCCAGCGCGTCGCCATCGGCCGTGCGATTTGCCGCAACCCCAAGGTCTTCCTGTTCGACGAGCCGCTATCGAACCTCGATGCGGCGCTGCGCGTCGCGACCCGCATCGAGATCGCCAAGCTCAGCGAGCGGATGTCGGATACGACGATGATCTACGTCACTCACGACCAGGTCGAGGCAATGACGCTTGCCGACCGCATCGTTGTGCTGTCCTTGGGCCATATCGAGCAGGTGGGGGCGCCGCTCGAGCTTTATGAGCGCCCGGCCAATCTCTTCGTTGCACGCTTTATCGGCTCGCCGGCGATGAACATCATCCCGTCGACCGTGACGGCGACCGGTGCGCAGACGACGGTGAAGCTGACCGGCGGCAAGAGCGTGACGCTCGATATCCCGACAGACGCGTCGCAGAACGGCAAGGCGGCAAGCTTCGGCGTGCGTCCGGAAGACCTGCAAACCACCACCGGCGACGACTTCCTGTTCGAGGGTACGGTCTCGATTGTCGAGGCGCTCGGCGAAGTGACGCTGCTCTACATCGAAGGCCTTGTCGACAAGGAGCCGATCATCGCCAAGATCCCGGGCATCCTGCCCGTCCATCGCGGTGACAGGGTGCGCTTCACCGCCGACAAGGCCAAGCTGCATCTCTTCGATGCCGAAGGTCGCAGCTACCGCCGCTGAGCCCGAACGGCCCTTTCCAATCGACCCGCCCGTAAAATCGGGCGGGTTTTTTCATGGCGCGTTCAAGATCAAACCGTCTGTTAAATCTCTGCCGCTAACCTGTCTCAAAAGGGGATAGGAAAGGCATATCGATGAGAAGCGCGGCGCCCGTGATGCAGCAACACTTCCTGAACAAGGAAGAGTCCTTCATGTACGATCGGGAAGTGAATTTTCCGATGGAGGACACGCGGAACGAGGCGCGCATCGAGTATACCGAAAAGGGCATGACGCAACTGAGCTCGCGCCGCTGCGAGATCCTCAAACTGTCGAAAAGCGGCGCCGTCCTCGGCATTCTGACCCAGTATCAGCTGCCGCAGAATTTCTATCTGGATATTCCGAGCGCGCGCATCCAGATGGTCGGCTGCCTGCTGAAGCGGGTCCATGCCAACAACATCGTCGAAGCGCGCTTCCTGCGGCTGCTGACCGATCGCGACCTCAATCGCATCTTCGTCTACAGCACCCATCCGAACCACCGCAACCGAACGCTCGACATCTATCGCTGAGGCGGGCATCGCCGGGTTGCGCGCGACTTGACGGTCCGGCTTACTCAATGAATGGCTGTGGTCCTCGGCAACGGAACCGGACCCTATCCATGCAGCGCCCTTATCGCCTTTCCTGCCATTGCGGCGACATCTGCTTCGAGGTCGACGAGGACCTGACCGGCCTCGTCGACTGCAACTGTTCGGCCTGCCGTCGTTCCGGCTTCCTGCACTGGAAGGTGGACGCGGCCAAGGTGAAGCTGCTCTCCGAGAAGCGCCGCCTTACGAGCTACATCTGGCGTGGGCTCAACGAAGGCCACCAGTTCTGCCCGACCTGCGGCACGCCGGTCCTGCGCACCGGCTACCCGGACAACAAGATCTCCATCAACGCCCGCTGCATCGAAAACGTCGATGTCTTCACGCTTGAAGTCGAACGCTATGACGGGCGCAATGACATGTTCCCAAGCCCGCTCCCGTAAGCGGTGGTACGCGTCTTTGGAACGGAGCTGACGACGACAAACGCCGACCCGAGGGAGCGGCGTTTTGCTTTCGGGAGCGTGTGTGCCCGGATGTGCTAGTGGAAGAGCACGCTCGCACCGTGGTCCGCAGCACCCGCGATCGCGCGGAATGGTGCGAAAAGCTCACGACCCATGCCGAAGTCGTTGTCGGAAAGATCGGCGTGTGCCGGAACCCGCGTCTTCAGCGCGATATCCTCGACCAGCACCTCGATCGTGCCGGCAACCGCGTCGATACGGACGATATCGCCTTCCTGGATGCGGGCGATCGGGCCGCCGTCCTTGGCCTCCGGCGTCACGTGGATCGCCGCCGGAACCTTGCCCGACGCGCCCGACATGCGGCCATCGGTGAGGATGGCGACACGCTGGCCACGGTCCTGCAGGATGCCGAGCACGGTGGTCAGCTTGTGCAGTTCCGGCATGCCGTTCGCCTTCGGACCCTGGAAGCGGACGACGGCGACGAAGTCACCCTCAAGCTTGCCGGCCTTGAAGGCGGCATTGAGTTCGGCCTGGTCGTGGAAGATCTTGGCCGGCGCCTCGATGACGTGGCGATCCGGCTTGACGGCGGAAATCTTGATCACCGCCTTGCCGAGATTGCCGGTCAACATCTTCAGGCCGCCCGAGTGCTGGAACGGCTGGTCGATGGTCGCAAGCACCTTCGGATCGGCACTTTCCTTCGGCGTCGGCACGCGCTCGACGTTGCCATCGGCGCCGAGCCGGACGTCGATCTTGTAGGCGTCGAGACCCTGGCCGACGACGGTACGGACGTCGTCGTGCAGCAGGCCGTTGCGCAGCAACTGGCTGATCAGGAAGCCCATGCCGCCGGCAGCATGGAAATGGTTCACGTCGGCAAGCCCGTTCGGATAGACGCGCGCGAGCAGCGGCACGATGTCCGAAAGTTCGGAAATGTCCTGCCAGGTCAAGACGATGCCGGCCGCGCGCGCCATGGCGACGAGGTGCATCGTGTGGTTGGTCGAGCCGCCGGTCGCATGCAGGCCGACGACGCCGTTGACGATCGAGCGCTCGTCGATCATCTCGCCGGCCGGTGTGAATTCGTTGCCCATTGCGGTGATCGCCAGCGCGCGCTTCGCCGCTTCCTTGGTCAGCGCGTCACGCAGCGGCGTGCCGGGATTGATGAAGGAGGCGCCGGGCAGGTGGAAGCCCATGATCTCCATCAGCATCTGGTTGGAGTTGGCGGTGCCGTAGAACGTGCAGGTTCCCGGCCCGTGATAGGACTTCGATTCCGCCTCGAGAAGCTCGTCGCGGCCGACCTTGCCCTCGGCAAAGAGCTGGCGAACCCGCGCCTTTTCGTCGTTCGGCAGGCCCGAGGTCATCGGCCCGGCGGGCACGAAGATCGCGGGCAGGTGGCCGAAGGTCAGCGCTGCGATCACGAGGCCCGGCACGATCTTGTCGCAGACGCCGAGATAGACGGTGGAATCGAACATGTTGTGTGACAGGCCGATACCGGCGGCCATGGCGATCAGGTCGCGGGAAAAGAGCGACAGCTCCATGCCCGGCTGTCCTTGCGTGACGCCGTCGCACATGGCCGGTACGCCGCCTGCGACCTGCGCCACGCCGCCTGCCTCGCGGGCGGCTTCGCGGATCAGCGCGGGATAGGTCTCGAACGGCTGATGCGCCGACAGCATGTCATTGTAGGAGGTGATGATGCCGAGATTGGCCACGCGGTCGCCCGCAAGCGCCACCTTCTCGGCGGGGGAACAGACGGCAAATCCATGCGCAAGGTTACCGCAGCCAAGCACGCTGCGGTGTGGGCCGCTCGATGCCGCCTGGCGGACGCGCTCGAGATAGGGCTCGCGGTGGGGTTTCGAGCGCTCGACGATGCGAGCGGTGATCGAGGCAATGCGGGAATCGGCGGACATGGTCAATCCTGTTCCGGAGCCTTCTGACTCCTCATCTTCATCCAGTCATCGAACCGGAGTGCGGCGTGCTTGGGAGAGTGCAGCCGCGTTCCGGCGTGTTTTCGAAACACCTGTCCGTTCCCATGGTGGCGCTCCACGGGTTGCAAGTGTTTCCAGCTTCATGCCGGGTCGGTTCGACCCGCCATCATGTTGGTCTAGGGCGCCCAGTAAATCTCAACCGGCGATGCGGCACGGCGCAGCATCGCACGGATCGGCATGTCCTTCTCGTCGCCGGCTTCTTCAGCCTTGGCGAGGACGGTCTTCTTGCCTTCCCCTTCGATGTGCAGCACCAGAAGCCGCGCATCCTGAAGGCTGGCGAAGGTGAGGGTCAGGCGGGTCTCGCCAGCGCCCTCAGCTTCCATCGTGATGACGCCGCGTGGTGTTGCCGGGTCGATGGCACGCGCAAGCTCAGACCCGCCGGGAAAGAACGACGCCGTATGGCCGTCCGTTCCCATGCCAAGGATCGCCACATCGAACGGCGCGCCGATGGCGGCGGTTTCGCGGCTGGCGATCTCGGCTGCCGCTTCGGCCGAAGGCGCAGCATGGTAGAGCGGCAGGAATTTCGCCGCCGCCGCCTTGCCCTGGAGCAGGTTGGCAGCAACCAGGCCGTGGTTGGAGCGGTCGCTTTCCGGCGGCACGAAACGTTCGTCGACGAGCGTGATCGTCACCTTGTCCCAGGCGATGTCCCTGCCCGAAAGCGCCCGAAAGAAGGCCTTGGGCGTCGAGCCGCCGGAAACGGCAATGCTCGCCGAACCGCGCGCCGCAATGCCGGCGGCAAGCGTTCTGCTGACAGCATCGGCGAGGGCCTCTGCCAGTGCCGCACCGTTTTCGAATGTATGAAGCGTTGTCGTCATGGTCGCACCTTAGATCGCATCGTTCCAGGTGCGGCCGTCGCGCTCGATCAGCGCGATCGACTGGCTCGGTCCCCACGTGCCGGCGGTATAGCCCTGGACCTGCTGCCCGGTTTCCTCCCAGGCTTTCAGGATCGGATCGACCCACTTCCATGCGGCCTCGACTTCGTCGCGACGTACGAACAGCGTCTGGTTGTTGCGAACGACGTCGAAGAGCAGCCGCTCATAGGCATCGGCGTTGCGCACGGCGAAGGCTTCGGCGAAGCTCATATCGAGCGAGACGCTGCGCAGGCGCATGCCGCCCGGGCCCGGGTCCTTGATCATCAGCGACTGCTTGACGCCTTCGTTCGGCTGCAGGCGGATGACCAACTGGTTGGCCGAGATGCGGCCGGCATTGTTGTCGAAGATCGAGTGCGGGATCTGCTTGAAGGTGATAACGATTTCCGACATGCGGCCGGCGAGGCGCTTGCCGGTGCGGATGTAGAAGGGCACGCCGGCCCAGCGCCAGTTGCTGACTTCCGCCTTGATCGCCACGAAGGTCTCGGTGTTCGAAACACCGCCTTCGAGCTCTTCGAGATAGCCCTTGACCGGGCCGCCGGCGGAGGCGCCAGCGCGGTACTGGCCGCGGACGGTCACCTGTTCGACGTTGGAGGACGTGATCGGCTTCAGCGCGCGCAGAACCTTCAGCTTCTCGTCGCGGACCGCTTCCGCGTCCATCGAGGTCGGCGCTTCCATGGCGACGAAGCAGACGAGCTGCAGGATGTGGTTCTGCACCATGTCGCGCAGCGCGCCGGCCTTGTCGTAGTAGCCGGCACGGTTTTCGAGGCCCACGGCCTCCGACACGGTGATCTGCACGTGGTCGATATGGGCCGAGTTCCACAGCGGCTCGTAGAGCGCGTTGGCAAAGCGCAGCGCCATCAGGTTCTGCACCGTTTCCTTGCCGAGATAGTGGTCGATACGGAAGATCTGCTCTTCGCGGAACACCTTGCCGATCGTGTCGTTGAGCTCGGTGGCCGAGGCAAGGTCACGGCCAATCGGCTTTTCAACGACGATGCGGGTGTTCTTGGTGATCAGCTTGTGATCGCGGATACGTTCGGAAATGTCGCCGAAGATCGCCGGGCCGACGGCAAGATAGAAGGCGCGAATGCGCTCCTTGCCTTCTTCGAGCAGCTTCTTCAGCGCGTCCCAGCCCTGATCGGACTTGGCGTCGACGGAAACGTAGAACAGGCGCGCCGCAAACTTGGCGACCTCTTCCTCCTTGTACTCGTCGGCCTTCAGGTGTTCCTTCAGCGCATCGACGGCGAACTTGCGATATTCCTCATGGCTGAGTGCTGCGCGCGATGCGCCGATGATCCGGGTCGGTTCGGTAATCTGGCCTTCCAGCTGGCGGTGATAGAGCGCCGGCAACAGCTTGCGCTCCGCAAGATCGCCGGTGCCCCCGAAGACGACATAGTCAAATGGTTCGACGGGAATGATCTGGCTGCTCATGGGATATCTCGATCTGTTCAGGTCACGGACACATATAATCTAATCGATTTAAACGCGCTAGGGTGCGGCGCAATAAAATGCTGCCGCAAGCGCTTCTTTAGAACCTGTCGCGTAATGCGTACCAGCTTAGCGCGAGGAAGAGAAGGGCGGAGCGGAACCGCGTGCCGCCCGGAAAAGCCGGGATTTTCAGGGCTTTCAGGAGGTCCAGCTCGGTATCCTTGCCGAGTGCCAGGTCCGCATAGAGCTTGCCGCAATAGTTGGAAAGCATCACGCCATGACCGGAATAGCCGCCGATCGAGGTGACGCCAGGCATGACTTCGCGACAGAAAGGCGTGCGCGGCATGGTGATGCCGACGGAGCCACCCCAGGCGTGGGTGATCTCGATATCGGCAAGTTCCGGATAGATCTCGCTGATCTGCCGGCGGATATGGGTCGAGATATCGCGCGGATTGTCCGCGGTATAGGCCTCGCGCCCGCCGAAGAGCAGCCGTCCGTCCTTCGACTTGCGGAAATAGCGCACGACAAAACGCGAATCGTCGACCGATTCGCCGCCGGGAATGACGTTTGGGTGGTCGGAAAGCACCGTCGTCGCGCCGATGAAGGAGCGGATCGGCATCACGTGGCTGGCGCTCACCGGTTCAAGGTTGCCGACATAGGCGTTGCAGGCGACGAGCACGCGATCGGCGGTAATCGTGCCGCGATCGGTGACAATGACGGTGGCGCCCGCGTTCCTGCTGATCTTCAGGGCCTTCGTCTGCTCGAAAAGATGGGCGCCGGCAAGGGCCGCCTGCTTGGCAAGGCCGACAAGCAGCTTCATCGGGTGGATGTGGCCGGTGCCGGCGTCGCGGATGCCGAAGTGGTAGTGATCGGATCCGAGCCGGCTTGCGGTTTCCTCGCGCTCCATGAAGGAGAGATGCGGGTAACCAAAGCGCGTCGCCATCGCCTCCACATGCTTGCGGTAGTCCTTCTCCAGGCTCGGCTTGTGGCCGACCGAGAGCTGGCCGGGCACGAATTCGATGTCGATGCCGTGCGCCTTCGCGAAGTCGAGCACGTAACGTTTGGCATTCTCGGCCATGTCGAACAGCGCTTGCGCCCGCTCATGACCGAGTTTTTCTTCCGTCTCATCAGCCCAGGCGCGCTGCCCGGTGCCGAATTGGCCACCATTGCGCCCGGACGCACCGTCGCCGAAGCGGCAGGCGTCGATCAAGGTCACATCGACACCCTGGCGGGCCAGGTTGAAGGCGGCCTGCAGCCCGGTGAAGCCACCGCCGATGATCGCGACATTCGCCTTTCGCGATCCCGACATGGCGGGGTATTCCGGTCGATCCGGAACGGTCGCCTCATACCAGGAATAACCGGGCGAGATCGGGCTTTGCCAGGGCATGGAGGACCTTTCGGGGTCAAACGTTGAGAAGCAGGAATTCGCGTTCCCAGGGGCTGATGACCTGCATGAAGGTCTCGAACTCGCCGCGTTTGACGCCGGCATAGATGGCGATGAACTCGGGGCTCAGCACGTCCGCAAGCGAGGGCGCCGATTCCAAGAGCGCCACGGCCTCGAGCAGGCCGCGGGGCAAAAGGATCTCGCCTTCGTTGGCCGTGTCTTCCGTCGGCGCCGTCGGTTCCCGCTGCTCGATGATGCCGAGATAGCCGCAAGCGAGTGAAGCCGCGAGCGCCAGGTACGGATTGGCATCCGAACTCGGCAGCCGGTTCTCGATGCGCCGCGCGATCGGCTCCGACACCGGGATGCGGAAGGCGGTCGTGCGGTTGTCGTAGCCCCAGGCGGTGTTGACCGGCGCCGACATGTCCGGCGTCAGCCGGCGGTAGGAGTTCACGTAGGGCGCCATCATCACAAGAGTGCGCGGCACGTAGTGCTGCATGCCGCCGATGAAGTGGAAGAACTCCTTCGATGCCGAACCGTCCGGGTTGGAGAAGAGGTTCCGGCCGGTGTTGATCTCGACCACCGACTGGTGGATGTGCATCGCCGAACCCGGCTGGCCCTGCATCGGCTTTGCCATGAAAGTCGCGTAGATGCCGTGTTTCAGCGCCGCCTCGCGGATCGTCCGCTTGAACAGGAACACCTGGTCGGCAAGCTCGATCGGATCGCCGTGGCGAAGGTTGATCTCGAGCTGCGCCGGTCCCTCTTCATGGATCAGCGTGTCGATCTCCAGTCCCTGCTTCTCGGAGAAGTGGTAGATATCGTCGATCAGTTCGTCGAACTCGTTGATGCCGGCGATCGAGTAGCCCTGGCCGCCGAGGATCGAGCGGCCGGAGCGGCCCTTCGGCGGATGCAGCGGGTAGTCCGGGTCGTCGTTCTGGGCAACGAGGTAGAACTCGATTTCCGGCGCGACGACCGGCTTCCAGCCCTTTTGTTTGTAGAGGTCGACCACGCGCTTGAGGACGTTGCGCGGCGTGTAGCTGATCTGTTCGCCCTGCGAGCCGACGATGTCGCAGATCACCTGCGCCGTCGGGTCGGTTTCCCAGGGCACGACCGAAAGGGTCGAGAGATCGGGCACGAGCTTGATGTCGCTGTCGCGGGAATCGTAGCGGAACTGGCCGGTTTCGTCAGGGTACTCGCCCGAAATCGTGTGGCGGTAGACGGCGGACGGCAGTGCCAGCGAGGTGTTGGAGGTGAATTTCGACGTCGGCATCATCTTGCCGCGCGGCACGCCTGCAAGGTCGGGGGTGATGCATTCGATGTCTTCGATGCCGCGGATCTTGAGCCAGTCCGTGGCTTCCTTCCAGGTCTTCACGCCACGGAGGGAATGCAGGGCGGGGGGGATTTTCGAGGTCTTGCTGATTTTCGTTGTTTGTTGGGCAGCACTTCTCTTGGAGGGCATAAATCACCGGTTTTGGCTTCGGATGACGCATCATAACCACAGATTGGCAATTGGCTAGATGGGCCCCGCCATTGACTTTCTCCTTTGTCACCGGACAAGGAAAGGCAAACGTGTCCGGGGTGTTTCGTGGCTGAAAAGAAAGATGTGGTCGTCATTGGAGCCGGTGCCGCCGGCATGATGTGCGCCATCGAGGCGGGCAAGCGCGGTCGCCGTGTGCTCGTGCTTGACCATGCCAAGGCGCCCGGCGAGAAGATCCGCATTTCCGGCGGCGGCCGCTGCAACTTCACCAACATCCATGCAGGCCCGAAGAATTTCCTCTCGGCCAATCCACACTTCTGCAAGTCGGCGCTCGCGCGCTACACTCCGCGTGACTTTCTTGCCCTCGTCGAGAAGCACGGCATTTCCTGGCACGAAAAGACGCTGGGGCAGCTCTTCTGCGACCATTCGGCCAAGGACATCATCAAGATGCTGCTTGCCGAGATGCGCGACGTGCACGCCGAGTTGCGGCTGGAGACCTCGATCGAAAGCGTCGAGCGCCATGGCGCCGGGTTTCGCGTCATGACCAGCGAGGGACCTGTCGACGCGCAGTCGCTGGTGATTGCCAGCGGCGGCAAGTCGATCCCGAAGATGGGTGCGACCGGGCTTGCCTATCGCATCGCCGATCAGTTCGACCTTGCGGTCGTCGAAACGCGGCCGGGTCTCGTGCCGCTGACGCTCGACCCAGCCCAACTGGAAACGGTGGGCGAACTGGCAGGCGTTGCGGCGGATGCCGAAGCGCGGTCCGGCAAAACCGCTTTCCGAGAGGCGGTGCTGATCACCCATCGGGGCTTGAGCGGCCCGGCGATCCTGCAGATTTCCTCATATTGGCGTGAGGGTGGGGACATCGTGCTCCGGCTGATGCCCGACATGGACATTGCCGATATCCTCAAGGACGCCCGGCGTGCCCATGGAAAACAGGCCGTGCAGACGGCGCTTGGCGATATCCTGCCGCGGCGGCTCGCGCAGTTCTTCGCCGATGGCGCAAAGCTGTCGGGACGCCAGCTTGCCGATCTTTCAGACAAGACGATCAACCAGCTTGCGGCCTCGATCCAGGCCTGGACGATCAGGCCTGCCGGTTCGGAAGGCTATCGCACGGCCGAGGTCACGCTCGGCGGCGTCGATACCAACGGGCTCGACTCCAAGACGATGCAGGCCAAGGCCGTGCCAGGGCTCTATTTCATCGGCGAATGCGTCGACGTGACCGGATGGCTCGGCGGCTACAATTTCCAATGGGCCTGGGCATCGGGCTTTGCTGCGGGGCAGGACGCCTGACCTCCCCGCTTTTGGTGATCTGCGCTTCAGCGATTGTTAATACGTCTCACCGAACCTGTAACCTCGTCGGTACAGCCGGCGGTTGGTGTGTCAGGATTGTCTCATAAACGGAAATAACACTGTTTCCAATTTTTTGACTTTCCTCCACCGCGGCATGGCTGCAATATGTTGGTGACTGGCAAGCCGGTTCATCCGGATCCGACAGTTGCCGGTCGAAGTGACAAGGACAGGATGCCATGAACCAAACACGCCGCCGTCCCCGCGCTATAGCCATTGCCCGCGCCGATGAGAGCCGCCAGCAAAAGGCTGCAACCACCCGCCTCGCATTGATCGCTTTCTTCGCCGTTGCCGCTCTCGCAGCGCTTCCGGCCTTCTGGTTCTGACATCGGCGACCGGCCGCAAGGGGCCGGTCCATAGGCGCAACTGAGGCGCCTGCGCATCTTCACGGATTTTTGCCCGCGGGCGATCGCGCTTATACAAATTTTAATCGTTCAAATTAAATAGTGTGACGAAGTGAGTTTCGTCAGGTCTGTGTCGCCTGCAGAGGTGGCGCGGATCCGCAATGATTGCTGACGAACTGGCGGCGTGCGCCGCATGGTTTTTTCGAAAAACATCAGCCTGTTTGCGCATCGGGTGGTTCTCGAGCGTTCGCACCTTCACGCCCTGTCGTTGAATGCGAAGCTCTAGCGAGCCGCCGGGGGAGGCGAATGCGAGCTGCGAGCCAAGGTGTTTTCCATGTTCATCGATAGAATTCTTGCCCGCTTCAAGATCCAGACGAAGGTGCTGTTTTTCATCCTGCCCTTCGTCGTCAGCATCTGTGCCGTCGGCGTCACCGGCCTCTATGCATCCGGCCTGCTTCAGGGCCGCATGGAGATCTCCAACAGCGTGCTGCAGACATTGAGCGGCTTCAAGGATGTCTATGCGGGCATGAATGCCTTCCTCCACTCGACGACGGAGGAAAGCCGCAACGCCGTCCAGTCGACGATCTCGACCCAGAAGGACGTGCTTGCCGAGACGGCGGCGCAAGTCGCCGGCCAAAGCGGCCAGGATGAACTGAAGGCTGCCATTTCAGCGACGAATGACATCGAGGCCCGCATCGACGGTCTCTGGAAGCTGCATGTCGGCGAGCAGGAACTGCGCGCGGCGATGACTGCGAACCTCGATGCGCTTCTGATTGAGCGCTCGAAGATCAACGAGGAATCCAACCGCCTGCAATATGCCGTGCGCAAGAGCGAGAACGCTGCCAAGACGATGCTGCGCGAAGCCGAGAAGCTGATGCGCGCCAGCCGCTTCTTCAACGAGTTCGGCACCGAGGTCAGCAAGGCGATCACGGTTGAGGACAAGTTGAAGGCGGTCAAGGAACGCTTCCCGATGATCGGCCGCACCGAGCGCGACATCTTCCGCCTGCTGCCGAAGGACGAAAAATCGCTCGCCGAAACCATTACGTCCGCCTCGAGCGAGATCGGCGCAATCCTGAAGGCGCCGGTCGGCCCGGAGACGCTTTCCGGCATCTCCAAATATGTCGACCGTTTCCGCACTGCGAGCTTCCGCCTGGAGGCGGCGTCGGTTGGCAAGATGCGCGACGCGACGCGGATCTTTGCCGAACTTGACGAACAGATCGTCACGACGGAATCGGTGCTGACGGCGACCCGCCGTCTTGCAGGCTCGATCACCGACATCCAGATCTCGGCTGCAGTGTTCATGGGGCAGACGGCGGAGGGCAATCGCCAGAAGCTGCTCGACAAGTCGCTCGCGGTTCAACAGAACATGGCGACGCTGCGTGGCGTGGCCAGCGACGGCGCTTCGTTTGACAAGATTGCCGATACGTTGATGCCGATCCTGACCGCCATGAAGAAGGACGCGGCAGCACTCGTCGAGATCACCGTCAAGCGGACCGCCGATTTCGACGCCGCCGGCCAGTCTATCAACCAGATCTGGACCGATCTCACCAAGTTTGCCGAACAGCAGAAGGTGGCGGCAGGCACCGAACGGCAGGAAGCAAACCAGATCTCGGTGGCTGCGACCGTTGCCGGCGTCGTCATCGCCCTGCTCGCCGGTATCGCGTTGACGCTGACGCTGAAGAAGCCGATCGGCCAGATCACTGCCGCCATGCGTCGCCTTGCCGACGGCCGCCTCGACACCACGATCGACGGCGACGGGCGTCGCGACGAAATCGGCGACATGGCGCGCGCGCTTGGCGTGTTCAAGGAGAATGCGCTGTCCAAGGTTCGTATTGAAGCCGAGAGCGAGGAACAGCGCACCCGCGCCGATCTCGAGCGTAGCCGCAACGACCAGGAAAAGCGCGAGCTTGATCGCCAGATCGATCTCGCCGTCAGCGAGTTGGCCGCCGGCCTTGGCCGTCTGTCGCAGGGCGATCTCTCGCGACAGATCGAGGTGCCTTTCCATGGCCGCCTCGAGCAGTTGCGCACGGACTTCAATGGCTCGCTGATCCGGCTGCAGGACACACTTTCCCAGATCCGCGCCAATGCACAGGCGATCCAGGAGAGCGGTTCCAACATGCACCATGCGGCCGACTCGCTGTCGAAGCGCACCGAGGCCCAGGCTGCTTCGCTGGAAGAGACGGCGGCCGCGGTGGACCAGATCACGGTGACCGTTCGCTCTTCGGCCGAACGCGCCGGTGAGGCCAACCATGCGGTGATCCAGACGAAGCAGAGCGCCGACAGTTCGGCAACCGTGGTCACCAACGCGATTGCCGCCATGGGCCGCATCGAGGAGGCTTCGCGCCAGATCGAGCAGATCATCGAGGTCATTGACGACATCGCCTTCCAGACCAATCTGCTGGCGCTCAATGCCGGTATCGAAGCCGCCCGCGCCGGCGAAGCGGGCAAGGGCTTTGCCGTCGTCGCCCAGGAAGTGCGCGAACTGGCCCAGCGTTCGGCCGAAGCCGCGCGTGAGATCAAGGGGCTCATCAACAAGTCGACCAACGAGGTCAATGCCGGTTCGCACCTGGTGAAGGAGACCGGTGAGGTGCTGGCGTCCATCAGTGCGCAGATCGTCACCGTCAGCCAACATGTCGAAATGATCGCGACCGCAAGCCGCGACCAGGCCGTGGCGCTGAACGAGGTCAATGGTTCGGTCAACCAGATGGACCAGATGACCCAGCAGAACGCATCGATGGTCGAGGAAGCGACGGCGACCAGCCGCTCGCTGGCGCAGCAGGCCGACACGTTGATGATGCTGGTCGAGCAGTTCCGGCTGGAGCCAGAAGCCGACGACTACAACAACTATCGGGCAGCCTGAGGCTTCCCAAAGGACTTGGTGGCCGCGGCGATGCCGCGGCCAACCAGACGCACGGCAAACCGGTTCCGCCGTGCGGTATAACAAGGGCAGGGGCTAACATTGCACCGCGTGACCACAGTGTCCCGCGGTGCTTTTTTTATCAGCGCGGGCGCGCCGGTTGGCAATTCCGGCCGCCAGGGCGGCAAACATGCGGCGAAGAAGTCCCGGCGGCTTCGGATCGAAATCTTCGTCCCAACGCCGGTGTTTCAGTGCCATGTCGGCGATATAGACCATTGCCATCATTTCCATCGTGATGCTCCTCATTTGGTGGGCATCACTCCTTTTATGCATCAAAATCAGTTTTACATACATCGGATATCGACCTATGTTTTTCATTCATGAAAGACTTGGATTGGGACATTTACCGTTGCTTCATGAGCGTGGCGCGCGCTGGCGGCTTAACCGGCGCCGCGCAGGCCTTGGGCTCCAGCCCGGCAACCGTCGGGCGGCGGATGCTGGAGCTCGAGGAGCGCACGGGCCGCGCGTTGTTTCTGCGCAGCCAGACCGGCTACCAGCTCACCGGCGACGGGGAACTCCTCTTCGAACAGCTTCAGGAGATGGAAGCGGCTGCCAGGCGGGTCGAAAGCTGGCGACGTGAAGGCGAGGGGGCAACCGTGCGCATCACGGTTGGCACCTGGATCGCCTGGTTGCTTGCTGAGAGCTTTCCGGCGCTCTGCACCGAGCGCGACGGTTTCATCCTGGCAATGACCATCGGCGAGACGCGCGCCAGCCTCGCCTATCGCGAAACCGATATCGGCATTCGCGCCTTTGAACCGGAAGAAAGCTACCTGGCTGCAAGCCCGGTCGGCGAAGTCGCTTACGCCGCCTATCGCCAGAGGAACGCTCCTGCGGCCGCCAATGCACGCTGGGTGGCCGTCGGCGAGGAGGATGCGATTTCGGCCTATCTTCGCTGGCCCTACGGGCAGATGGACGGGCGGATGGCGGGACGGATCGTCGCTACGGTCACGCGCCCGCGCTCCTTGCTGGATCTTGCCCGCGCCGGCGCCGGTTGTGCCGTGTTGCCGTGCTTCGTCGGCGATCTCGATCCGTTGCTGGAGCGGGCAGGCGATGAGATCCCGATGCTCCGGCATCGGCAATGGATCGTGATGAACAACGAGGACCGGCACCGCAGGGAAATTCGCACCGTGGTCGACCGCATGACGAAACTCCTGCGCAGTCACGCGGATGTCTTTGCCGGCAAGCGGCCGCGGCGCGGCTAGTGCATCCGGTAGTCGGCGTGCCGGTCTGCGCCTGCAAAGCGGTCGGCCGGGCCCAACCTCGCGCCGCAGACCGAATGCGCCGTCCCGAAATGCTCAGTGCATCAGAAGCTTGACGAGCGCAGTTTGGGAATTGACCCCGGTCTTGGCATAGATGCTTTTCAGCTGCGTGCGGATCGTCTCGTAGCTCACACCGTTGGCGTGCGACATCTCCTTCAAGGTGAGGCCCGCAGCGACCCCGGAAGCGATGCGGATCTCTGCGGGCGTCAGCCCACAGCTGTCTTTCAGGTGGTCGAGCTGGCGGTCGCTGACAAGGGATGTCGCAGGCTCGATCAGCACCGCGACCGTCGGCCCGTCGAGCAGTTCCGTGAAGATGGTGGCGCTTCGCCGCACCAAGGTGATGCGGAAGGCGCTGCCGCCGCTTCTGATGATCCGGATCTGCGGCTGCGCCAACTTGCCGAGCGGGGATGCCAGCAGCTCGAGCGCGGCACTCGTTTCCGATTCATCCATCAGCAGGCGCCCATTGAAGGTGACCCGAAACGGAATGCCCTTCGCTGCCATACGTTCGGCGTTGTCGTTCATCGAGCGGATGCGAAGGTTGTCACCGACATAGATGACGCCGACGCCGATCGTGTCCAGCAAGGTCCGGCCTTCGTGCTGCTCGGCCATCATCAGGTCACGCCTGCGCAGGAAATCGAAGGCGCGCTTCAGGTGCGGGGCAAGGGCTGTGTATTGATCCGCCGCCCGCTGGTTGAGCTCTTCGTCAGTAGACGATGTGCAGGTCGACACCAGCAGGGTGCGCGTCGGACTGCGCACGATGGTCACCCCGACGGTGGTTTCGCAGCCGGTCTGGTTCTTCAGCCAGTCATTGTAGAATTCCGACTTGAGCAGGTCCTCGCGTGAGACGATATCTTCGCCGGATAGACCCCGCCCGACCGGCACCAGCACCGATTTCGGTATCCAGGGATTGATCGCCGCAAAGTGGCTGTTGAACTGAGCGATGGATTCTGGGGTAAAGCCCGAGACATAGGGTACGAACGACGCCGGCGAGGCCAGGTCATGATAGTGGAGCGCCGAGCGTCCGTTCGGCATCGTCGTCGTCAATCGATCGAGGAAATCCTGCCAGCTGCAGTCGCCGAAGGCGGCGCCGTAGATCAGTTCCGTCAGTTCGGCCGTATCAGCAGCTTTCGGTGATCGATACATGCGTACCTCTGCCTAAGGTAGGTCCGACTAATATTGGCAGGAGCGGGCGGTTCGATCAACTTGAAATAGCGTGGTGCCGGTGGTTGACGTGTCGCGAACGCGCAACCCGGATATGGCCCGGATTTGGAATGGCCGGTAAAGATGTCGGCCATTCCATTTCTCTCGCCGAGGGCTCGCGTAGTGGCTTCAAGCCACCTCAACGATAAATTGTGCCGTGGACGAAGGCTGTGGGACGCGGACGAAGCGAGACGGAGGAAAGCAGCGCCAGCGCAAGCGTCAACGCCACTGCCGTCATGGCCGGCCCTGGGTGACGATGACCGGGATCAGGAGGTCTCCCCAGTTGCCCTCGCCGCCATGGTGGCGAGCCGAGCGGACGAGCTCGACCGATACGCCGGCATCGACGGCTTTCATGACCGATTGATTGAGGCGGTGCAGGTCGTTGGCGACCATGCGGATCGCTGCCTGCTGGTCCGGGGTCATTGCCGAAGACTGTTCCTCGGCCCGTTCCTTGACGCGTGTCTGGACTGTCATTGGACTTCTCCTTGAGGTTCGAGGTCGATCCGACCCAAATCGTGATCTATGCCTGGCGGAAGGGGCGCAGCGGGCAGGGATTGCCACGCCCCCTCCGGTCTTTCACTCTGCGGCCGGGCGGAACTGGTCGTGCTCGGTCGATTCCTTCATGGCTGTTGTCGAGGACTGGCCGCCGGTGATCGCCATCGAAACGGAGTCGAAATAGCCGGTGCCGACTTCGCGCTGGTGCTTGGTCGCGGTGTAGCCGTTGACCTCGGCGGCAAATTCCGCCTCCTGCAGCTCCGAATAGGCCGCCATCTGCCGGTCCTTGTAGCCGCGGGCGAGTTCGAACATGCCGAAGTTCAACTGGTGGAAGCCGGCAAGCGTGATGAACTGGAACTTGTAGCCCATCGCCCCGAGCTCGCGCTGGAACTTGGCGATCGTCGCGTCGTCGAGGTTCTTTTTCCAGTTGAACGACGGCGAGCAATTGTAGGCGAGCAGCTTGCCCGGGTGCGCCTTGTGCACGCCCTCGGCGAACTTGCGGGCCTGTTCCAGGTCCGGCTTCGAGGTTTCGCACCAGATGAGATCGCAATGCGGCGCATAGGCAATCGCGCGGGCAATGCAAGGCTCGATGCCGTTTTTCACCTGGTAGAAGCCTTCCACCGTGCGTCCGGCATCGTAGTCGACGAAGGGACGATCGCGCTCGTCGATGTCCGACGTCAACAGCTTGGCGGCTTCCGCATCGGTGCGGGCGATGACCAGCGTCGGCGTGCCCATGACGTCGGCTGCAAGCCTTGCTGCGTTGAGGTTGCGGATATGCGCCGCCGTCGGGATCAGCACTTTGCCGCCGAGATGGCCGCATTTCTTTTCAGATGCGAGCTGGTCCTCATAGTGGACGCCAGCAGCACCCGCCTCGATGAAGGCCTTCATGATCTCGAAGGCGTTGAGCGGGCCGCCGAAGCCGGCTTCCGCGTCAGCAACAATCGGTGCGAACCAGGTGTCGACCGAAAGGCCCTTGCCTTCCGATGTTTCGATCTGGTCGGCGCGCTGAAGCGTGCGGTTGATGCGCTTGGCAAGTTCCGGTGCGGCGTTTGCCGGATAGAGCGACTGGTCCGGATACATGGCCGAAGCGGTGTTGGCGTCGGCTGCGACCTGCCAGCCCGAGAGATAGATCGCCTTCAGGCCGGCACGCACCATCTGCATGGCCTGGTTGCCGGAAAGCGCGCCGAGCGCGTTGACGAAGTCTTCTTCGTGAATGAGTTTCCACAAGCGGTTCGCGCCCATTTCGGCCAGCGAATAGCGGATTTCGACCGACCCGCGCAGCCGCTTCACGGTCTCTGCGGTATAGGGGCGATCGATGCCGTCATAACGGCCTTCAGGTGCGCTCGGAACAAGCTTGTAAAAATCAGTCATTACATCCTCCTGTCAAAATCAGATATCCATTCGACTTTCGTCTTACGGCCGCTTTGTGTTTCGAGTTGATGTGACAGTTTTTACATTGCGCTGCGGAAATCGGCCATTGAAATCAACAAGACGAAGCTTTCAAAAGGGTTATGTTGTCTTGTCTTTGACAAGGGATCGCAGTAAATTTGTAAATCATGTAAATGATGCGGTGGTCAGTAAATTGTAAAGGTAGTTACAAATGGCCGAGAACAAGATCTTTGCCGGTCCGCGGGTCAGGCGTATCCGCAATGGGCTGTCGTTGACGCAGACGGCCATGGCCGAGGCACTTGGCATCTCGCCGTCCTACCTTAATCTGATCGAGCGCAACCAGCGGCCGCTGACCGTCCAGCTTTTGTTGAAGCTGGCCTCGGTCTACAAGGTCGATCTCGACGAACTGCAGGGCGAAACCGGCGGCAGCCTCACGCAGTTGCGGGAGGTGTTCGCCGATCCGTTGCTGTCAGCCGAACTGCCGGGCGACCAGGAACTGGTCGAGGTGGCCGAGGCCGCGCCCAATGCTGCGGGCGGCGTGGTCAAGCTGTATCGCGCCTATCGCGAACAGGCGGCGCGCCTGAAGGATCTCGCCGATCTGCTGGCTGGACAGGGGCATATGGAGGCGCTCTCCGGCACGCGGCTGCCGATGGACGAGGTGCGTGAGACCTTCCAGGCGCGCCCCAACCATTTTGCCGGCATCGAGGCGGCGGCCGAGGCCTTTCACGAACAGCTTTCGCCCGGCGACGATCTGTTGGCCGCGCTGAAGGGTTGGCTGAAGAAGGAGCATGGTCTGGTCGTGCGCAGCCTGCCGGTGCACGCGATGCCCAATTTGCGTCGCCGCTTCGACCGGCATTCCATGCGCCTCTTCATTTCCGAACGGCTTTCGCCCTATGACCAGTTGCGCGAGATTGCGATGGAGGCGGTGTCGATCGCCTGCCACGACGCGATCGTGGCGGAACTCGGATCCTTGCGCCTCTCGACCGCCGAGGCCCGGCGCATTGGCCGGTTCGAGCTTGCGCGTTACGGCGCGCATGCGCTGATGATGCCCTACGCCGCTTTTCTGGCCGCGGCCCAGCGGGCGCGCTACGACATCGACGTGCTGCGCGCCCGCTTCCAGGTCTCGTTCGAGCAGGCCGCCAACCGCTTGACCATGCTGCAGCGTCCCGGTGCGCAAGGGGTGCCGTTCTTCCTGATGGAGATCGACAATGCGGGGCACCGCCTCAGGCGCTCCGGTGCCTCGGGCTTCCCGCAGGCGAAGTTCGGCGGCGGCTGTCCGAAGCTCAACATCCACGCTGCCTTCTCGGTGCCGGGGCAGATTTTGGTGGATCGTGTCGAAATGCCCGATGGAGCCGAGTTCCTGACCGTTGCCCGGACGCTGGACGGCCCGCAGGCCGGCTTTCACGAACGCATCCGGCGCACCGCGCTGCTGCTCGGTTGCGAGGCGTCGTTTGCCGATGAGGTCATTTATGGCGTCGGTCAACCGGTGGCGATCGCGGTCGGTGCGGCCTGTCGTCTGTGCGAGCGACAGGGGTGTCTGGCGCGCGCCGAGCCCCCGGTCACCCGACCGCTCGGTCTTGATGAGATGGTCACCGGGCTCAGCGTTTTTGATTTTCAGTAGCTGACCGGATGCTGGTTCGGCAAAGGCGGTGCATCCGGCGCGAAGCATTCGGCCGGAAGCCCCGTCGTGTAACCGCGGGTGATATGCGCCTTCGCCGCATAGGCCTTGTCGCGCATCAGTGTCCGGTGCAGCTCCGGCAGGTTGTAGAACGGTACGCCTGGATAGAGATGGTGCTCGAGATGATAGTTGATGTTGTGAGGCGCAAAGAACAGCTTCTCCCAAGTGTGCGGGTAGACCGTCCGTGAACTCGTCAGCTCGTCTTCATAGTCCATGCTGCCGAAATGCTCAGCGACGCTGCGGACATAGAGGAACAGGCAGAAGAAGGTGAAGAACGGCACGGCCCAGTAGAGCGCCACCTCCCGCCAGATGCCGAGCAGCGAAAAGATCACCGCGGCGACACCATAAAAACTGAGCCGCAGCATCTTGTACTGGCGGGTGGAGCGGTCGTTCTTCCCCATGCGCCTTGCCATGTGCAGCATGTCGCGCAGCGAATTGACCGCAACGAGATAGCCAAGCAGCTGCACGATGCCGCGTGCGAGCTTCTGCGGGAAGGTGAACTGCGGCATGCCGAGCTTCGCCGTCCAGTCGGGATCCTCGTCGGTATTGGCATGCTGGTGATGTGCGAGATGGTTCTGGCGGTAGCCATCGACGGTGGCAAGCACCGGCCAGGCGAGCAGGAGATCGCTTATCCAGTCGCTGACCTTGCGATTGCGGATGATGCGGTAGTGAGCCGCCTCGTGGATCATGCACCCGAGCGCATGCATGCGGCCCGCAATCAGCACCACAGCAACCAGGTAGACGGCAAGATTGTCCGCGTACTCGCTGACCGCAATGGCAGCTGCAATCAGCGCCCAGTCGGCGGCAATCGCCACAAGCGCCTTTCGCGGTTCAAGCACCGAAAGCCGCTTCAGTTGCCTGGGGTCGATCCTGCGGTTTCGCCCGCTTTTGATCTGGCCGTCCTTGACTTGCTCGCCCATCACAATACCCGGACCTCGATGCACAACCGGTGGGAAAATCGCACGGGCAACATGGTTAATCAATTGTAAACAGCGGCCCATACATGTCGAGCACCGCTATGGTTAACCGTGGCGCCGGAAGCTGCATGATCGCCGCTGTGGCGGAGGCCATCGCCATAAGTGCCCGATTTTGCTTGCCTCCTATCGGCACGAAAGCGCTTGAGGTTATCGAGAAAGATGCCTAACCTCCCGGCCTGAGACTGGGATCGGGCGGTGTCCGGGAGCGGCCGGGCCCGATGCGCAAGAACAAAAGGGGAGCCTGTATGTCCAAACTCATCGTTACAACCCTGACGGCAGCCATTCTGGCCGGCTCGACCATGCTGGCCTCGGCGCAGGAACGGGTGGTCAACGTTTACAACTGGTCGGATTACATCGACAGCAGCATTCTGGAAGACTTCACCAAGGAGACCGGTATCAAGGTCGTCTACGACGTCTTCGATTCCAACGAGATCCTGGAGACGAAGCTGCTCGCAGGCGGTTCGGGCTATGACGTCGTCGTGCCGACGGCGACCTTCCTGCAGCGCCAGATCGCGGCCGGCGTGTTCCAGAAGCTTGACAAGTCGAAGCTGCCGAACCTGTCCAACATGTGGGACACGATCATGGAGCGTACGGCCAAGTACGATCCGGGCAACGATTACGCCATCGACTACATGTGGGGTACGACCGGCATCGGCTACAACGTCGACAAGATGAAGGCGATCCTTGGCACCGACGAAAAGCCGAACTGGGACGTGATCTTCAAGCCCGAACTGGCGGCGAAGTTCAAGGATTGCGGCATCCACATCCTCGATTCCCCGACCGACGTCATGCCTTCGGCACTCGCCTATCTCGGCCTCAATCCGGACAGCCATGAGGCCGCGGATCTTGAAAAGGCGGCCGAGCTGCTTGCGAGCATCCGCCCCTACGTGCGCAAGTTCCATTCCTCGGAATACATCAACGCGCTTGCCAACGGTGACATCTGCCTGGCCGTCGGCTTCTCCGGCGACGTCTTCCAGGCGCGCGATCGTGCCGCCGAAGCCAAGGCCGGCGTGACCGTAGACTACGCCATCCCCTCGCAGGGCGCGCAGATGTGGTTCGACATGTTCGCGATCCCTGCCGATGCACAGCACGTTGAGGAAGCCCATGCCTTCCTCAACTACATGATGAAGCCGGAAGTGGTCGCCAAGGCATCGAACTATGTCTTCTACGCCAACGGCAACAAGGCCTCGCAACAGTTCCTCGACAAGGCTGTTCTGGAAGATACCGCCATCTATCCGTCGGATGAGGTGATGCAGAAACTGTTCACGGTGACGCCGTTCCAGGCGAAGGAGCAGAGGGTACTCACCCGACTCTGGACCAAGGTCGTAACCGGCCAGTAAGAGCGGAAACGAATTGCCCGGACCTCAAAATCCGGGCAATTTTCTTAAGGGCGCCGGGGAAAAAGAAGGGCGCCCATCGGCTGTATCATTCGGGGATAGATGATGAAGTCTCTCGGCAGTATCCGGCGGTCCTTTGCCCCCTGGGCGGATCCCGCTTCCAAGCCATTCATTTCCGTCAAGAACGTGACCAAGAAATTCGGTGATTTCACCGCTGTCGACGACCTTTCGCTCAACATCTACACGCGCGAGTTCTTCGCGCTGCTGGGCGCGTCCGGCTGCGGAAAGTCGACGCTGCTGCGCATGCTCGCAGGCTTCGAACAGCCGACTTCAGGCGAGATCATCCTCGACGGCCAGAGCCTTGCTGGCATTCCGCCCTATCGCCGGCCGGTCAACATGATGTTCCAGTCCTATGCGCTCTTCCCGCACATGACGGTGGAGAACAACATCGCCTTTGGCCTCAAGCAGGACGGCATGCCGAAGACGGACATCGCCGAACGTGTCCAGCAGATGCTGAAGCTCGTCAAGCTCGAGAAGTTTTCGCAGCGCAAGCCGCATCAGCTTTCCGGCGGCCAGCGCCAGCGCGTCGCGCTGGCCCGCTCGCTCGCCAAGCGGCCGAAAGTGCTTTTGCTCGACGAACCGCTCGGTGCGCTCGACAAGAAGCTGCGCGAGGAAACCCAGTTCGAGCTCATGGACCTGCAGCAGGAGCTCGGCCTCACCTTCGTCGTCGTCACCCACGACCAGGAAGAAGCCATGACCATGGCCGACCGCATCGCGGTCATGAGCCACGGCAAGGTCATCCAGGTCGCGACCCCTGCCGAAATCTACGAGGCGCCAAATTCCCGCTTCGTTGCGGACTTCATCGGCGACGTCAATATTTTCGAGGGGACTGTCGCTGCGACCGAGGGCGGCCATGTGCGCCTTGAAGGCGCCAACGGCTTCCCGATCCGCATGGCAACGTCCGAAACGCCGGCCGCCGGGGCAAAGTCGGCAATCGCCGTCCGCCCGGAGAAGATCCGGGTCAGCCGCAATCAGCCGGCACATGCACCGGTCAACGCCGTTCAGGGCGAAATCTGGGACATTGGCTATCTCGGCGACATGACGGTCTTCCACGTCCGGCTGAAGGACGGACGGGTGATCAAGGCATCGTCGCTGAACGCGGTTCGCGCCGTCGAGGATCCGCTCGGCTATGACCAGGAAGTCTGGGTGTCCTTCGGCGAAGACGCCGGCGTCGTTCTGAAGGATTGAGACCATGGCCCGTGTCGCGTCCGCTCTTTTCAGCCGCCTCGTCATCATCATCCCCTATGCCTGGCTGCTGTTCTTCTTCCTCATTCCGTTCTTCATCGTCTTCCGCATCTCGCTGTCGCAGACGGCGGTGGCGATGCCGCCCTACACGCCGGTCTTCGACCTCATGGGTGGTCTGTCGGGCCTTCTCGAAAAGGCGCGTGAATTCAGCTTCGACAACTATGTCTGGCTGACAGAGGACGTGCTCTACTTCAACGCCTATGTGTCGAGCGTCATCATTGCCGCCATCTCCACGGTCCTGACGCTGCTGATCGCCTATCCGGTCGCCTACGGCATGGCGAAGGCGCCGAAGTCGATCCGGCCGACGCTTCTGATGCTGGTGATCCTGCCATTCTGGACGAGCTTCCTGATCCGCGTCTATGCCTGGATCGCGATCCTCAAGCCCGAGGGCCTGCTCAACCAGTTCCTGCTTTCGATCGGTGTGATCGATCAGCCGCTGATCATCCTCAACACAAACTGGGCGATCTATATCGGCATCGTCTATTCCTATCTGCCCTTCATGGTGCTGCCGATCTACTCGTCGCTCGAGAAGATGGACCACACGCTGACCGAGGCGGCGCTTGATCTCGGCTGCACGCCGCTTGCGGCCTTCTGGCGCGTGACCTTCCCGCTGTCGCTGGCGGGCGTTGTCGCCGGCTGCCTGCTCGTCTTCATCCCGGCCGTCGGCGAGTTCGTCATCCCCGACCTGCTCGGTGGTTCGGAAACTCTGATGATCGGCAAGACGCTCTGGAACGAGTTCAATGCCAACCGCGACTGGCCGGTCTCGTCGGCAGTGGCGACGATCCTGCTTCTGATCCTGGTGCTGCCGATCGTCTACTTCCAGAACGCCCAGGCCAAGGCCGATGGCGAGGGGAGGTAGGCCATGGGCAATTGGTCACGTTTCAACATTGCCTCGATCGTGCTCGGTTTCGGGTTTCTCTACCTGCCGATCGTGCTTCTGGTGATCTTTTCCTTCAACGAATCGAAGCTGGTCACGGTCTGGGCCGGTTTCTCGACGAAATGGTACACGCAGCTCTGGCACAACCAGGCACTGCTCGATGCCGCCTGGGTGACGATCCGCGTCGCGCTGATTTCGGCGACTTGCGCCACGGTGCTCGGCACGCTCGCCGCGCTCGCGCTTGTTCGTTACACGCGCTTTCGTGGTCGCATGCTGTTTTCCGGCATGGTCTACGCGCCGCTCGTCATGCCGGAGGTCATCACCGGCCTGTCGCTGCTGCTGCTTTTCGTTGCCATCGGTCTCGACCGCGGCTTCTGGACGATCACGCTGGCGCACATCACCTTCACCATGTGCTTCGTCGCCGTCGTCGTGCAGTCGCGTCTCCTAAGCTTCGACCAGTCGATCGAAGAGGCGGCGCTCGATCTCGGCGCGACACCGGTTCGGACCTTCTTTGCGATCACCCTGCCGGTCATTGCGCCGGCGGTCTTTTCTGGCTGGGTTCTGGCCTTCACGCTGTCGCTCGACGACCTGGTGATATCGAGCTTCACGACGGGACCGGGCGCCACCACGCTGCCGATGAAGATCTACAGCCAGGTGCGGCTCGGCGTGACGCCGGAGATCAACGCGATCTGCACGATCCTGATCGGCGTGGTCGCGATCGGCGTCGTGGTTGCCTCGATTGTCACCAAGCAGCGTGAGGCACAACGCGAGCGCGATGAGCGGGCAGCCTTCGCCCAGTGAGCCGACGCTGCTCCGGGAGAACGGTATTCCGTCCCTATGAGACATTGGAGAGAGCAGCCGGCATCCCTGATGCCGGCTGTTTCAATTGGGCTCGCCCAGCACCGACAAGGGCGAGATCACGGCGTTCGGCCAGGAGCCGCCGACGAAGAAACGCAAACGCTGTCCGGCATTGGCCGCGTCGTTAAAGGTGCCGGCAAGTGCCAGACTGCCGGAGCGATAGGGAATGACGCCGTTGACCGAGAGATTGCCGGCCGAACCGGCAAAGACCGCCCGGTTCAGCCGCGCCGAGCCCTCATCGAAGCTCGCTTCGATATCGGCCGTCTGAAAGGCGAAGCTGCCCTCGCTCGCCTGCGTCAGCGAGAAAAATTCACCCGTCCTGACAAGATCTGCGAATGCGTTCGGATCGAAACCGGAAAGGCTGCCATTGGCGAGCGATAGCCTAAGGCGTCCGGACGCATCTGCTGCCTGCGGCGTCCAGAACGGGTGTTCGGTCTCAAGGTCGAAATTGACGTTGCCCCTGCCGGTCGGGATCGGACCGGTGAAGCCGAGGTCGGCGAGCGCGGCAGCAAGGTCGGCATTCTTCAGAACGAGCTCGAGCCTGCCGCCCTTTGTCAGCCCCGCCTCTGAAATGGCCAGCCGCCCGCTGAGCCTGCCGTTGGCATAGGTACTGTCGGCAATGTCGATTGACGCGCGGCCACGGTCGACGATCACGCCGGCAGCCAGGTCCTCCAGTCGCAGCGGGCCGACCAGCGCCTCCTGCGCCGAGAGCCGCAGGTCGGCACGCCAGCGTCGGGAAAAGGCGTCGCCCACCTGCTTTGCAAGTTCGTCCGATTCCGCCGGCAACTGATCGATGAGTGGCCGCAACCCGTTGAGATCGATGCGGTCGAAGGCGAGCGTGCCATCAATTCGGGGCGCGTCGCCTGCCGGCGCGGAGACGTCGAGAATGCCGGTCGCGCTGGTGCCCCCGACGGTCAGCTGCAGGTCATCGAGCTTGAGAGATCCGCTGCCGGTCGTGACAGCGGCTGCCAGGTTGAAACTGCTGTCGGGCAGTGCCCGTTCGTCCTCGCCCTGGACCCAGGCGGCCAAGGCCTGCATGGAGGCAGTCGAAATCTGCAGCCGGCCCGAGACGATAGGTGCCTGGGAGAGATTGCCGATTCCCTCGAAGGAGAGGTTCAGGGGGGCCGAGGTCAGGGACGTCTTGAGCGTCGTGTCCCGTCCGGCAAGCAAGGTCAAAGGTTCGTTGCAGTCGAGCGTCCAGTTCACCACCTGGCCAGCGAGCCTGCCGGAAAACTCGGCGCTCAGATGCGCGGTGAAGGAGGGCCAGGTGACAGTGCCGGCGATACCGGAAAACTCGCGTGTCTGGTTGGTAACGAGGTCGATGACCTGCAGCCGCCCGTTTTCGACCGTGACGTCGCCGAAGGGCGTGTCTTCCTCGGAGGTCGGCGCGCCTGGTGCGGTCAACCAATGCGGTCGGCGCCAGTTGAGGCTGCCGTCGGTTTGCCGTTCCAGGGTGACGATCGGCTCGATAAACCGGATGTCCTCGAGATCCGGGTTGCCGTCGATCGCCGATAGCAAACTGAAGGAAGCGGTGATCTTGCCGATATAGGCAAGCTTGCGGGATGTGCCGTCAGCCGTCTCGATCGTCGCCGAATTGAGGGTCAGGGTCGGTTCCGGCCAGAAGCTGATTTCGGGGGTGCCGGCGATCCGGCTTTTTCCACCCGACCAGGCATCGAGCATATGCTCCACGGTCGGACGCACATCGGTTGTGGAAATAAACAGGGGCAGGGCGGCGTTATAGGCGACGGCAAGCCCGACGCCGATTGCGGCCGGCCAAAGAAAATGGCGACGTCTAAGCCGCGACCACGGGCGCGAAGCACGCATCGTATGCAGAAGTTTCCGTGTCATGTCCGCCTGGTTGCCATCGCTGGGATCACGAAACTTGGATAGGCCCTCGGCCCTGATAAATCAAATGCGATGGACAGGTAACGGACAGGGAAATGTCGCCTACGCGATGCCGAGGCGACTGCGGGTGCTGTTTATTTTGCGATGCAGCATGGTATAGAGGGCGTGGAGCAGGAGTGGAGGAAAATATGCAAGCAGAACAGCCGTTGTGGATCCCGAGTCCCGAAGTCCGTGAGCACAGCCCCATGGCGGAGTTCATCGCCTGGTGCAGCGCGCGCTTCGGAAGGTCTTTCGCGGACTATGACGCGTTTCATGCCTGGTCGGTGGCCGACCGCGGCGACTTCTGGACCGCCGTCTGGGAGCATTGCGGTGTCATCGGCGAACGCGGCGAGACCGCTCTGATCAACGGCGACCGCATGCTTGACGCGCGGTTTTTCCCGGAGGCGAAGCTGAATTTCGCCGAGAACCTGCTTCGCGAAACCGGTGAAGGTGACGCTCTCGTCTTCCGCGGCGAGGACAAGGTCAGTTATCGTCTGACGTGGAATGACCTGCGCAGCCTCGTGTCACGCCTGCAGCAGGCGTTGAAGGCTGAGGGCATCGGCCCGGGCGATCGCGTTGCGGCGATGATGCCGAACATGCCGGAGACCATCGCACTGATGCTCGCCACCGCCTCGATCGGCGCGATCTGGTCGTCCTGTTCGCCTGATTTCGGTGAGCAGGGCGTTCTCGACCGCTTCGGTCAGATCGCGCCGAAGCTGTTCATCGCCTGCGACGCCTACTGGTATAACGGCAAGTGCCAGGACGTCGACGCGAAGGTGCGTGCGGTTGCAGCGGTTCTCGGCGTGCCGGCACTGATCGTCCCCTATGCCGGCGACAGCGAAGCACTTGCCGCCTCGATCGAGAAGGGTACGACCCTTCGGCAATTCATCGCGCCGTTCGCGGCCAACGCCCTGACCTTCGAACGCCTTCCCTTCAGTCATCCGCTCTATGTGCTGTTTTCCTCCGGCACGACCGGCGTCCCCAAATGCATCGTGCATTCGGCCGGCGGTACCCTGCTGCAGCACCTGAAGGAGCATCGTTTCCATTGCGGGCTGCGCCGCGGCGAGAAGCTCTTCTATTTCACCACCTGCGGCTGGATGATGTGGAACTGGCTGGCCTCGGGCCTCGCGGTCGGGGCGACGCTGTGCCTTTTCGACGGCTCGCCGTTCTACCCCGACGGCAACGTTCTGTTCGACTATGCTGCCGCCGAGAAGTTCGCCGTGTTCGGCACCTCGGCGAAGTACATCGATGCGGTGCGTAAGGGCGGCTTCGAGCCGGCAAGGACGCATGATCTTTCAAGCCTGCGACTTTTGACCTCGACCGGTTCGCCTTTGTCGCCCGAAGGCTTTTCCTTCGTCTATGAGGGCATCAAGTCCGACGTTCAGCTTGCCTCGATCTCGGGTGGTACCGATATCGTCTCCTGCTTCGTTCTCGGCAATCCGTTGAAGCCGGTCTGGCGTGGCGAGATCCAGGGACCCGGCCTCGGGCTTGCCATCGACGTCTGGAATGATGACGGCCAATCGGTGCGCGGCGAGAAGGGCGAACTCGTCTGCACCAAGGCGTTTCCATCGATGCCGGTGATGTTCTGGAACGACCCGGAAGGCGCCAAGTATCGCGCTGCCTATTTCGAGCGCTTCGACAATGTCTGGTGCCATGGCGACTTTGCCGAGTGGACAGAACACGGCGGCATCGTCATCCATGGCCGCTCGGACGCGACATTGAACCCCGGCGGCGTGCGCATCGGCACGGCGGAGATCTACAATCAGGTCGAGCAGATGGAGGAAGTGGCCGAGGCGCTCTGCATCGGGCAGGACTGGGACGATGACGTACGCGTCGTTCTCTTCGTCCGCCTCGCTGCCGGTGTCGAATTGACCGACGACCTGACGAAGGCGATCAAGAACCGCATCCGGGTCGGCGCCTCGCCGCGCCACGTTCCGGCGAAGGTGATTGCTGTTGCCGACATTCCGCGCACCAAGTCCGGCAAGATCGTCGAACTTGCGGTCCGCGATGTCGTTCATGGCCGCGCCGTCAAGAACAAGGAAGCGCTCGCCAACCCCGAAGCACTCGAGCTCTTTGCCGGGCTCGAGGCCCTTAAGAATTGAGGGCGCGTTAACGGATTGAAGCCGCCTGAATTAACCAAGCCTTCAGACTTGCTGAAAAATCCCTAAAATTGCGCAGTCGCCGGGTAAGGTCTTGTTAAGGATTGGGGGCGCAAGGTCAGGCTCAACTTGAGGCCGGTCGATGTGGGTCGGCGCCTGGCAGCGATGCCGCCGCGGACATGATGTCATCACTTCTCGAGCACTTGTTGGTTTAGCATTCAATTATCGAGGTGGCCTCCCAGCCACCTTTTTTTTGTCCGCGCGAGACGGATCCGCGCGCCGTCCGCTGGTCAGGGCCTGCGTTCGAGTGACCGTGAGACGACGATGACGGGGATCAGGCCGGCGATCACGATGATCATGGCCGCAACCGAGGCATCCTCGACTTTTGCGCGCGATGCGTCTTCGTAGACGAGTGTGGCAAGCGTGTTGAAGTTGAAGGGCCTGAGCATGATGGTGGCCGAAAGCTCCTTCATCGTTTCGATGAACACCAGCAGCGCGGCGGTGAGCACTGCCGGGCGCATCATTGGCAGCAGCACGGCGCGCAAGGTCTGCCCGCCGGTGCGGCCAAGGGCGCGGGCCGCCATGTCCAGATGGGGAGAGAGCTTCTCGAAACCGGCGCCAAGCGTGCCTTCCGCCATGGTGAGAAAGCGCACGCTGCAGGCATAGATGATAGCAAAGCCGGTTCCGGTCATCATCAGGCCGGTGGAGATGCCGAAGGTCTCGCGCATGCCGGCGTCGACCGCGTTGTCGAGGGCCGCAAGCGGGAAGAGCACGCCGATCGCCAGCACGGTGCCGGGCACGCCATAGCCGAACGACGCGAGGCGCCCGGCAATGTCGGAGACCCGCGAGTGACCGGTGCGGGCGGCATAGGCGAGCACGAAGCCGAGCAGCACTGTCGCGATCGCCGTCGCACCTGAAACCAGGATGCTGTGGAAGAGGGCATCGAGCAGCCGCGGCTCAATGAACTGGTCGATGCGCTTCAGGGCAAAGTTGCCGAGGATGAAAAAGGGGACGGCAAAACCCGACAGCACGGGCAGCAGGCAGGCAAACATCGCCGCCCATTTCTTCCAGCCGGAGAGCGAGAGCCGGACCGCGTCGTGCACCGCTGCCGTCGTCTTCTGGCTGGAGAAGCGTTGCCGCCGTCGCGCTGCCCGTTCGATCATCATCAGCCCGATGACGAAGACCAGCATGATGCAGGCAATCTGCGCAGCGCCTGCAAGGCTGCCGCGATTGAGCCAGGTGTCGAAGATCGAGAAGGTGAGGGTCTGCACGCCGAGGAATTCGACCGCGCCGATGTCGTTCAGCGTCTCCATGGCCACCAGCGTCAGGCCGATCATGATCGCCGGTCGGGCCATGGGGATCTGTATGCGGAAGAACACCTTGAGCGGGCCGGCACCGAGGGTGCGGGCGACGTCGGCGGCTGCGCGTCCCTGCATCAGGAACATCGAGCGGCAGGCCAGGTAGATGTAAGGGTAGAGCACCGAGCTCAGCACCAGCACGGCGCCGCCGAGCGAGCGGATATCCGGAAACCAGTAGTCGCGGCTGGTCTTGAAGCCGAAGACGGCGCGGATCAGCCCCTGCACCGGGCCGGTGAAGGTGAAGAGTTCGCCAAAGGCGTAGGCGGCAAGATAGGCAGGAATGGCGAGCGGCAGCACCAGGGCCGCGGACAGGAAACGGCGCAGCGGAAACTCGCAGCTTGCGATCAGCCAGGCCGTCAGGATGCCGATGATTGCCGTGGAGGCGCCCGTCAGCGAAATGAGCAGCAGGGTCCGCCCTGTGGCGCGCGGGATGACGTTTTCCATCAGGTGCGGCCAGTTGCCGCCGCTGCCCGAGATGGCAAGCCAGGCAATAGCGATGATCGGCATGAGCACGATCGCCGAGGTCAGCCCGGCCCAGATTGCCAGCAAGGGATGGGACAGACCCGTGCCCGCGCGCGCATGCCGCCGCTTGATGCTCTGAGACTTAGGCTGCAATCGATCGATTCCGAAGCGTGACGGCAGGACGTGGTGAGCGGTTGCCAGCAAACTGGCGGTCTCTACTCAACATTTCCTTATAACATCCGGCCTCACTTCGCCAAGACGCGTTGTGATGGGAAGGAGATTTCCACCAGCGTGCCCTCGTTCGGCGCCGAAGTGATCGAGAACTGCGCCCGGTTCGCTTCCGCCATGGCCTTGGTCAATGGCAGGCCGAGACCGGTGCCGTCGCCACGCTTGCGCGCTCCCGTGGTCACCTGCCGGAACGGCTTCATCGCCTGTTCCAGCTCACTGCGGGTCATGCCGACGCCGGTATCACGGACCCGCAGGATGACGCTGCCGTTCGCTTCGTAGGAGGTGGAAACGACAATCTGGCCGCCCGATGGCGTGAAGCGGATGGCGTTTGCCAGGATGTTGAGCGCGATCTGCTTGATCGAACGACCGTCGGCCACGACGTTCGGCACGGTGGCCGAGAGCGAGGTGCGGATGATGACGCGCTGGCTGTTGGCTTGCGGCTGGACGAGCGATACGGCCTCCGACACCGCCTCGTTGATCTCGACGGCGCCGAAATCGAGCTCCATCTCGCCAGCTTCGATCTTCGAGATATCCAGCAGATCGTTGACGATATCGAGCACGTGCCGTCCCGACCGGCCGATATCGCCGGCGTATTCGATGTAGCGCGGATGCCCGACGGGGCCGAAATGTTCGCTCGCCATCATGTCGGAGAAACCGATGATGGCATTGAGCGGCGTGCGGATCTCGTGGCTGACGCGGGCAAGAAACTCTGTCTTGTGCGCATTTGCCGTTTCCGCCGCGCGCTTGGCATTGCGCAGCTCTTCCTCCGTCCGCTTCCACTGGGTGATGTCGCGGATCACGGCGCAAAAGCCGTTGGATGCCGAGAGCCGCCCGATCGTCATGAACAGCGGGATGAAGCCGCCGTTGGCTTCCCGCCCGATCACCTCGCGCCCGTCGTTCAAGACACTCGCGACCCCGTGGCCGGCGAGACCGTGCAGATAGTCGATGACTGCCTTCTGGCTTTCATGGGCAAAGAGTGCGGCGAAAGGTTTGCCGCGGATCTCGCCTTCATCATAATTGAAGAGCGCGCTTGCCGAACGGTTCATCGATCGGATGTCGCCATCATGGCCGAGGACGACGACACCGTCGGTGGCGGTTTCGAGGATCGACTTGAGCTCTTCGATCTCCGTCTTCAGGCGGTCGACCTGTTCATCGTCAGAAAGGACGTCGTCGCCCTTGGCCTGATGGGCGCTCGTTGCTGTGGCCGGTGTCAGCGCCAGCATCAGCGCGCTCTTGCCGTCCCAGCGGATCGTGTGAAGCCGCGCGGTGACCGGCCGCAACTGGCCGTCGCCGCGGATCAAGGTCATCGTCCCGTCGGGCTCTTGTTCGGTTGCCTCCTCGCCCTGGGCAAACAGCGCCTCGATGCCACCTTCCCGTGCGAAAGCGTCGAGGTCGCGATAGGCTGCCAACCGCAGGAATTCCGGATTGGCGTGGAGCAGTTGGTCGCCGCGGTGGACGAGCATGCCGATCGGCAAGGTGTCGAGGATCTCGCCGCTGAGGCCGATGTCGGTGACTTGCGGCGGAACGCCGGCTTCGGCCGTTGCCTCGATCGTCGCTTCGGCAACGTTTGCTTCGACCTGGTCGGCCGTTTCGGTCCCAGCTTCTTCTGCCGGTATCGGCAACACGTCCTCAGGCACGTTCCCGTTCGCGGTGGGGTATGCACCTTCCGTCGGCTCGATCGTCTCGTCGCCCTCTGCCGTTGGCGTGCTTTCGACTGCGGGCCTGTCGACCTGCTCACCCAACTGCCGCGCGATTTCGCGGAATGCCGCCTGCTCGCCGCGCGTCAGCGCGCTCGCAGGGCGGTGCTTTTCCAGTTCGATGATCTTGTCGGAATGGCCCTGCTCCGTGGTCTCGACGACACGCAGTGCCGGGCGCTCTCCCTGGAACGGGTCCGCATGCACGGTGGGCTGTTCGGCCGGGGCTGCTTCGGTGGCAACCGTCTCCACTGTCTCCCGGGCATCGGCAAACAGGGGCAGGGCATCGGGCTCACCGACGCCGGTCTCGGTTGCGACAGCCTCTACGGGTTCCGGCGTCCGCTGCACTCCGACAGGCTCTATTGCCGAGGCATGGTCTTCGGCCACGGGAGCAATGGCAGCGTCGTGTTCGTGTTGCTCCAGCGGCGCGACGTCGACCGGCCCTTCATCGATTGTCGGCGTTGTCCCGGCACCAAGCCGCAGTCCGTTGGCGTTCTCGTCATCGACGGCATCGGCGAGGCGCACGATGCCGAAACCGCGAAAACCGTCGAACTCGCGTGAGCGGGAATAGGTGGGTAAAGCCGCAAGATCCACCGGGACCTTGAGGCTGGTGCCTTGAATGGGCCAGAAGATCGTCTTGCCGGACCAGGTATCGCGGCGTTGCAGCAGCGTGTTGATCTTGTGCTCGGGGTCGAGGTCGTAGCGGGCGGCGACATCGGCAAAGGTCGTGCCGATCACATCGGCGGACTGCGGTCCGACCGCGGTTGCGAATTCCTCTGAGATTTCGCTGAAGCGGCCTTCGGCATCAATCTTCCAGACGAAGCGCACGGCACGGCCGCCCGGTGTGAAGGCAAAGCCTGGCTGTTCTGCGCCTGACAAACGGGCTTCGCCGATGTCTTCTGCCCCGTCGTTCTGCGCGTCTTGTCCGGCCGTAACGTCGTCGTCGCCGGTCGCTTCGAGGATCACCTCTTCGCTGGCGACTTCCTGCTCGGCCGGTGCAACGACCGGAGCGGCCACGATTTCTGCCGTCTCCTCGACAGCGTCACGGGTGACGCTTTCTTCTTCGGACGGCGCGATCAGGGCTTGAGCGTTGGTGCCGGGCTGCTCCGCCGCGAAGGCGTCGCCGAAAGCAGGCTCCGACTCGGCGGCAGTTTCGGATGACGTGTCGGCGGGACGTTCCGTGTTGGCTCGGAGATCTGTATCGGCCACCTCCCGGTCGCCGCCCGATGCCGGGTCCTCGACCGTGACGGTGCCTTCGAATGGTTCGGCTTCCGCCTCACCAGATCCCAAGGCCGCGTCGGCCGGAATGTCGTCTTCGCCCGCCGGTTGATCCTCGCGGATGGGCAACGTCGGTGCCTCCTCGGCGACAGGTCCGGCGTCTTCCGGATCCAGCGTTCCGAGGATCGTCTCTACGGCAAACAACAGATGCAGCGCCGGATCGTCGGCGATCTTGCCGAGCGCAGCGGGCAGTTGCCCCTTCCTGGTGGCAACCGGGCGCTTGATCAGCCAGTCATGGTCGCGCGCCACTGCCGTGACCAGTTGCCGCCGCGTCTCGTCGGACATGCCGAGATCGGCAAAGCCCGGCGATTGGGCGACAATGCCGCCGTCGCCATCCAGAACCGCCATATGGGTATCCGGTCCGTCGAGGCCGGCAATCATGCGTGCGGCACGATCTTCAAGCGAAAGCGGAGCGCCCGCATGCGGCGCCGCAAAAAGCACGGCTTCCTCATCCGGACGAACGCGGATCATTTCGACGCTTACGGCGAGCGGCAGGCCGCGAAAACCCGAGAACTTCCGGATCGACAGTTGCCGCCGGTCACCGGCGGCCAGGAGCTGCGACGCCGCGGCCCGCAACTGCCTGAGCGACAGATCGTTCTGGTCCGGCCCGGCATCTATGAAATCGTAGATGGACTCCGCCCCAAAGAAGGCAGCACCCTGATTGTTGGCCCAGAGAATCCGCGTGAAATCCCGTGAGAACAGGATCGCTGCGTCGCCGCGCGCGAAATGCTCTCGCACCCGTGCATGCACGGCGATGTCGATAAAGGGATACTGTCTCGCGGGCATGGATGGGCCTATTGACGGATCACTTACGGGTTAACACTCTATTAATACCCGGCTGCTTCGCGGGGGTCCAGCGAGGCCCTGAGCTTCGTCACGCCTTTCACCGAGCAAGGTTAATGCTGAGGTTTTTGTGCGATGCACAATTTTATTGCAATGCACAAGCGGATCGACTATATAGTGCGCATCAATCAACGGCGCCTCAGAAGAGGGCCTGACACCAAGGAGCGCATTTCATGGCTACCAAGAAGACCGACGACGTATTTTCCCTTGCCTCGTTCGACCCGGCGAAGTTCACCGACAGCTTCCGCGATTTCGCGGAAAAGGGTGCCGCCCAGTCGAAGGAAGCCTATGCCAAAATGAAGACGGCCGCTGAAGAAGCGACGAAGACCGTTGAAGCGACGCTCGAAAGCGCGCAGACCGGCACCGTCGAACTCGGCCTCAAGGCGATCGACGCGCTGCGCACCAACGCTGAAAACTCGCTCTCGCACATGGAAGCGCTGCTCGGCGTGAAGTCGCTGTCCGAACTGGTCGAACTGCAGACCGGCTTCATCCGCAAGCAGGCAGAACTCGCCGTCGAGCAGGCCAAGTCGATGCAGGAAGCCACCAAGAAGGTTGCCGAGAACGTCGCAAAGCCCGGCAAGGACGCCGCCGAAAAGGCAATGGCTTCCTTCAAGAAAGCCTAAGTCGGCCGACTGCGCTGGCTGATCGGCGGCAACAGATCGTTGCCGCCTCGATCTGACGGCCATGCCGAAATCCAGAAAGACCGGGTGGCTTGCCATCCGGTCTTTTTGCAGGATAATCTCAAGTTAAGGCTTGCAAATCGACGGAAGTCTCCGTATGTGAGCCGCCAAGCGACACACGTCGCCCACCCGTGCGGTTGTAGCTCAGTTGGTTAGAGCGCAGGTTTGTGGCACCTGAGGTCAGTGGTTCGACCCCACTCAACCGTACCATTTCTTCCTATCTCGTTGATTTGATCGCCTTCCGTGAAGCCGCTTGCGCGTGAGCTTCGCGCGCAGTCAGAACAGCTTGGCCATGGCCCTAAGCGCCACGAGGTCCTGAGCGCCGTTCTGATAGAGCTCGATCAGCCGCGCTGCGAGCGCCTTTGCCTCAGAGGAACGCCGTGACAGGTTTCGTTGCCGTAGCGCGTCCCTGAACACGTCATCGATCTTGGTGAATTCGCCCGGCAGGATTGGCCGGCCCGTGAAAAAGACAAGCATCGTTCCATCCTCCTTCCTGGAACCAAGGCGATGGCTGCGCGCCACCGCACCGTGGTTTCTTCACACGGAGGCAACGCCGGCAGATCGTTTTCTGTTCCGATGCCGGCGATACCCAATACGAATTAGCTCGGGGGCGGATAGCGCCGGAGCCGGGGGGGCCGCTTCCCGCCGGTCGCTCCAGACGAACGATTAGCCGCCAACTGCCTTTGGTCTTAATGGACAGGGGCGCCATCCGCCGGTAAAATTTGTGCAACGGGTTCAAGTAAGGCGCCGCTATCATGGCCAATGAATCCATCACACGGCGGCTTGCCGCCATTCTCGCCGCAGACGTCGTCGGCTACAGCCGGCTGATGGAGCGTGACGAGAAAGCGACCTACACGCAGCTTATGGCACGCTGGAGGGATGTGCTGGAGCCGCTTGTTGCCACCCATCAGGGTCGTGTCTTCAAGACGACGGGCGATGGTGTCCTGGTGGAGTTCTCCAGCGCCGTCAACGCCGTTGAATGCGCTGCAGCACTGCAGCGGGCGATGGCGGCCGCCAACGCGGACATTCGGCCGGGCGAGGCGATCGTGCTGCGCGTCGGCATCAACATGGGCGACATCATGGTCGCTGACAGTGATCTCTATGGCGATGGCGTCAATGTCGCAGCGCGCATCGAGGCGCTCGCCAGGCCTGGCGGTGTCGCGATTTCCGATGGCGTGCACGAATATGTGCAGGGCCGCACGGATCTTGCCTTCATCGACAGCGGTCATCACGAGGTCAAGAACATCGAGCGCCCGGTGCATATCTGGAGTTGGTCGCCGGACGAGTACGCGGACGCGCCGGTCAAGGTCACCGCGGAAGCGCCGCCACAGCTCCCGAGCCGCCCCTCGATCGCCGTGCTGCCGTTTGACAACATGTCCGGCGATCCGGAGCAGGGCTACTTCGCCGACGGCATTACCGAAGACATCATCACCGACCTTTCCAAAGTGTCCGGCCTCTTCGTCATCGCCCGCAACTCTTCCTTCGCCTACAAGGGCAAGTCGCCGGATATCCGCAAGGTGAGCCAGGAGCTTGGCGTGCGCTATGTGCTTGAAGGCAGCGTGCGGCGCGCCGCCAACCGGATCCGCATCAACGCGCAGATGATCGACGGCACGACGGGCGGCCATCTCTGGGCCGAACGCTATGACCGCGGCATCGAGGACATCTTCGAGGTCCAGGACGAGGTGACGCGCACCATCGTCACCGCGCTCAAGGTGAAGTTGACGGCTGGCGAGGAAGAGCGGCGCGAAGGCCGCAGCAAGGTTGACCCGGAAGCCTATGACCTGCTTGTGCGCTCCCGCCAGGCCCTGCTGCGGTTCGATGCACAATCCTCCGCCGAGGCACGCAGCATGCTCGAGCGCGCCATCGCCATCGACCCTGGTATGGCAGCCGCCTACGCGTCGCTCTCGATCGTTGCCTTGACCGACTACATCAACCGCTGGAACGGCGGAACCGTCGATAGTATTTCAAGGGCTCTCGAACTCGCCGAGAAGGCGGTCGCCACCGATGCAGACGAAGCACACGCGCACCATGCCCTTTCGCTCGCACTCTGCTGGGGGCGCCGCTATGACGAGGCGGAACGTGCCGCCCAGCGCATGCTGAGCCTCGACCCCAACTCGGCCAGCGGTCACACGGCCCTCGGCTCTATCCGGGACTTCCAGAGCCAGTTCGAGGAAGCGCTGCCCTATTACACGCGGGCCCACAGGCTCGACCCGCAATTCGACCTGTCGCTGCATTTTCTCGGTCGGACCCTGCTCAATCTCGGCCGGTTCGGCGAGGCCGAGATCGCCTTCAAGCGGCGGCTGGCACTGGCGCCGCGCTCGGACATGACGCGTTTCTATCTTGCCTGCCTTTGTGGCCGCACTGGGCGCGCCGAAGAAGCGCGGCGTTACTGGCACGAGGTCTTCGAGGTCAATCCGAGCTTCTCCATCGATCATTTCAAGCGGACCATGCCCTACAAGGATCCGGCCGTGCTTGGCCGCCTGATCGGCGGCCTGCGCGAGGCCGGGATCTCTCTCTGAGCATGTCGCGCAAAAGTGCGCAGCGGTTTTGCGGTACCGATATGCGAAGATCGCGACCCGCCGTCACCCCTGCGATCCCCACGGAAATTCGAGGCCGCTGGCCGATCACAGGAAGATCTGGTGCTCTGCCGTAACAAGTTCCTGCAGGAAGGCCACCACGGTGCGCACGCGCACGAGGTCACGGGCGCTTTCGTGATAGGTGGTCCAGTAGGCGCGGCGGATGGTCGTGTCTGGCAGGATGCGCTTGAGCTCCGGTGTATGGCGAGCGATGTAGTTGTGCAGGATACCGATGCCGGCGCTCGAGCGCACGGCCTCCGTCTGGCCGGTGGCGCTGGAGATCTCGAAGGACGCGTCCCAACTGCGCATGATCTCGGCGGAGAAATTCAGTGACGGCGTGAAGATCAGGTCTTCGACATAGCCGATGCGGCGGTGATGCCTGAGGTCGTCGATCGTCTCAGGCGTACCGTGCGCTTCCAGATAGGCCGACGAGGCATAGAGGCCCAGCGTGTAGTCGGTAAGCTTTGAGGAGACGAGACGCCCCTGTTCCGGCCGCTCGATCGTGATCGCGATGTCGGCCTCGCGCTGGGACAACGAGAAGGAGCGCGGCACTGGCACCAGTTGTAGTCTCAGTTCCGGGTAGCGCGCCGTCAGCCGGCCGAGGCGAGGCGCCAGGAACGAGACGCCGAAACCGTCGGGCGCACCGATGCGGACCGTGCCGGCGATCGCCGTATCGATCCGGCCGATCTGCGACTGCGCCGCCAGCATCTCGGTTTCCATCCGCTCGGCCGCCGCCAGGAAGATTTCTCCCTCGGCGGTCAATTCGCAGCCGTTTGGCCGGCGCACGAGCAGCCGCGTCTTCAGGGTTTCCTCGAGCGCCGTCACGCGGCGGCTGAGTGTCGCGTGGTTGACACCCAGTCGCTTTGATGCGGCCAGGATCTGCCCGGTGCGCGCTACCGCTAGAAACATTCGCACATCGTCCCAGTTCATAGGCGAGAACCTCGTGTCATCCGTATGGGCTTTAATTTTTGCACAACGGTTGCTGAATATCGGAAATTGCTTTGTTGAAATCGTAGTGCGATCATGCCGCCACAATCAAGGTCTGGAGGAACCCCATGTACGAACTTGGTCATTTCATCGATGGCAAGCGCGTCGCCGGCAAGAGCGGCCGCGTCAGCAACATCTTCAACCCGGCAACCGGCGAAGTGCAGGGCACCGTGGCGCTGGCAAGCGACGCGGAACTTTCGGCGGCAGTCGAAAGCGCCAAGGCGGCGCAGCCGAAGTGGGCCGCCACCAACCCGCAGCGCCGCGCTCGCGTTTTCATGAAGTTCGTCGAACTCCTGAACGCGCATATGAACGAACTCGCCGAGATCCTATCGCGCGAACACGGCAAGACGATCGAAGACGCCAAGGGTGACCTTATCCGCGGCCTCGAAGTCTGCGAATTCGTCATCGGCATTCCGCATCTGCAGAAGAGCGAATTCACCGAAGGTGCGGGCCCCGGCATCGACATGTATTCGATCCGCCAGGCCGTCGGCATCGGCGCCGGCATCACGCCCTTCAACTTCCCGGCGATGATCCCGATGTGGATGTTTGCCCCGGCAATCGCCTGCGGCAACGCCTTCATCCTGAAGCCGTCCGAGCGTGATCCGTCCGTACCGATCCGCCTTGCCGAACTGATGATCGAAGCCGGTCTGCCGGCAGGCATCCTCAATGTCGTCAACGGCGACAAGGGCGCGGTCGACGCGATCCTCACCCATCCGGATATCGCTGCCGTCTCCTTCGTCGGCTCGACCCCGATCGCCCGCTACGTCTATGGCACGGCTGCGATGAACGGCAAGCGCGCCCAGTGCTTCGGCGGCGCCAAGAACCACATGATCATCATGCCCGATGCGGACATGGACCAGGCCGCCAACGCCCTGATGGGTGCCGGCTACGGCTCGGCCGGCGAGCGCTGCATGGCGATCTCGGTTGCCGTGCCGGTCGGCGAGGACACCGCCAACCGCCTGATCGAGAAGCTGACCCCAATGGTCGAAAGCCTGCGCATCGGCCCCTACACCGACGAGAAGGCCGACATGGGCCCGGTCGTCACCAAGGAAGCCGAGCAGCGCATCAGAAGCCTGATCGACAGCGGTGTCGAGCAGGGCGCGAAGCTCGTCGTCGACGGCCGCGACTTCAAGCTGCAGGGCTATGAAAAAGGCCACTTCATCGGCGGCTGCCTGTTCGACCATGTCACCCCGGACATGGACATCTACAAGACGGAAATCTTCGGGCCGGTTCTCTCGGTCGTTCGCGCCAAGAACTACGAGGAAGCCCTCGATCTGCCGATGAAGCATGAATACGGCAACGGTGTCGCGATCTATACCCGCGACGGCGACGCGGCCCGTGACTTTGCCTCGCGCATCAACATCGGCATGGTCGGCGTCAACGTGCCGATCCCGGTTCCGCTCGCCTACCACTCCTTCGGTGGCTGGAAGTCCTCGTCCTTCGGCGACCTTAACCAGCATGGCCCGGACTCGATCAAGTTCTGGACCCGCACCAAGACGATCACCGAGCGCTGGCCTTCGGGCATCAAGGACGGTGCCGAGTTCGTCATGCCGACGATGAAGTAACGGGACAAGAGATCCTCCCGCCTTAAGGGCCTCCTTCGGGAGGCCCTTTTTTGTTGCATTCAGCAACGCGACACAACTAATTTGAGAATCGTGGACGGGCGGCGCGAATATTGCTCGCAGGCCGAACGTCCTGTCAGGAAAGGCAATGCGGGCGGGGCGCGCGCAGCGGGTCTACATTGATTTCATACTGTTGAAACGCGGCTGCGGACTTTGGGGCTGGCAGTCGCAAATAGAGTGTTTGATGGGGGGTATCATGGTCGTAGCTGAAACGGCGTCGTTTCAAGCAGCGCCGGCGCGTGACGTGCCGAGCGATTTTCACCGTTTCGCGTTCATGGGGAGCGGCAAAGAGTATTTCGGCATCTGGATCGTCAACGTTCTTCTGACGATCGTGACGCTCGGCATTTATTCCGCCTGGGCAAAGGTCCGGCGCAACAGATACTTTTATGGCAACACGGTGTTGCTCGGGCGCGCCTTCGAATACCACGCCAATGGCAAGCAGATCCTGATCGGGCGGCTCATCGTCCTTGGAGGTCTGGTGGTCCTGAACGTCATTGCAACCCTCGTGCCGATCCTGGCACTGCTGCCGACGCTCGCCGTCATCATCGCTCTGCCTTGGCTTGTCGTAAGGGGCTTGCGGTTCAATGCGCGCGTCACGAGCTACCGCAACGTCCGCTTCGACTTCGTTGGAGGTGTTGGAGGTGCTTTCAAGGCGTTTATCCTTGGTGGTCTGCTGACCATAATTTCGCTTGGTCTATTGGCTCCACTCGCCAGCCGCTGGACCGGTCGCTACGTCGGGTCGAACTTGCGGTTTGGCGGCAAGGCTTTTCACACGGACCCGCCGCTTGCGCCGCTCTATCGCGGGCTGCTCATCGGCGCCCTCTTCGGGATCGTGGTGGGGATCGTTGCAGCGGCGATCATCATGGGCACGTTTCGAGCGACAGCCCCGGCCGAGAACGGCCTGGATGACACGGTGCAAGTCTCGCTCGTCTGGCTTCTTGCGGGCAGCAGCTACGTCGTACTGCTGCTCGTTTACGGTACCGCCATGCTGTTTTATCGCGCTGCCGTGCGCAACGCAGTCTGGAGCGCAACACGCTTCGATGAAAAGCATAGATTCCTGAGTGGCCTTTCCCGGGGGCGCTACACCTGGATCGCGATTTCCAACCTGCTTGTCACGATCGTGACGCTCGGGCTGATGCGGCCCTGGGCGGCCGTACGAATGGCGCGCTACACTTGGGAGCATACCAGCGTGCTGGTTGCCGGATCGGTCGGCACCTTGGTCAGCGAGATCGAGCAGCAAGGTTCGGCCGTCGGTGCGGAATTCATCGAGTTCGAGGGGTTCGATTTTGGTTTCTGATCAGGGGCGGATAGCCTCGGGAGAATGGCATCCGCCGGGCACCAGCCGGTCGGTGCCGTCACAGCTTGTCGAAACCGGCGGGCAGATTGCCGCGCAGGACGAGCTGCACGCCAATCTTGCGGCCGCGGATTTCGCGCAGATCGAGATCTCTGCGCGTGTCGGCTCGATCCCGCGCCGGCTCGAATTTCCTGATGGTTCCCTGTTCGAAACATCGGACAACGACGCAATCGATCGACTGCTGAAGGTTCGTGGCAAAGGCAGCCAAGGCTTCATTCACCAGCTCGAGCGGTTCCGCCCGCACTTGGTTCTGGTCGTCGCCGCGACGATCCTTCTTGGATGGGCTGTATATCGTTATGCGGTCCCGGCCCTGGTCGAAGTCGCCGTCCTGGTGACGCCGCCGGTCGTGCCGGAAATCATGTCGCAAAGCGCCTTCAAGGCGCTGGACAGCGGCGTGCTCGATCCGTCGCAGCTCACGGCCGAGCGACAGCGCCGGATCCGCGAGGGGTTCGGGGCGATCGCAGCTCTCTCCAGCAGAGGCGAGGCCGGCTATACGCTCAACTTCCGCAAAGGCGGCATGGTCGGCCCCAATGCCTTCGCCCTGCCGGACGGCACGCTGATCGTTACCGACGAACTCGTCGATCTTGCGGGCGATGATACCGAAATGATTGTCGGCGTGCTGGCGCACGAGATCGGCCATGTCGAGCTCGAACACAGTCTCAGGCAGGTCTATCGCGCGGCCGGTGTTGCCGGCCTCATCATGATGATTGGCGGCGATATCGGCTCAGGGGCGGAGGATATACTGGTGCAGGGGGCCGGTCTGCTTTCGCTCTCCTACTCCCGCAGCGCTGAAACTGCGGCGGACCGGCATTCGGTCGAACTGATGCAGAAGGCGGGCAGGGAACCGGCGGCGATCGCCCGCTTCTTCGATCTGCTTGAGGAGAAGCTCGACGATCATGGTGACACCAGCATTCTGTCCACCCATCCGGGCACGCCCGAGCGACGCAAGGCGATCCGTGACTATGTTGCGGAACTGCGCGCCAAAGCCATGTGAGCGCCGGACGTTCGGCTGTGGACGTCCAGCCTGAAACGAAAACAGCGGGCCAGGGGGCCCGCTGTCTGTTCCTTGCATGCAATCTTGCGATCAGTCCTGCGGGCCGTCGTTGTAGCCGACCTTGTCGACGAGCTCGGAGGCCTTCTTGCGGTTCGCCGCGATGTCGGCGAGCGGCAGTTCATCCGGCTTGATCGTGCCGAAGGACTTCACGACGTCAGAGGGTTCTGCGCCCGGCAGAACCGGGTACTCGAACACCTGCTCGGCATAGATCTTCTGGGCTTCGCCTTCCGACAGGAATTCCATCAGCTTGAGCGCGTTTTCCTTGTTCGGGGAGTTCTTGGCAAGCGCCATGCCCGAGATGTTGACGTGCGTGCCGCGGTCCTTGGCGTTGGGGAACAGCACCTTGATGGCGGCGGCCCATTCCTTCTGCTCCGGCTCCTTCTCGTTGGTCAGCATCAGACCGACATAGTAGGTGTTGCCGAGCGCCAGGTCGCATTCGCCGGCAAGGATCGCCTTGGCCTGGTCGCGGTCGCCGCCATCAGGCTTCTTGGCGAGATTGTTCTTGAGACCGGTCAGCCACTTCTCGGCCTCGGCTTCGCCGTGGTGGGCGACCATCGAGGCGAACAGGCCGATGTTGTAGGAGTGCTGGCCATCACGGGTGCAGATTTTGCCCTTCCACTTGGGATCGGCGAGCTCTTCGTAGGTGATGTCGTTCTCAGTGACGCGGTCCTTGGACGCGTAGACGACGCGGCCGCGCGTGGTGAGCCCGAACCAGTTGCCGTCAGGGTCGCGGAAATGCGCCGGGATGTCCTTGTTGATCGTCTCGTTGACAACAGGCTGTGTGACGCCTGCGTCCTTGGCTTCGGTCAGGCGGCTGATGTCGACGGTCAGGATAACGTCGGCCGGTGAGTTGGCGCCCTCGGCCTGGATCCGCTCCACCAGACCCTTGTCGAGGAAGAGCACATTGGTGGTGATGCCCGTGTCCTTGGTGAAGGCATCGAGCAGCGGCTTGATCAGGTCGGGCTGCCGGTAAGAGTAGATATTGACCTCGCCATCGGCCCAGGCGGCGGTCGTGGCAAAGAAGCTTGCCGTCAGGGACAGAACGCCCATTGCTGCTCTTGAAACGGACATCGATTCCTCCATTTTCTTGTTTGAGCTAAGTTAACAAAATTGCTCATCTTTCTTGACCCCAGCGCCCAAAACAGTCAATCGGGAAACGGTTAACACTCAAGAAGATGTGATTTTTCGAGCTTTTTGGAATTGTTCCAAACTACGATCCGTCCTATATGATGAGTACGTGAACCTCTCGATGCCGGAGTGAATGATGCGTCTGACGAAGCAAACGAACTACGCGGTTCGCATGTTGATGTACTGCGCTGCTAACGGTGAAAAGCTCAGCCGCATCCCTGAGATTGCCAAGGCTTATGGCGTTTCCGAGTTGTTTCTTTTCAAGATCTTGCAGCCCCTGACCAGGGCAGGCCTGGTCGAGACCGTCCGCGGCCGTAACGGTGGCGTACGTCTGCCGAAGCCTGCGTCTGCGATCACGTTGTTCGACGTCGTCAAGGTGACGGAAGACAGTTTCGCGATGGCGGAATGTTTTGAGGCCGGCGAGATCGAATGCCCGCTCGTCGATAGCTGCGGCCTCAATTCGGCGCTGCGCAAGGCGCTCAATGCCTTCTTCGAGGTGCTGCAGGGCTACACCATCGACGACCTCGTGAAGGCTCGCCCGCAGATCAACTTCCTGCTGGGCCTCGAAGAGACCAAGCGCCCGCAGACCACGGCTGCCTGACCGCCCAAGAAATAGGCCGATAGGATGGCCTGCCGCCGCGTTCACGCGGGCGGCAGATACTCCCGCAAAATGAAATCGATCGCAGTTGGGTCGATCTCGGCCTTGTCGATGCGGAAATCGGCGCCGTATTCCTCCAACTTCTGAAAATAGGGGTCGGCAAGCGATGCCGAAATCACCCCGACCGGTCCGATGTAGCCGTGGCGCCGCAGCGCAGGCACCGTCTCGCGGAAATCGGCCTGTGGCTGAAGGCGGTTGTCCATCAGGATCATTGATACCGGCTCGCCGGAGCGCAAATGCGCGAGCGCGCTTTCCATCGTCTGGCAATAATGCAGTTCGATCTCGATGCTCGTCACCTTGCGGATCAGCGAGCGCAGGATCAGGTTCTCCGCCGGATCGTCGTCAACAAGCAGGATGTGAGCTTTTCGCGTCATGACCGATACCCTTGCCGTTTGCGGGCGTCCTGTTCGTTGGGCGTGGCGATGGTAAAACGCCGCCACGCATCGGCTGTCACTGGATGATCTGTTCGCGGATCGCCTTCGCCACCATCTGGGTGCGATTGACGACGTCGAGCTTCTTCAAAATCGTTGCCGTGTGCGAATTGACGGTATGCTCCGACACCGAAACGATAAGGGCGATTTCGCTCGCGGTCTTGCCGTGCGAGATCCATTTGAGGATTTCCGTCTCGCGTGGCGTCAGCCCCATTCCGGCCTTGTTGGCAAGAGCGACGCGATAGAAGTAGTCGAAGGCCGAGACCGCGTCATAGGCGAGTTCAAAGTGCTCGGCGCGGCCGATATCATCGCCGTCGCCGAGGAAGAGCACAGCGTAGCGTGCACCGGTCGATGCTGCGTGTACCGGCACGCTGACGAGCAATTCGAAGCCGAGCTGAACGAGCAAGTTCTTGCCGGCATCGCATCCGGTGTCATCGTCTCGCCAGACCGAGGAAATCGCCGAGCGGTGCAGCGTTTTGTAAAACAGGGAGTCGCCGAAGCGATGCCGCTTGTCATACTCCTCGGCAAGACCCGACGGCAGATCATGCAGCACTAGTCGAGTGGACAGCATGCAGGCGTCGTTTTCGTTGCCGAGCTGCAGGATGCCGAAATGGCTGAAGCCGAACCTGAGGGCCATGGTGTGAAAAATGCGGAAGAAATCGACGCGGTTCAGCGCTTTCTCAAGTTCGACACTTAGGTCGTACCGCCTGTGATTTTCAAGCAAAGCCGCCACGAGTTGGCTATCCCCTTGTCGTCGCGCGGCAGTCTATCTGCACTGCTCTGGCGATCAACCGGCAAGGGCCGAAACCGGAATTGCAAACTGCGGACGTCATGACCGTTCCCCGGCGGGTCGGCCGAAAAGCGATGCGTAGCAAGAGGCGGCTGTCTGTCCCTCCCAAGGACGGTCTGGCACGTCGAATGTCTCCCCCGAGATTTGTATACAGTTTATTGCATAATCCCGGTGGTGATTTCTACCGTACTATCTTTGGGATTGACGGAAATCAGGAATGCGCGAATCGCGTCCCCGTGCGGTGGATGATCGCGCGGTGTTGGAAGCTGCGTCACTATTCCATCGGCCGGCCCGTGGCGTTACAATGCAGGCCGTCGCCCGTGGGCTGTGCTATCGTCGAAAAACAGGTCCGCGACAGACCTTCAGAGCAGCCGGGAGCTTGGGTTCGAAGGCGCCGTGCGGGGCTGATTCCTCAGCCGATTCTAAAACAGTGGACAGATTTCCCGGCTCTACCTGCGGACGAATTTTTCGCATAGACAAATTTCTGCGGCGACTTATTGCATTGCGACGCCAAATGTCGTTCCATCCGGCCTTGACCGGGGGGCAACGGCATTCCGCGTCAGGAAAACACGAGAACAAAAACAAATCTGGGAAGCAAAGCTCATGAAAAAGCTCACTACTCTCTTTGCAGCGACGGCGCTTGCCACGCTGATGGCCGGCTCTGCCTGGTCGAAGACGTTCGTCTATTGCTCGGAAGGTTCGCCAGAGGGTTTTGACCCGGGCCTGTACACCGCCGGCACGACCTTCGACGCGGCTGCGCACACGGTCTACAACCGCCTGCTCGAGTTCAAGAAGGGCACGACCGAAGTCGAGCCGGGCCTTGCTGAGAGCTGGACGATTTCCGACGACGGCCTCGTCTACACCTTCAAGCTGCGTCCGGGCGTCAAGTTCCAGACGACCGAGTTCTTCACGCCGACCCGCGAGCTCACCGCAGACGACGTGGTGTTCTCCTACGAGCGCCAGCTGAAGGCTGACAACCCCTGGAACAAGTACATCGCCGGCACGTCGTGGGAATATGCAGCCGGCATGGGCTTCCCGGAAGTCATCAAGTCGGTCGAAAAGGTTGACGACCTGACGGTCAAGTTCACCCTGACGCGCAAGGAAGCTCCGTTCCTCGCCAACATCGCGATGCCGTTCGCTTCGATCCTGTCGAAGGAATACGCCGACAAGCTGCAGGCCGATGGCAAGATGGAACAGATGAACCAGATGCCGCTCGGCACCGGTCCGTTCGCTTTCGTCGCCTACCAGCAGGACGCTGTCATCCGCTACAAGGCAAACCCGGACTATTGGGGTGGCAAGCAGAAGATCGACGACCTCGTATTCGCGATCACTTCCGACGCTTCGGTCCGTTATCAGAAGCTGCAGGCCGGCGAATGCCACCTGATGCCGTTCCCGAACGCTGCCGACGTTGCAAAGATGAAGGCTGATCCGAACCTCAAGGTCATGGAACAGGCCGGCCTCAACGTCTCCTACCTCGCCTACAACACGACCCAGGCTCCGTTCGACAAGCCGGAAGTCCGTAAGGCGCTGAACAAGGCGATCAACAAGCAGGCAATCGTCGACGCCGTCTTCCAGGGCGCTGCCCAGCCGGCTGTCAACCCGATCCCGCCGACGATGTGGTCCTACAACGACAAGCTCGAAGACGACACCTACGAGCCGGAAGTCGCCAAGAAGATGCTTGAAGACGCAGGCGTCAAGGACCTGTCGATGAAGCTCTGGGCGATGCCGGTATCGCGTCCGTACATGCTGAACGCCCGCCGTGCAGCTGAACTGATGCAGTCGGACTTCGCCAAGATCGGCGTCAAGGTCGAGATCGTCTCCTACGAGTGGGCCGAATACCTCGACAAGTCCAAGGCCAAGGACCGTGACGGTGCCGTCATCCTCGGCTGGACCGGCGACAACGGCGACCCGGACAACTTCCTCGACACGCTGCTCGGCTGCAACGCTGTTGGCGGTAACAACCGTGCACAGTGGTGCAACCAGGAATTCGACGCCCTCGTGAAGAAGGCGAAGGAGACCTCTGACGTGGCCGAGCGCACCAAGCTCTACGAAGAAGCCCAGGCTGTCTTCAAGCGCGAAGCGCCGTGGGCCACCATCGACCACTCGCTCTCGGTCGTGCCGATGCGCAAGAATGTCGAAGGCTTCGTTCAGAGCCCGCTCGGTGATTTTGCCTTCGACGGCGTGGACATTACCGAGTAATTTAGTTAACAGAACCTTGAGGGGGCGTTTGCCAAGGGCAAGCGCCCCTCTTTGCATCCACTATAGCGACGCGCGCCTCAACCGGCGCAAAAGGTCGCTGTGGCATTTCGACTTGCTGCATGCTTCTCCGAAAAGTGTGAAGGCATGCAGTGGTGCCAGCGGCGGGATACAATGCCGCGGCAACATGGCGCGGGGTTTAACATGTTCCGATTTCTCTTGGGGCGATTGGCTGTCCTGATTCCGACATTCATCGGGGTCTCCATCATCGCCTTCTCCTTCATTCGCCTGCTTCCGGGCGATCCGGTTGCGCTGCTTTCGGGCGAGCGCGTGATGTCGCCGGAGCGACACGCCGAAATTTCACATGCGCTCGGTTTCGACCGGCCGATCGTGGTCCAGTACCTCGATTATCTCTGGGGCGTGCTCCACGGCGACTTCGGCACCTCGATCGTGACCAAAAAGCCGGTCATCGACCAGTTCTTCGAACTGTTCCCGGCGACCGTGGAGCTTTCGCTCTGCGCGATCCTGTTTGCCGTCATCCTCGGCATTCCGGCTGGCGTGATCGCTGCGATCAAGCGCGGCTCGGCCGTCGACCAGGCGATGATGGGAACCGCCCTTGTCGGCTTCTCCATGCCGATCTTCTGGTGGGGCCTGCTGCTGATCATGCTTGTGTCCGGCATGCTGCAGTGGACGCCAGTTTCTGGCCGCATCTCGCTGATGTACTTCTTCCCGCCGGTCACCGGTTTCATGCTTGTTGACTCGCTGCTGTCGGGTCAGGCCGGTGCGTTCAAGTCGGCGGTCAGCCACCTGATCCTGCCGACGATCGTGCTTGGGACCATTCCGCTTGCGGTCATCGCGCGCCAGACGCGCTCGGCGATGCTCGAGGTTCTCTCCGAAGACTACGTGCGCACGGCGCGCGCCAAGGGCCTTTCGACCTTCCGTGTCGTCGGCGTCCATGCGCTGCGCAATGCGATGATCCCGGTGGTCACGACGATCGGCCTGCAGGTGGGCGTGATGCTCGCCGGCGCGATCCTCACCGAAACGATCTTCTCCTGGCCGGGCATCGGCAAGTGGATGGTGGATTCGGTATCGCGTCGCGACTACGCCGTCATCCAGGGAGGCCTACTCGTCATCGCTGCGGTGATCATGCTGGTCAACCTGATCGTCGACCTGCTCTACGGTCTCATCAATCCGCGCATCCGGCACTAAGGAGGGCGTCATGTCTCAAGCTGCTGCAACAAGCGCCGTTTCGACCGATCCGTCCCGCCGGGCGCGTCTGGCCGAGTTCTGGTATTATTTCTCCGAGAACCGCGGCGCCGTCATCGGCCTCGTGTTCTTCCTGTTCCTCGTTCTGCTCGCGGTCTTCGCGCCGTGGATCGCCCCGCACGACCCGGTGGCGCAGTACCGTGACGCGGTTCTGGTTCCGCCGGTCTGGCAGGAGGGTGGCCGCGCCGGCTTCCTGCTCGGTACCGACGCCGTCGGACGCGACATGCTGTCCCGCCTGATCTACGGCACCCGCTTCTCGCTGTTCGTCGGCGTCATCGTGACGACCCTGTCGCTCGTCGGTGGCATCGCGCTCGGCGTCATCGCCGGCTACTTCCGTGGCTGGGTCGACACCGTCATCATGCGCGTGATGGACATCATCCTTGCCTTCCCGTCGCTGCTGCTCGCCCTCGTGCTGGTCGCGGTTCTCGGCCCGGGCCTGGTCAACGCCATGATCGCGATCGCGCTCGTCTTCCAGCCGCACTTCGTGCGCCTGACGCGCGCTGCCGTCATGAGCGAAAAGACCCGTGACTATGTCGTCGCCGCCAAGGTTGCCGGTGCCGGCCACGGTCGCCTGATGTTCAAGACGATCCTGCCGAACTGCATGGCGCCGCTGATCGTCCAGGCAACGCTGTCCTTCTCGAGTGCGATCCTTGACGCTGCGGCCCTCGGCTTCCTCGGCATGGGCGCCCAGCCGCCGACACCGGAATGGGGCACGATGCTCGCCGAAGCGCGCGAGTTCATCAGCAGCCACTGGTGGGTGGTGACGCTGCCGGGCATCGCGATCCTGATCACGGTGCTGGCGATCAACCTGATGGGTGACGGCCTGCGCGATGCGCTCGACCCCAAGCTGAAGAGGTCCTGATCATGGCGCTTCTCGAAATCGAAAACCTGGTCGTCGAGTTCCAGACGGCCTCCGGCCCCTTCCGCGCCGTCAACGGCGTATCGATGAAGGTACACGAAGGCGAAGTTCTCGCGATCGTCGGCGAAAGCGGCTCGGGCAAGTCCGTGTCGATGCTGGCGGCCATGGGGCTTTTGCCCTGGACCGCGAAGGTCACGGCTGACAAGCTCTCCTACAATGGTCGCGACCTGCTCGGCATGTCGGCGAGCGAACGGCGCAAGATCGTCGGCAAGGACATTGCCATGATCTTCCAGGAGCCGATCGCCAGCCTCAATCCGTGCTTCACCGTCGGCTTCCAGATCGAGGAAGTGCTGCGCGTCCACCTGGGCCTCGACAAGGCCGCGCGCCGCAAGCGCGCGATCGAACTGTTCACCGCGGTTGGTATCCCCGATCCGGCCGAGCGGCTCAATCACTTCCCGCACCAGATGTCGGGCGGCCAGTGCCAGCGCGTGATGATCGCGATCGCGATCGCCTGCAATCCGAAGCTGCTGATCGCCGACGAGCCGACCACCGCGCTCGACGTGACGATCCAGAAGCAGATCCTCGATCTGTTGATGAAGCTTCAGGCCGAGCACAAGATGGGCCTGATCATGATCACCCACAACATGGGCGTGGTTGCCGAAACTGCGGACCGGGTGGTCGTGCAGTACAAGGGCCGCAAGATGGAAGAGGCCGACGTGCTGACGCTCTTTGAAAACCCGAAGAGCAACTACACGCGTGCGCTTCTGGCGGCGCTTCCCGACAACGCAACCGGCGATCGTCTGCCGACGATCTCCGAACTCTTCGTCGATGAAGGAGCGGCCCAATGAGCGTGATCCTCGAAGCGCGCAATCTGGTGCGCGACTACCATATCCCGGGCGGCCTTCTGAAGAAGGCAAAGACGGTTCATGCTCTCAAGGGCGTGAGCTTTTCCGTCGAGCAGGGCAAGACGCTGGCGATTGTCGGTGAAAGCGGCTGCGGCAAGTCGACACTTGGCCGTATTCTCACCCTGATCGACCCGGCGACCTCGGGCGAGCTTCTGATCGAAGGCAAGAAGATCGACATCGCCAAGGGCGACATGACGCCCGAGATGCGCCGCAAGGTCCAGATCGTCTTCCAGAACCCCTATGGTTCGCTCAACCCGCGCCAGAAGATCGGCGATATCCTGATGGAGCCGCTGGTCATCAACACCGACACGCCGGCTGACGAACGTCGCGACCGGGCGATGACGATGCTGAAGAAGGTCGGTCTGACCGAGCTGCACTTCAACCGCTATCCGCACATGTTCTCGGGCGGCCAGCGCCAGCGTATCGCGATTGCGCGCGCGCTGATGCTCAACCCGAAGCTTCTGGTGCTGGACGAGCCGGTCTCGGCGCTCGACCTTTCGGTCCAGGCACAGGTCTTGAACCTGCTTGCCGACCTGCAGGACGAGCTGAAGCTCACCTACGTCTTCATCAGCCACGACCTTTCGGTCGTGCGCTACATCGCTGACGACGTCATGGTGATGTACTTCGGTGAAGCCGTCGAATATGGCAGCCGCGACGAGGTCTTCGCCGATCCGAAGCACAGCTATACCAAGACGCTGTTTGCCGCGACGCCACGGGCTGACGTCGCCAGCATCAAGGCGCGGCTTGCCAAGAAGCAGGCGGCCTGATCCGTCACTGGTCGATCGCGCATGAAACAGGAAGCCGGGACATTGTTCCCGGCTTCTTTGACTTGAGGGCATGATGGTGTAGAGGTGTCGCGCCGCCTTCAACTCTCGCCTTTCGGCGGCGGGCAGCCGCTTTTCGGCCGGACCCACCGTTCGGCCCAACCTCAGGAACACGTCCATGGAAATCAAGCGTTTCGAAACCGGCCCCCGTATGAGCCAGGCCGTCGTCTACAACAACACCGTTTACCTCGCCGGCCAGGTCGGCAACGCCGGTGACGATGTCGTAACGCAGACGAAGCAGGCGCTTGCCGAAGTCGACCGTCTTCTGGCGCTCGCCGGCACCGACAAGACCCGCATCCTCTCGGCCACCATCTGGCTTGCCGACATGGCCGACTTCCCGAAGATGAACTCGGTCTGGGACGCCTGGGCTCCTCAGGGCCATACCCCGGCCCGCGCCACCGGCGAAGCCAAGCTCGCAACGCCGGAATACCTCGTTGAAGTGATCGTCGTCGCCGCCGCCGCTTAAGGCTGCGCCGCCGCGTCGCATCCCTTGGGATGGACGCCGTCTCAGCGGGATTTCCGCTTCTTCTTTCACGCCGCCGGGCCTCGTGTCCGGCGGCGTTTTTTGTTGTGCTCTTGGGGGTGGTGGCAGGGAACCAACCGACCGGCTTGGGCGTTATTAAATCGGTCCAAGAAACAGGCCCGAACGGGCCAAGACGATCGGGAGGACTGTCGATGCTTTACTGGCTGCCACGGGTCTGCGCGCTGCTTGTCGCCGCTATCCTGATCGGTTTTGGCCCGCATACCGCGGCGGGCGTCGCCCACACCTTGCTTGTCATCATTCTGGGGCTCGGGCTGCTGTCCCTGACGCTCCACGTCTTTCCGCCTGAACGACATTGATCGTGCGGGATCCAGGTTCTGATCCACGTGACGTGCCGCAATCCGAAGCGCGGCAGGCGTCGGCAAATACCGATGTTCTGCACGCAAGGCAGGATACTGTTCGTGCGCCTGTGGCTGAGAGAAGGCGCGGCATGATCGTGGAAAAGCTGCGCCGGGTCGGTGCCGCCCGCGAACGCGAGCGCGCAAGGCGCGTTGTCGAAGAGGAGGCGGCCGTCGCCACGGCAGCGCCATCGTCCGCCGCGCGGCGTGACGGCATCGACCTGATGGTTGCCTGGAGCATCATTGGCCTCTTCGTCATTGCCGGCTGCGCAGCGATCTACGCCATGGAGACGATTCTTCTGCCCATTACGCTCGCGATCGTGGTCGGGATCGTCCTCGGGCGCACGGCCGACGCGCTTGCGCGTTTCGGCTTGCCGCCGATCCTTGGAGGGCTGCTCCTGGCGATGATCTTCGTGATCGGCCTGTCCTGGCTGGTCAACGCGCTGCTCGGGCCCTTGACCGTGATTGTTTCCGAAGCGCCAAAGCTTGCCGAAGGTGTGGTGGCGCGTGTCATGCCCTTTATCGAACGGTTCGAGTGGTTGCGGCTGGCTGTCGCCCGCGGCGTGGGCAACGACGCGATCGCCGACACCGTGATGAAGAACGCGGGCCCCATGCTCGCCGCCACGGCGGCCGGACTGACGCCGGCACTGGTGCAGACCTTGGTTTTTCTGGCGGCACTTGGTCTGTTTCTGCTCGGGCGGCTGCAACTGCGCAAGGCCGTCATTCTGGCCTTCGCCAGCCGGGAGCGTCGCCTCAGCGCCATCCGCATCATGAACGGCATCGAAGATGCGCTCGCGCGCTACTTCTCGATCGCCAGCCTGATCTATCTGGCGCTTGGAACCCTGACGATGACGATCGCCTTTGTCGGAGGGCTGGCGATGGCCCCGCTATGGGGCCTGTTCGCGTTCGTCTCAAGCTTCATTCCCTATCTCGGCGTGACGGTCATGACGCTGAGCCTGCTGGCGGCTGGCCTGATGACGCATGAGGTCCTGTGGCTGGCATTGATGCCGGCTACCGCTTTCTTCGTCGTCCATCTCGTCATGGAAAACCTCGTCATTCCGGCGATCCTTGGCAGCGAGCTCGAGGTGAACCCGTTCCTGGTCTTCATCGCGATCGTCTTTTGGACCTGGATGTGGGGAGCGGTCGGCGCAATGCTTGCGCTGCCGCTGTCCCTCATCGTTCTGGCGATTGTCGAAGAGATCCGCGAGCAGCCGCCGGAGCGCCAGTTGCCCGGTTGAACGATACCATCAGAAAAGGCTTAGCGTCGTGCCGAGCGGGCGTGCTCGTCAAAGAACAGCGCCTGGCTGATCAGCGCCTTGACCATGTCCGGATTGAACGGCTTGGTCACCAGGAAGGCCGGCTCCGGGCGCTTGCCGGTCAACAGCCGCTCCGGAAAGGCGGTAATGAAGATCACCGGCACAGTTGCCTGGGTCAGGATCTCGTTGACGGCGTCGATGCCGGAACTGCCGTCGGCAAGCTGGATGTCGGCGAGCACCATCTTCGGGGACGTCTTCTGGTAGAGCTCCAGCGCCTCCTTGTGGGTGCGGGCGATGCCGGTAACCCTATGGCCAAGGCTTGTCACCATGTCCTCGATATCGAGCGCGATCAGCGGCTCGTCTTCAATGATCAGGACGTCGGTTGCGACCTGGCGCGAAATATCCTCCGAGGCCACCGTGAGCAGCTTCGAAAACTCGCCTTGGCTGAAGCCCATGATCTCGGCTGCGTCGGCAATCGAGAACCCTTCGACCGAGACAAGCAGGAAGGCCTGGCGCGCCGCAGGTGCAATCAGCGAAAGATTGGCGGCTGCCTGTTGCTCCCAGGCAAACGGCGATGCGCTTTCCGTCCGGTCGATGGCAATCTTCTCAAACAGCGAGCAGAACAGCTTGTAGATGCTGATTCGGTCGTTCGAAGCGTCCGGGAATAGGCTGATATCCTCGATCAGCGCTTCAAGAACGGCGGCCACGTAACCGTCGCCTGCGGCCTGCGAACCGGTAACGGCGCGGGCATAGCGGCGCAGGAAGGGAAGGTGTGGCGCAATCCGGGTCGAAAGTGACATCAACGACTTTCCTTAAGGGCTATGCGATTCGCGAATTTTCTGAGGATAGGGAACATCCGGCGGAAGAGGTGAATGTTTTGAACACGTTTTTCCGCCTATGGGAAGCTGTGAACAACAGGCGGCGGTGGTTGCAAGGGATGGGCGTTCCGGTTGGAGACGACAAGGCGGCGGCAGCCGCATCGGAAGAGGTTGCCGGCGTATCGGGCCGCAACGAATTGGTCGGCGCCAGGCTGAAGGCGCTCTATCAGGCCGTGGAGAACGAGCCCGTTCCTGCTCTCTTCATCGAACTGTTGGGAAAACTGGAGGCGGCCGAAGCGCTTATCTCAGGCTCCGGCAAGGATACCGCTTCATCTCGCCGTCGCTAGCTCATGCGAGCAGGAGAAACGGGCCGCAGCCCGTTTCTCCGATCGATTTGCCTGATCAGCAGGCCGCTTCGTACCGGCGACCATAGCGGTCGCGATAGATGCAGCGACCAGGCTCGTTGGCATTGCCGATCAACGCGCCGGCCACGCCGCCGATGGCAGCACCAACCGCAGCACCTCGAACGTCGTTCGTCGCCGCGCCGCCGATGATGGCGCCACCGGTTGCGCCGATGGCCGCACCCTTCTCAGTTTGCGTGCAGGCAGCGAGGGGCAAGATCAGGCTTGCAGCGATAAGTATCTTCTTCATGACGCGTTCCTATTCGAGGGTTGCTCTGTTGAAACTAGAATCGAGTTTCTGAAATCGATTTGCCGGGACTGATGACGAACAGATTGACGACAATGAGGCATCTGTCTCACCCGGTGCCGCGTCATTGGTGCCAGCCTTCTTTCATCTTGGCCGGCTCTGACGTGCTCGCAATGGGCGTATCCCCTGTGATGTATGTTTGCCTCCCCAGCATCTCCTCCGTCTCTCAGCCGCAGTCGCAGCACTTGTTATCGTTGCGAAAACGACCATTGCGGCGGTTTTGTTCCATTTGAGCGGTCTGGCCGCCTCTCCGAAACGAAAGGCCGGTGTGCAGGCGACGGGTCGTCAGCCCGCTTCGAGCTTGGCAGTTCAGGTTCGGTGGGTGAGCGATGGGCACCGCCTGGATAGGCACCTAGCGGACCGCGCCACAAACGCGCAGCGCGGGCAAAGGTTCCTGGAATTATTTGTAGCCGGCGGAGGGAACAGGAGGGCGTGCATCGCCGTTTGTCATCGAGTTCTGACGCGAGGAGCATGCGAATGGAACATATCGCTGCCATCATGGTCCTGGTCGGCTGCATGCAGACCACCGATGCGTGCCGCGAAGTGCCGGCACCAACCGTCGCATTTGAAACGGTGGAAGAATGCCGCGAGCTGCTTTCGCCGGCGATCGATGCCACCTCGAAGGTCTTCAAGCGGGCCTATGGCACGTGCGCTGAAGTCGACCCGGCCCTCTTTGTTGAGGACGCAACCGTCGAGTGGCGGGTGACGCCGGCCGGCCGGCTTAAGGTCAGGCTGCAGATCGATGACGGTAGTTACGCCATCGCAGCGCGCGACGTCAGCGCGACCAAGATCCGCAATTGAGCTTACCGGCGTCGCCGCACGGCGACGCCACAACCAGCAGGCCAGCCGACAGGCAGGAGCAAGTGAAAGGCAAGAGGAATGAACTGGGATATCGTTGAAGGCACATGGCATGAACTGAAGGGCAAGGTGCAGGCACAATGGGGCAAACTCACCAATGACGACCTCGACATCATCAATGGTCGCAAGGAAGAGTTGTCCGGGCGCATCCAGGCCCGCTATGGCATCGCCCAGGACGAAGCGGAACGGCAGATCGACGACTGGATGTCCCGGCGCTGACGGCGCCACCAGCGACACGTCGACCAAGCCGCCCGGCCAGAAGCCGCGGCGGCTTTCATATGCGTTCCCGTAAATGGCTCTGCTAAAGCCATGCAGTTCAGGGAATTACTTCTTGGACGGCGTCTCGCGCTTGCGCAATTCTTCGAGAAGATCATCGATCTTCTCGTTCTGCCCTTCTTTACTGGCGAAGTAGAGATCCCGCATCGTCTTGCCGATATGAAGATTGCGGTGGGAAAGTCCGGCTTTTCCGCGAGCCGCCTCAAGCGCTGTTTTCCAGATGTGAGCTGTCGGCATCGTCATTTCTACCCTGCGTATTCCATGGGTGAACAACGTCAGAGTATCAGTAAGGTTCCGGGCGAAACTGGTACAACGCGTCTTGAATCGGGACTCTTTTGTCTATGTTGGTTAACAAGAGTATAATTCAATTCAGATTTCAGCTTTGTTGAAGCTGTAATTTGTTGGCGCATCGGAACAAAAGGATAGTTTCGGCGTTTTTCGGTCAGTGATGCAGGTTAGGAGAACTGCTATGTTATATTATGCGCTTGTCTTTCTTGTCGTGGCGATCATTGCCGGTGTACTTGGTTTCGGTGGCATCGCCGGCACGTCCGCGGGTATCGCGCAGATCCTTTTCTTCCTGTTCCTCGTCTTCCTGGTGATTTCTCTCGTCGCCGGACTGGTGCGGAGAGGCTAGCTGGATCTTCGGCGAACGTGCGTGACTGGCAACGTGCGTGACTGGCCAAGGGCGACGGGATGACCGTCGCCCTTCCTGTATATGTCTGCCGGATGCTGTTGCTTGCCCTTGCCGGCGCGCTTGGCTATTGATGCCGAAACTGCAGATTTGGCCCCGGGGATTGTAACATCATGAAATCGCTGGAACTCATCGTCGAGCGGATCATCCTGTCCAGCCGCTGGCTCCTGGTCATCTTTTATCTTGGCCTTGTCGCGGCGCTGGCGCTCTACGGCGTCTCCTTCATCTACAAGTTCCTGAAGATCGCCAGCATGGTGTTCGTCTATGATGATGCCCAGATGATCCTGTCGATGCTCGGTCTGATCGACGCGGCGCTGGTTGCGAGCCTCATCGTCATGGTGATGATTTCCGGTTACGAGAATTTCGTCAGCCGCTTCGACGAGGCCGACGCCGAGGTATCGTTCCTCGGCAAGCTCGATGCCGGCAGCCTCAAGATCAAGGTCGCCTCTTCGATCGTGGCGATCTCGTCGATCCACCTGCTGCAGATCTTCCTGAACACGCAGCAATACACGAGCGAGCAGTTGATGTGGGCGACGATCATGCATCTTGCCTTCGTCGTCTCGGCCGTGCTGCTCGGCTACCTCGAGCAGATCATGAATGCGCTGAAGAAGAAATGATGTTAGCGCCGCGGCTCGAACTGGCCGCGGCTCGTTTTGGCTGGGGATCTTCCGCAAATGAAGACTGACGTAGTCGTTCTCGGCGCCGGCATTGTCGGCATCTCAACCGCCATTCATCTGGCCCGGCGCGGCAAGGCGGTGCTTCTGCTCGACCGCCGCGGGCCCGGCGAGGAAACCTCCTACGGCAATGCCGGCCTGATCCAGCGCGAGGGCGTCTTTCCCTATGGCTTCCCGCACGACTTCGGTGCGCTCTTCCGTTACGCGCTGAACAACACCATCGACGCCCATTACCACATCCGCGCCTTGCCGGGCCTGGTGCCGTTCCTGGCGCGTTACTGGTGGCATTCCGGGTTTACCCAGCACCAGCGCATCGCCCATCTTTACGCGCCGCTGATCGAGCATTCGATCAGCGAGCATCAGGATCTGATCGCGGCATCCGGTGCCGGCGATCTCATCCGCAAGGACGGCTGGATGAAGGTGTTTCGCACCGAGAAGGAGCGAGATGCCGCCTACAAGGAGGCCGAAAAACTCTCGGCCGGCTTCGGCGTCAACCATCAGAAGCTGTCGACGAGCGACTTGAAGACGATGGAGCCTTCGATCAAGGCAGATCTCGTCGGCGGCCTGCGCTGGAGTGATCCCTGGTCGATCCGCGATCCGCACAGTCTCAACAAGGCTTATCTTTCCTATTTCCAGTCGCTCGGCGGACGGCTCGTCTCCGGCGATGCGGCGACGACCGAGCATGTGCTCGAAGGTCCCGGCTGGCGCGTCGCCACCCCGGAAGGGCCACTTGAGACCCGCGAGGTCGTGGTGGCGCTCGGCCCCTGGGCCGATACGGTCACGCGCAAGCTCGGCTATCACTTTCCCCTGGCGGTCAAGCGCGGCTACCACATGCACTATGGCGTGCAGGACGGCGCTCAGCTCAACAACTGGGTGCTCGATGCCGAGAAGGGCTATTTCCTCGCACCGATGCTGCGTGGCATCCGGCTGACGACCGGCGCCGAATTCGCCTGGCGCGATGCGCCGAAGACCCCGGTGCAGCTTACCCGCGCCGAGCGGGTGGCGCGGGAATTCTTCCCGCTCGCCGAACGCCGCGACGAGGAGCCGTGGATGGGCGCTCGCCCCTGCACCCCGGACATGATGCCGCTGATCGGCAAGGCGCCGCGCCACGAGGGCCTGTGGTTTGCCTTCGGGCATGCCCATCACGGCATGACGCTCGGACCCGTGACTGGCCGGGCGCTTGCCGAGGCCATGACCGGTGAAAAGACGGTCATCGACCTCGCGCCCTATCGCCCGGCGCGGTTCCTCGCCTAAGGCGGCCCTGTCAAACTGAAATGACACTGAAAGAACCGGCAGCCTTGCTCCCGGTTCCCTTGGTTTGGCCGAGCAGAACTCAGGCGTTGGTGCCGCCATCGATGGTGAACTCGGCGCCGGTGACGCTGCGGCTGTCGGGGCCGGCAAGCCAGGCGACGAGACCCGCCACGTCGCTCGTCTCGTTGAAACGGGGGATGGCCATCAGGCCGCGCTGTGGGCCGGCATGGTCGCCGTCGGCCGGGTTCATGTCGGTATCGGTCGAGCCGGGGTGAACGATGTTGACGGTGATGCCTTTCGGACCCAGGTCGCGCGCCACCGCCTTGGTAAAGCCGATAAGCGCACTCTTGCTCAGCACATAGAGGCTCATGCCGGGCGAGGGCACGCGGCCGGCGAGATTGCTGCCGATCGAAATGACGCGACCGCCCTCCGGCATGTGAGCCGCTGCAACACGCGTCGCGAAAAACACTGCCTTCACATTGACGTCGATCGTCCGGTCGAAATCATCGCTCGATACCTCCGTCACCGTACCGGCGTCGAAAACGCCGGCATTGTTGACGAGGATGTCGATGCGGCCGTGGGTCTCGGCAACCGTCTTGACCGCCGCTTCGACCGCGCTGGGGTCGCGGCTGCATGGTCGTGCTCTCGGCGCCGCAGATGGCAGGCGGGGATGCGGAGGTCTGCGATGCACTCAAGATCCGTCGCCTCGACAAGCAGGCGGCGCTGGAGCGACGCCTGGAACGCGCCGTGCGGGAGGGCGACTTGCCGGCCGGCACGGATTGCGCAGCAGTTGCCGCCTACGTCGCCTCGCTTCAGCACGGAATGTCGATCGAGGCACGCGACGGTGCCACGCGGGAGACCTTGCTGGCGATCGCACAGTGTGCCGTTGCCGGTTGGGACGCGATGATTGCCGCCAGCGTCAAGCCGGGCTGACGACGCGCTTCAATCGGTATTGAGCGTAAAGGGATGGGAGCGGGCTGCTCCCTCGAAACCGAAGCGATGGTGCCTGCGCGATGACGCCTGTCCGGCCGGAGAAGAGATCTCCGGCCGTGATCGTTCCAGTCTTGCCACCTTTACTGTGCAGGCTGCGTCATGCTGGGCGTCGTGCCCGGAGTAGACCCTTGCGTGGAACCAGTAGACCCTTGCGTGGAACCCTGTGTTTCAGGCGTTGCCGTACCCTGCTGCGGTGTTGCCTCGGGTGCCGGCTGGGTGGTCGTGCCGCCGGAAGGTGCCGTGCTCGTATCGGCTGGCGGGGTTGCCTGACCCGTCGTGCCCTGGTCGGTCGTAGATTGCCCGGTTGCCGGTTGATCGGTGGTCGCCGGTGGGGTGGTGGTTTCAGCCGCGTCGCGGCTGAGTTCCGCTGGCAGCCAGGCGATCAGCGCCAGCACCAGGCCAGCGAGCAGGATGATGATGATGGGCCAGTTGCTGCGCCCAGAACGGGCTGGCGGCGTATCACTTGCATGCGGCGTGAGCGGCTGACTGGGGAGCGGCTGCCCGGTGACCGGATCGATCACCGGCTTTTCCTTGAACTCTTCGTGCTGGTTCATAACACATCCTTTCTACGCATCTTGCGAGCCTCGGCCAGCCGCATCCATTCCTTCCCGAGCGGCCGCAGGCGCCGGATTTCGCGCATCGCATATTCAGCGGCGCGAGCGCCCCTTGAAGGCACATGGCCGAGGTTAAACGCGTGAAAATTTGCAATGTTCCGTCCGCTACAACCCATGGGACGTTCGCGCGCCGCTGTCGGCTTTACAGCCCCCGCTTCCGCTGCAAGAAATAGACCGGAGCAGGAGGAGGGGCGGTATGACGGATCCAGCGTTTCGCAATGGCACCTTTGTCGGTCGCGCCTGGCGGCCCGATGTCGGCGGGCCGTCGCTTGTCGCGCTGCGCGACGGCGCGACCTACGACATCACCTCGAAGGTGGCACCGACCATGCGCGACCTTCTGGAACTCGCCGATCCGGTTGCCTACGTGCGGTCCGCATCCGGACACCGTCTCGGGTCGCTTGAGGACTGTCTCGGGGCTGCGAACGATCCCTCTGGTCTCCACCTCCTGGCGCCTGCCGATCTGCAGGCGATCAAGGCCTGTGGTGTCACCTTCGCGCGCTCGATGATCGAGCGGGTCATCGAGGAGCGGGCGGCCGGCGATGCGTCGCGCGCCGAGGCGATACGCCGTCGCGTCACCGCCGTCATCGGCGACAGCCTCAGAAACCTGAAGCCCGGATCGCCGGAGGCGGCCCGCGTCAAGGCGGCGCTCATCGAGGAGGGTATATGGTCGCAGTATCTGGAGGTTGGTATCGGCCCGGATGCTGAGGTCTTTACCAAGGCGTCGGTGCTCTCGTCGGTCGGTCCAGGTGCCGACGTCGGGTTGCATCCGGCCTCGCACTGGAACAATCCGGAACCCGAGATCGTGCTCGCGGTCTCATCTTCAGGACAGGTGCGGGGGGCGACGCTCGGCAACGACGTCAATCTGCGCGATATCGAGGGGCGCTCGGCGCTGCTGCTCGGCAAGGCCAAGGATAACAACGCCTCCTGCGCCATCGGTCCCTTCATCCGCCTCTTCGACGAGACCTATACGATCGACGATGTTCGCAGGGCAGAGCTCACGCTGCTTGTCGAGGGCACTGATGGCTACCGGCTCACCGGCCGAAGCTCGATGGCGGAGATCAGCCGCGATCCGCTTGACCTTGTGGCCCAGACGATCGGCCCGCACCACCAATACCCTGACGGGCTGATGCTGTTCATGGGCACGCTCTTTGCCCCGGTGGAGGACCGTGACCAGCCTGGCCAGGGCTTCACCCACAAGCTCGGGGATGTGGTGACGATCGCCAATGCCGAACTGGGCCGGCTGACCAACACCGTGCGGCTCTCGACGGAATGCGCCCCTTGGAGCTTCGGCGCCGCTGCGTTGATGCGCAATCTCGCCGGGCGTGGGCTGCTTTAGACTAGCCTCTCTTCGCTGCCGGTGCCCGGCGTTTTCGCCGCTGCCACCTATGTCATCTTCCGCATCACCCACAGGGCCCGGCCGGCATGGGCAATGTCAGGCACGGACTGGAGGCGGGCGTCCTCCTTCAACCGTTCTGCCTCGCGCACATCCAGAAGCAGGATCTCGTGATCGGTTTCGTTGGCGTTCGGCGTAATCCACCAGCGCTGATCCTCGCAGCAAAGGCCGGCATCCGGATTTTCCTGGATATATTCGATGGCATATTCCGCGTCCGTCATTGTGCCGGGAACCAACATGGGCCGTCCTCCACCTGATCGCTTGGAAACCGGAGGGGAGTATGCGCCTCTTGCTGCGTTTTGGGGACCCCGTGAAATGCCACCCGTCTTGCTAGACCTGCCGCCGGTTCTCGGCGCTGCAGACGAGCCTTTCCAATCGGTTGGCGGGCGCATAGGCTTCCGGGTCTGATGTCGTCCCTGTTCCGCGGAGTTCCTGACCCATGCGTGACCTGCATTTGCCCGGCCGTTCCGTCGTCATGGGCCGACATGGCGCGGCCGCCACCTCGCATGGCCTTGCCAGTCTTGCCGCCATCGAGATCCTGCGCCGCGGCGGCAACGCCGCCGATGCCGCAATCGCCGCCTGCGCCGTGCAATGCGTCGTCGAGCCGGGCTCGACCGGCATCGGCGGCGACAACTTCGTTCTCTTTGCTCCGGCCGGGACCAACATTGCCAGGGGCGCTAAGGTCTATGGCCTGAACGGCTCGGGCCGCGCGCCCGCGGAACTTACGGTCGAACATCTGAAAAAGCAGGGGCTGGCGGAGATTCCGCTGACATCGGTCCATGCCGTCACCGTTCCCGGCGCCGTCGACGCTTGGAACAAGCTGAATGCGCGCTTCGGCTCCATGCCTCTCGGCGACTTGTTGCAACCGGCCATCCGCCATGCAGAGGAGGGGTTTGCGGTGACCGAACGCGTTGCGACCGACTGGGCGCGCAACGAAGACAAGCTCAGGGCGGACGCCAACTCTGCGCGCCTGTGGCTGAGGGATGGCCGCGCCCCGAGGGCCGGCGAGGTCTTTCGCCAGCCTGAACATGCGAAAGTATTGCGCGAGATCGCTGCCAGGGGCCGTGATGGCTTCTATTCGGGCTGGGTTGCCGAGGACATGGTCGGTTATTTGCGCAGTCTCGGCGGCGTGCACACGCTCGAGGATTTCGCCACGCAGGAGGCCTTTTGGGTCGAACCGATTTCGACGAGATATCGTGGCATTGAGCTTCTGGAAATCCCGCCAAGCGGTGTCGGCATCACCACCTTGCTGATGCTCAATATCCTGAGCGGCTTCGACTTGAGCCGGTACGATCCGGTTGGTGTCGAGCGTTTCCACATAGAAGCGGAGGCCACGCGGCTGGCCTTTCAGGTGCGCGATCAGTATGTCGCCGATCCCGAATTTGCCGCCGTGCCGGTGGAAAAGCTGCTTTCGGCCGCCTTTGCCGACGAGCTGCGCGACCGAATCGACCTGAAGAAGGCCATGCCGGTGCTCGGCCCCGCCGGCGCCACCACCTATCGCGACACGGTCTACATCAGCGTCGTCGACGAGAAGGGCAATGCCTGCTCCTTCATCAACTCGCTGTTCTGGTCCTATGGCACCGGCCTCAGCAGCCCGAAGACCGGCGTCCTGCTGCAGAACCGCGGCGTCGGCTTCCGCCTCGATCCGGCACACCCAAACTGCGTCGGCCCGCGGAAACGGCCGCTGCACACGATCATCCCGGCGATGGCGATGAAGGACGGCATGCCCTGGCTATCCTTCGGCGTGATGGGCGGCGGCTTCCAGCCGGTCGGCCAGAGCCACGTGCTGACCAACATCGTCGACTTCGGCATGAATGTGCAGGAGGCGATCGACTGTGCCCGCGGCTTCCACCAGATGGGCTGCTTCGAGGCCGAGCGCGGCATTTGCGAGAACGTGCTGAAGGGCCTGTCGTCGCTCGGCCACGAGATCAAGATGGCCGAGATGCCGCATGGCGGCGGCCAGGCGATCCTGATCGACGCGGAAAACGGCGTGCTGCAAGCGGGCTCGGACCCGCGCAAGGACGGTTGCGCGCTGGCTTTCTAGCGTTTGCGGAAGCGCTCACGCGACGCGGACCGGTGTCGCCTGCGACGATGAAGTACGTTTATTATCTGCGAGAAGATTGGCTGGGGAACCTGGATTCGAACCAGGACTAACGGAGTCAGAGTCCGCTGGTCTACCGTTAACCTATTCCCCAAGGTCGCTTTCGGGCGCTGCCCGTTGCGTCGGTGTGGCGGGCTTATAAACAAATCAGCGGCCGATGCAAATACCTTTTGGCAAAAAAATGTAGATCGCGATCGCACGGGCTCGGTTTGGTGCCGGTTCATGCTGTGGACAGTCCTGCAGTCGCAGGGCTTGCATAGGCGAATGCCGGCCTTGCGATGCCGACGTGGTTGGGGGAGGGCTTCTGTCGAGGCCTCCTTGATCGGCGCTGCGTGCGCAATCGTCGGTCTCAGCCCATTGCGCTGCGGTCAAAAACAGTTTGGCGAATGGGGCTTGCGCTGGTACAGTCGCGCCAACGAAAAATCGAGAGAGCGTCTTGAGCGGCCTTCAGGGCTTGCGCGGCGCCATGGTTGAGACAAGTGAAAGACCCCGATCACGGCGAAAAGCCGTCTGAATCCGGGGCGTCGGCAGCAGGCCGCAGCGATGGATCGAGGACCGGTCCGCGCAACGGGAAGGGTAAGCGCAAGCGACGCAAGTCGTCTGCCTCGCCGTCTGCAATTGCCAGCCAGTCCGGTGCACCGGGCACGGCAGGGCGTCCCGCAGGAGAGAACGATGCGGATCCGGCGCGCAAGCGCAAACGGCGTCGTCGTTCGAAATCCGCGAAACAACAGGCTGCGGCCGCATCCGCGCAACAAGGCGGCGGCGTACAACTCGTCGAGCCTTCGCTCGGCGACCGAAAGGGCCACAAGCGCAGCAAGAAGGCGCGGCATCGCCGGGGGCTTCAGGGCCGTCCGCTGACAACAAGCGAACGTCAGCCCTTGCAGCAGAAGGCGGCTGACGGCGGCAATCCGCGATCGGCATCGCCTGCTTCCAACGGCCAATCGGCCGGGCATCAGCGACAGGGCCAGCGCGCCGAGCAGCCGCGCGCGCCTTTCGTTGCAACCGGTGAGCCGCCTGCGCCGCTTTATGCGGCTCTCGACCTCGGCACCAACAATTGCCGGCTGTTGATTGCGCAGCCGACACGTCCCGGTCAGTTCCGGGTGGTCGATGCCTTCTCGCGCATCGTCCGTCTCGGCGAGGGGCTCGGCGCCAGCGGTCGGCTTTCGGATGAAGCGATGGAGCGCGCCGTCGAAGCGCTGAAAATCTGCGCTTCGAAGCTCGGCGCCCGTTCTATCCGTCGTAGTCGGCTGATTGCGACGGAAGCGGCGCGCGCCGCCGAAAACGGCGAGAGTTTTCTCGAACGGGTGGCCAGCGAAACCGGGCTCGAACTGGAGATCATCAACCGCGAGACCGAGGCACGGCTTGCCGTCTCCGGCTGCTCGTCGCTTGTCGATCGCGAGACGCGCTCGGTGGTGCTCTTCGACATCGGTGGCGGCTCCTCCGAGATCGCGGTCATCCGCATTGGCGACAACCGTTCCAACCGGCTCGCCAACCACATCACCCATTGGACGTCGCTGCCCGTCGGTGTCGTGACCCTTTCGGAGCGCCACGGCGGCCAGCATGTGACGCCCGTGAGTTTCGAAGCGATGGTCAACGAGGTCGAGGGCATGCTTGCCCGCTTCGACAGCCCGCCGGTCGAAGCACTGGCGACCGGCGCGACCGGTAGCGGTTTTCATCTGATCGGGACCTCGGGCACTGTCACCACCCTTGCCGGCGTGCATCTGGACCTGCCGCGCTACGACCGCCGTCGCGTCGACGGCCTCTGGCTCTCCGACGACGAGGTTTCGGCCATGCAGGCGCGGCTGCTCTCCTGGGATTTCGACGCACGGGCCGCCAATCCCTGCATCGGGCCGGATCGTGCTGACCTGGTGCTTGCCGGCTGCGCGATCCTCGAGGCAATCCGCCGCCGCTGGCCCTCGACGCGCATGCGGGTTGCAGACCGCGGCCTGCGCGAAGGCTTGCTGACCGATATGATGGCGGACGACGGCGCCTGGCGCCGCTCGCGGCCGCGCCGTCACCAGCGCGGCTCCAATGCCTCCGGCAGCCAGGAAGGAAACAAGGCATGACGAAACCCCCTGTTGGCGGCAACCGCAGTGGCCGCAAGCTTGGCCAGAAGGTCAAGAAGGGCAAGCTCAAGGCATCCTCCCGCCGCTGGCTGGAGCGCCACATCAACGATCCCTATGTGCAGCGCGCCCAGCTCGAGGGGTATCGCGCCCGCGCGGCCTTCAAGCTCCTGGAGATCGACGAGAAGCACAAGATCCTGAACGGCGCCCGCCGCATCATCGACTTGGGTGCCGCTCCGGGAAGCTGGTCGCAGATTGCCGCCAAGGTCACCAACTCCACCGATACCGACCCGCGCGTCGCGGCAATCGATTTCCTCGAGATGGATCCGATCCCGGGTGTGCGTATCCTGCAGATGGACTTCCTCGATCCGGAAGCGCCGCAGAAGCTGAAGGACGCGATCGGCGGGACGCCGGATCTCGTTATCTCCGACATGGCCGCGCCGACGACCGGCCATCGCCAGACCGATCATCTGCGCACCATGCACCTGTGCGAAGTTGCCGCCTATTTTGCCGTCGACGTTTTGGCCGAAGGCGGGCATTTCCTCGCCAAGACCTTCCAGGGCGGCACCGAGCGCGAGCTGCTCAACATGCTGAAACAGAACTTCCGCCAGGTCATCCATGTGAAGCCGGCCTCGTCGCGCGCCGAATCGGTCGAGATGTTCCTGCTCGCCAAGGGCTTCAAGGGGCGCCAGAAGGGCGAAACGGCGAACGAAGCCGAGGAAGAGGCGGCCGAATAGCATGCTGCTCTACGTGACCGTTGGCACCAATGATCTCGAGCGTGCCGGCCAGTTCTACGACGCGGTGCTTCCGACGCTCGGTTATCACCGGCAGCGGGAGGATGAGACCGAGATCGGCTATGGCACCGAGGGCGACCGCATCCGCTTCTGGGTGGTCACGCCCTTCAACCGTGAAGCGGCGACCTTCGGCAACGGCGTGAGTATCGCGCTTACGGCGCCGACGCGCGCTGCCGTCGATGCGTTTCATGCCGCGGCACTCGCCAATGGCGGCACCGACGAAGGCGCGCCCGGACTGCGTCCTTTCCACGCAAACTTCTACGGCACCTGGGTCCGCGATCTCGACGGCAACAAGCTTGCAGCCGTCTGCGAACGACCGGAGTAACGCCGGCTCGCGGTGCCGGTTTCCGTTTTTTCCATGATCTAGTCGACATGCCCCGCGCTGCTTTCGCATTGTCTGTCGGCATTCCAAACCCCATGCGGACGGCCGCCCACCCGCAAGGCGGTACTTGATGGTTAATCCGTCGTTAAGCAATTGAGTGCAACTCTAGCTGTACTCTGAGGTCCATTAGGACCCTCTAAGGTTTATACCCCGCCGAATGCTGGCTGCCGGTTCACGACTGGCGGACGGATAGTTTGCGCTCGGCTGGCTTGCATGTGGAATGTTCCGGATGACGATGACCTCGCTTGCCGTTCGGCTTAGGAGCCGCGCGCATTTTTCCTTCAAGAGGAATGCCGGCGGCAAGACTGGCACCATCATGGGCACGAGTGCGGGCCGCAGGAGCCAGGCTCGGCAGCGGGTTGGCATCCTGATCGCCGGATTTGCCGTCGTGTTCCTGGTCGTTGGCGGACGTCTCGTCCAATACGGTATGACATCACCGGCCGACACGGCCTCGATTGGCGGCGGCGCCCACGTCATTGCTTCCCGCCCCGATATCATCGACCGCAACGGCCATCTGCTGGCGACCGATCTCAACACGATGTCGCTCTATGCCGAGCCGCGAAAGATCGTCGATGCCGACGAAGTGATCGAGAAGCTCGCGACCGTCATGCCGAACCTCGACTGGCGCGACACCCACAGAAAACTCAAGTCCGGCTCCGCCTTCCAGTGGCTCAGGCGTCAGCTCACGCCACGGCAGCAGGCAGACATTCTGGCGCTCGGCATTCCCGGCATCGGCTTCAGGCCCGAGAAGCGTCGCTTCTACCCCGGCGGGGTCACGGCCGCGCATATCCTTGGTCACGTCAATGTCGATAACCAGGGCCTGGCGGGCATAGAACGCTACCTGGACCAGCAGGGCTTTGCCGATCTTCGCGCCGTGGGCCTGACCAGCAATGCGTCGCTCGAACCTGTGCGGCTTTCGATCGATCTGCGCGTGCAGAACATCGTGCGCGAAGTCGTGGCAAACGCGATGACGACCTATGAGGCCGAGGCGGCTGGCGCGGTCGTACTCGACGCCGAAACCGGCGAAGTCCTCGCCATGGCATCGGTGCCTGACTACGACCCGAACGAGCCCTCCCGGACGTTGGCTGATGGCAGCATCGACAAGGAGTACGAAAAGGGCTGGTTCAACCGGATGAGCAACGCCACCTTCGAGATGGGCTCGACGTTCAAGAGCTTCACTTTGGCGATGGGGCTGGACGAGGGCAAGGTCAACCTGAACTCCGTCGTCGATGCCTCTCGCCCGATCCGCATGGGCGGCTTCACCATCAAGGATTTCAAGGGCAAGAACCGCCCGCTGTCGATCCCGGAAGTGTTCCAGTATTCGTCGAATATCGGCACTGCGGCGGTCGCGGATATGGTGGGTATCGAAGGCCACCAGCAGTTCCTGACGAGGCTCGGACTTCTGTCCAGGATGGAAACCGAGATGCCTGGCGTGGCAACGCCGACCCAGCCGCGCACCTGGAAGAAGATCAATTCGGTGACGATTTCCTTCGGCCACGGCGTTGCGACCACCCCGCTGCAGACCGCCGTTGCCGCCGCAGCGCTCATGAACGGCGGCCATCTCATTCCCCCGACATTCCTGCCGCGCTCGCTTGAGGATTCGAAACTGGTTTCGCAGCGGGTGATCAAGGAAACGACCAGCGCCGATATGCGCTACCTCTACAATTGGAACGGAGTGAAGGGTTCCGGCCGGCGGGCGCAGGTGGAAGGGTTCCACGTTGGCGGCAAGACCGGGACTGCCGACAAGGTCATCAACGGCCGCTATGCCAAGGACATCAACTTCAATGCCTTCCTGGCAGCCTTCCCGATGGACAAGCCGAAATACATCGTGCTTTCGATCATCGACGCGCCGCGAACCGGTGAAAATGGCGGCCGGACCGCAGCCTCGAATGCCGCCCCGATCGTCAAGGCGATCATCGGTCGCTCCGCGCCGTTGCTTGGGGTGAAGCCGCGTTTCGGCGACGTGGGCGCCGAACACATCCTGGCGGACTACTAAGGCTGCGCCCGCGCCCCGGGGCGCTTTACTTCCCAGCCGCCGTCTCGATCTCGCGCGCCGGCAGCCTGTGCCCCGACACCGATGCGCCGGCGTTCTTGGCCATGGTGAGGAACGGGATCGCCGCGATCAGGTTGGCCGCAGCGATGATCATGAACGCCGTGTGGAAATCGTCGAGCTGGAGCGGACCGCCGCTGAGCTTGGTTTCGATCTCGAGGATCGCACCGGCGACGGCAACGCCGAGCGCCAGGCTGATCTGCTGCAGCACCGCGCTCATCGACGTCGCCTTGCTGGCATCCGCGTCATCGATATCGGCGAAGGAAAGCGCGTTGACGCTGGTGAAGAAGAACGAGCGGGCAAAACCGGCGATCAGCAGAATGGTGATCAGGACCAGATAGGGTGTCTCCGGCGTGAAGAAGCCGTTGGCAAAGGTGGTAATGGCGGCAATGATCGCCGCGATGATCAGCGTGGTGCGGAAGCCGGCAAAGGCAAGCACGCGTCGCGCGTAGAACTTGGTGGTGATCGCGCCGACGGCACCGATGAAGGTGATGAGGCCGGACTGGAACGGGTTGAGCCCGAAGCCGACCTGCAGCATCAGCGGCATCAGGAAGGGCACGGCACCGACCGAGATGCGAAAGATCGTGCCGCCAATCGAGGCGGCGCGAAAGGCGCTGTCCTTGAAAAGGTTGAGATCGAGAACCGGCGCCGGATGACGTCGGGCGTGACGGATGTAGAGCAGGGCGGCAACGAGGCCCACGACGACGGAAGCGATACCGACCACGGGCGGCAGAGCGGGCAGGCTGATCACCGACAGGCCGAAGACGATGCCCGAGGCGGCAATACCGCCGAGCACGAACCCCAGCACATCGACCGGCGGCGGGTCGAGCGGTTCCATGTGTGGCAGATAGATGCCCGACAGGATATAGCCGGCAATGCCGACCGGCACGTTGATCAGGAAGATCCAGTGCCAGGAGAAGTAGGTGGTGATGAAACCGCCCAGTGGTGGGCCGGCCAGCGGTCCGACGAGGGCCGGGATCGTCAGAAGCGCCATCGCCGAGACGAGTTCACTGCGCGGCGTACCGCGCACCAGCACAAGGCGGGCAACTGGCGTCATCATCGCCCCGCCCATGCCCTGCAGGAAGCGCGAGAACACGAAGGCGACAAGGCTGTTGGACATGGCGCAGAGCACGGAGCCGGCGATAAACACCAGGATCGCTGCCCGAAAGATCTTCTTGGCGCCGAAGCGATCGGCCATCCAGCCGCTCAAGGGGATGAAGATCGCCAGCGCCACCATATAGGCCGTCAGCGCCAGCTTCAGCGTGATCGGTCCGACACCGATATCGCGGGCGATGGCTGGCAAGGACGTGGAAATGACGGTTGAGTCCATCTGCTCCATGAAGAGAGCGACGGCGAGGATCATCGGGACGATACGGTTCATGGAGCGGGTGCTTCGGACAGGTCTGCGATAAAACGACGCTAATGCTGGTAATGGATTTTGTCGGGGCGAAACCGGCGATTGCGGATCAAAAGCCTGTGATCCCGGCTGGCCTTTGCTGTCAAGACGCTAGTTCTGGCCCAGTTGCCTGTCGGCAACGCGAGCGAACCGGAAACGAGGCGGAACGGACCATGAGTGAAATATCGATGAGGCGCAGGACCTTGATGGGGGCTGGAACACTTGGTGTTCTCGCAGTGCCCTCGCTGATGACGGGCATTGCGGTGGCCGAGGAAAAGTCGGAAAAGGCTGAAGTGATTACAACCCACCCTCCCATACGATCGCTCAAGCTCGGTGGCTTCAAGGTCGTCGTCGTCAATGACGGCACGCGCGTCTCGGACAAGCCGCATGAGACCTATGGCACTAACCAGCCGCAAGAGGCGGTTGCCGACCTGCTGCAGCAGAACTTCTTGCCGACCGACGCCCTGCTCAACAGCTACTCGCCGGCGCTTGTCGATACCGGGTCGGATGTCGTGCTCTTCGACACTGGCATGGGCGAGGGCGGCCGCGAAGCCGGCGCCGGCCGTCTTCTCGATGGTATCCGCGCCGCCGGCTATCAGCCGGAACAGGTCTCCGTCGTCGTCTTGACGCACATGCATGGCGACCATATCGGCGGGCTGATGGAGGGCGGCAAACCTGCTTTCGCCAACGCCCGCTATGTCATGGGCGAAACCGAATATGCCTTCTGGAAGGATCCGGCACGCGTCGGCACGCCGGCGGAGAACGGCCATAAGGGCGTGCTGGGGAAGGTGGTGCCGCTTGCCGAGAAGACGACGTTCATTGGAGATGGCGCCGAGGTCGTGCCGGGGATTTCGGCGATTGCAGCCTTCGGTCACTCGCCGGGACATATGGTGTTTCGCGTCGATTCCGAAGGCAAGGGGCTGATACTGACCGCCGACACCGCCAACCACTATGTGCTGTCGCTTCAGCGACCCGATTGGGAGGTGCGCTTCGACATGAACAAGGCGAAGGCGGCGGAGACGCGCCGAAGGGTCTTCGACATGATCGCCAGCGAACGGTTGCCTTTCATCGGTTACCACATGCCATTTCCGGCCGTCGGCTTCGTCGAGAAACAGGGCGAGGGCTATCGTTTCGTCCCCGCCAGCTACCAGCTCGATATCTGATCGCCGCTGGACCGCGGCTGAAAATTGCTGCTCTGCAACAAATATCGGCCAAAGCCGGGACATTTCCCGGCTTTGGCTATTTTCATCCTGACATATCCGTGTTACGAGCCCTCGCCAACTTCCAAGACACGCTTTGAAGTCGCCCGGTGGACCAATCGCAGCCCGTCCCCGGGGGTTTTCGTTTATTGAAGGGAATTGGCCATGGCGCGCATCATCGAAACGGCAACTGGTCTGGAGGCTTTGACCTTCGACGACGTTCTGCTCCTGCCCGGACATTCCGAAGTCATGCCGGGTCAGACCAACATCGCCACCACCATTGCGCAGGACATCGACCTCAACCTGCCGATCCTGTCTTCGGCGATGGACACGGTCACCGAAGGGCGCCTCGCAATCGCCATGGCCCAGGCCGGCGGCATCGGCGTCATCCACCGCAACCTGACGCCGGCCGAGCAGGCCGAAGAGGTTCGCCAGGTCAAGAAGTTCGAAAGCGGCATGGTCGTCAATCCGGTGACGATCGGCCCGGACGCCAAGCTCGCCGACGCGCTGGGCCTGATGAAGCAGCACGGCATCTCCGGCATTCCGGTCGTTGAAAACGGCGGCGCCGGTGGCCAGAAGCAGGGTCGTCTCGTCGGCATCCTCACCAACCGCGATGTTCGCTTCGCTTCGGATCCGAACCAGAAGATCCATGAGCTGATGACCCACGAGAACCTCGTCACGGTCAAGGAAAGCGTCGACCAGCAGGAAGCCAAGCGCCTCCTGCACGCGCACCGCATCGAAAAGCTGCTCGTCGTCGATGGCGACGGCCGTTGTGTCGGTCTCATCACCGTGAAGGACATCGAAAAGGCCCAGCTCAACCCGAACGCCTCCAAGGATGCGCAAGGCCGCCTTCGCGCCGCTGCCGCCATCTCGGTTGGCGATGACGGCTTCGAGCGCGCCGAGCGCTTGATCGACGCCGGCGTCGACCTGATCGTCGTCGATACCGCGCATGGCCATTCGCAGCGCGTGCTCGATGCAGTGGCGCGCGTGAAGAAGCTGTCGAACTCCGTTCGCATCATGGCCGGCAACGTCGCCACGGCCGCCGGTACGAAGGCGCTGATCGATGCAGGTGCCGATGCGGTCAAGGTCGGCATCGGCCCGGGCTCGATCTGCACCACGCGCATCGTCGCCGGTGTCGGTGTGCCACAGCTGGCCGCGATCATGAGCGCCGTTGAGGCAGCCCAGGCTGCCGGCATTCCTGTTATCGCCGACGGCGGCATCAAGTTCTCCGGCGACCTCGCCAAGGCGATCGCTGCCGGCGCTTCCGCCGTCATGATCGGCTCGCTGCTTGCCGGCACCGACGAAAGCCCGGGCGAAGTGTTCCTCTACCAGGGCCGCTCCTTCAAGGCCTATCGCGGCATGGGCTCCGTCGGCGCCATGGCCCGCGGCTCGGCAGACCGCTACTTCCAGGCGGAAGTGCGCGACACGCTGAAACTGGTTCCGGAAGGCATCGAAGGCCAGGTTCCCTACAAGGGCCCGGTTGCAGGCGTGCTGCACCAGCTCGCCGGCGGTCTCAAGGCTTCCATGGGCTATGTCGGCGGCCCGACCATCAAGGAATACCAGGAGCGCGCCCAGTTCGTGCGCATCTCCGGCGCCGGCCTTCGCGAAAGCCACGCGCACGACGTGACGATCACCCGCGAAAGCCCGAACTATCCGGGCGCGCACTGATCGCAAGCATTTCGAGGGCGCCGCGGATCACGCGGCGCCCTCCGTCTTTTTCAGAGCAAGTATTTTCAGACTGAGCGTATTTCAGGAGTAAGCGTCATGACGGGTTTCGAGATCTTCTGGCCGATCGTGGCCCACGTCTTTCTCGTCTTCTGCCTTTACGCTCTCCTGTCCTTCCGGCGCATGCGGCTGGTCAGTGCCGGCAAGGTCCATGCGGCCCAGTTTCGCGAGAACCGTGACGAGCCAGGCGAAAGCCTGGTGGTCAAGAACAGCATCGCCAACCAGTTCGAGCTGCCTGTCCTCTTTTACGTCTGCTGCGTGCTGCTCTATATCACCGAGGCCGACAACATCGTCTCCCTCGCTCTTGCCTGGCTCTTCGTGGCTCTGCGCTACACGCACGCCTTCGTGCACGTCACCAGCAACCGCATCCGCTACCGCCGGCCCTTGTTCATCGGCGGGGTCGCGACGCTGCTTGCCATGTGGGTGTGGCTCGCCGTCTGGATGGCGATGAGCTGATTTCCGCGCGCCACCGCCAATCTGCCGCAAATCTGAAACAGTTCGGGGCGGCGCTCTTCGCGCCTTGATGTGCATCAAGTCCCTGATGCCGCTCTTGCGGGTACTCTGCCTCCGCTGGCGTGAGCGTGCCTCTAGAGAGAGGTGGCGATCTTGCGTCGACCGTAGACGACAACGCATCGGAGGACGAGATGACCGCAACGATGAAAGCCGCGCTGGTACGCGATTTCGGCAAGCCGCTGGTAATCGAGGACATGCCGATCCCGGAGCCGGGCCCCGGCCAGGTGCTGATCAAGTACGAAGCGACGGGCGTCTGCCATACCGACCTGCACGCCGCCAATGGCGATTGGCCGGTCAAGCCGAAGCCACCGTTCATTCCGGGCCACGAAGGTGTGGGCTACGTCGCCAAATTGGGCGCCGGCGTCAAGCGGCTGAAGGAAGGCGACCGTGTCGGGGTTCCTTGGCTGCACACCGCTTGCGGCGGCTGCACGCCCTGCCGCACCGGCTGGGAAACGCTCTGCGGCAGCCAGCAGAACACCGGTTATTCCGTCAACGGCACCTTCGCCCAATATGGCCTTGCCGATCCGGATTTCGTTGGCCGCCTGCCGGAAAAGCTCGAATTTGGACCCGCTGCTCCCATCCTCTGTGCCGGCGTCACTGTCTACAAGGGGTTGAAGGAAACCGAGGTGCGTCCCGGCGAGTGGGCTCTGATCTCCGGCATCGGCGGCCTTGGCCACATGGCGGTGCAATATGCCAAGGCGATGGGCATGCATGTCGCCGCCATCGATATCTTCCCGGACAAGCTGGCGCTGGCGACAAGACTCGGCGCCGACCTCGTCATCGATGCCCGTGACAAGGATGCGGTTGACCAGGTGCAGAGGGCGACCGGTGGCGTGCACGGCGCGCTGGTGACGGCGGTGGCACCGAAGGCAATGGAGCAGGCGTTCAACATGCTGCGTTCCAAGGGGACCATGGCGCTGGTCGGCCTGCCGCCCGGGCAGATGTGCGTACCGATCTTCGACACGGTGCTGAAGCGCATCACCATTCGCGGCTCGATAGTCGGCACCCGCCAGGATCTGGAGGAATCGCTGGAGTTTGCCGGCGAAGGCAAGGTCGCCTCGCATTTTACCTGGGACAGAATTGAGAACATCAACGCCATCTTCAAGCGCATGGAGGAGGGCAAGATCGATGGTCGCATCGTGCTCGACCTCAACGGCTGAACCACTCGCGCCGAGGCTTCCGCCTTCGCCCGATGCACGCGCCGGTAACGCGAGGTAACGCAAGTTTGTATGTCCGCTGCCGCCCGCCGACTTATTCTGTCGCGGGCGGTTTCTGTCTGCCGCCGCGGGAGACAAACCGAAGGAGGCTGACATGCAGGGACCGAAGATTACCCAGGCGATGATCGACGCCTATGACGAATACACGCACCTGACCCTCGATCGCAGGCGTTTCATGGAAAAGCTCACCGGGCTGGCCGGATCTGCCGCTGCGGCAGCGGCGATCGCACCGCTCTTGGCTGCCAATGGCGCCAAGGCCGAGATTGTTGCGGCCACCGACAACCGCATCACCGGCGAGGACATTTCCTATCCCGGCGCCGCAGGCGAGATGAAAGGCTATCTCGTGCGCCCCGCCGATACGACCGGCAAACTGCCGGCCGTCATCGTCATTCACGAAAACCGCGGGCTCAACCCGCATATCCGTGATGTGGCCCGGCGGATGGCGCTTGAAGGCTTCCTCGCGCTTGCGCCCGATTTTCTCTCGCCCGCCGGCGGCACGCCCACCGACGAAGATAAGGCGCGCGAGATGATCGGCGCGCTCGACGCTGCGGCAACGACGGCGAATGCCGCTGCCACCGTCGTCTTTTTGGAGGGACACCAGCAGTCGAACGGCAAGGTCGGCGCCATCGGCTTCTGCTGGGGTGGCGGGCTCGTCAATCGGCTCGCCGTCGGCTCACCCGATCTGAAGGCCGGCGTGGCCTATTACGGCGCCCAGCCCAAGGCGGAGGATGTACCGAAGATCAAGGCGGCGCTCTTGCTGCACTATGCCGGGCTCGACGAGCGCATCAATGCCGGCATCGAAGCCTACCAGAAGGCACTGAAGGACGACGGCAAGGACGCGACGATCTACATCTATGACGGCGTCAACCATGCCTTCAACAACGACACGTCGGCTGCGCGCTACGACAAGGCTGCCGCCGATCTTGCCTGGGGCCGGACGGTCGAGTTCCTGAAGGCCAAGCTCGCCTGAGCGCTCCGCTCAGGCCGCCACGGCGGCGCGGAAGATATCATCGGCGCAGCCGCTGATGGCGGCGGCGAGCGCTTCCATGTCGCGCTCGCGCGGGCTGCTGCGCCGCCAGACAAGGCCGATCTCACGCGCCGGCTCTGGTGCCGCGAAGGGCACGATCCGGATCGCGTTGCGCGAGGCCTCGGTGGCGATCGCGATCTCCGGGATGAGCGTCATGCCCATGCCGTTGGCGACCATCTGCAACAGCGTCGTCATCGAGGTGGCGCCGAACGACACAAGGCGCCGCTTGCCCGCCGTGCTGCAGACGGCCAGCGCCTGATCGCGCAGGCAATGGCCCTCCTCGAGCAAAAGCAGCTGTTCGACATCCACCTGGTCCTCGGTCAAGGGCGACATCAGGATGTTTCGCTCATCGTCCGCCATTGCCATGTAGAAGCGGTCGGAAAAGAGTGGCTTCGACGAAAGCCCGTCGACTTCGATCGGCAATGCCGCGACCACGGCATCGAGCAGGCCTTCGCCGAGATCGGCGACGAGCCTCGATGTCACCGATTCCTTCAGCTCGATCTCGATGGCCGGATAGACGCGGCGCAGATGCGGCACCAGCCGTGGCACGAGATAAGGTGCAAGTGTCGGGATGACGCCGATGCGTATGCGACCCTCGAGCGTGCCGGCGGTCGCGCGGGCGCTCTGTTCCAGTTGGTCCACCTCGGCAAGGATCGCGCGCGTGCGGCTCAGCACTTCTTCGCCCTTGTGGGTGAGCAAGACACCGGTGCGGCTGCGCTCCACGAGCTTCACGCCCAGGTGGCTCTCCATTTCCATGATCTGCGCCGAAAGCGCCGGTTGGCTGACATGGACCAGATCGGCGGCCTTGCCGAAGTGTCGAGTGGAGGCAAGCGCCTCGAAATAGCGCATCTGTCTGAGTGTAAGCATGATAGGAAAATCTTATCGAAATTTAATTTTTATGCAATTGGAGATTATCGATCCGCTGTGGGAAAACCGCCTTGCCAAAGCGACCGGGCTTTGAGCGCCGCGGACTTCGCGGCTGGCAGCCCCCTCAGCTGCAGTCGGGCAACCCTGCCTGACCGCCCGGGCGCGAACCCTTTAACAGGAGGACGCGATGTCAGATCGACCCATATTGACGACGACGGCCGGAGCTCCGGTGCCGGACAACCAGAATTCCCTGACCGCCGGTCCGCGCGGCGGCGTGATGATGCAGGACTACCAGCTTATCGAAAAGCTGTCGCATCAAAACCGCGAGCGCATCCCCGAGCGCGCCGTGCACGCCAAGGGCTGGGGCGCCTATGGCACGCTCAGGATCACCGGTGACATTTCCAGATACACCAAGGCCAAGGTTTTGCATCCAGGCGCCGAAACGCCGATGCTGGCGCGCTTTTCCACCGTTGCTGGAGAGCAGGGGGCTGCCGATGCCGAACGCGACGTGCGCGGCTTCGCCTTGAAGTTCTACACCCCCGAAGGCAACTGGGACCTCGTCGGCAACAACACCCCGATTTTCTTCGTGCGCGACCCCTACAAGTTTCCGGATTTCATTCACACCCAGAAGCGCCACCCGAAGACCAATCTGCGCTCGGCAACCGCCATGTGGGACTTCTGGTCGCTGTCGCCGGAAAGCCTGCACCAGGTGACGATCCTGATGTCCGACCGCGGGTGTCCGGTCTCCCCGCTGCATATGAACGGCTATGGCTCGCACACGTTCTCGTTCTGGAACGATGCCGGCGAGCGCTACTGGGTGAAGTTCCATTTCAAGACCCAGCACGGCCACAAGCATTACACCAATGCCGAAGCCGCTGAGGTGATCGGCCGGACGCGCGAGAGCTACCAGGAAGCGCTCTACGGCGCGATCGAGGACGGCAACTATCCGCGCTGGACGGTTCAGGTGCAGATCATGCCGGAACTCGATGCGGACACGACGCCCTACAACCCGTTCGACCTGACCAAGGTCTGGCCGCATGCCGATTATCCGCCCATCGAGATCGGCGTGCTGGAACTCAACCGCAATCCGGAAAACTACTTCGCCGAGGTCGAGAACGCCGCCTTCTCGCCGTCCAACATCGTGCCGGGCATCGGTTTCTCGCCCGACAAGATGCTGCAGGCGCGGCTCTTTTCCTATGCCGATGCCCACCGTTACCGTCTCGGCACCCACTACGAGCACATTCCGGTCAACCAGCCGAAGTGCCCTGTTCATCACTACCACCGCGACGGCCAGATGAACACGTTCGGCGGCATCAGGACCGGCAACCCGGACGCCTATTACGAGCCGAACTCGTTCAACGGTCCGGTGGAACAGCCGTCCGCCAAGGAGCCGCCGCTGCGCATCGATGGCGACATGGCGCGTTACGACCATCGTGAGGGCAACGACGACCACAGCCAGCCGCGGGCGCTGTTCAACCTGTTCGATGCCGGTGAGAAGGCGCGCCTGTTTTCCAACATTGCGGCGGCAATGGGCGGGGTTCCCGGCCTGATCGTCGAGCGCCAGCTCGCCCATTTCAAGCGCGTTCATCCGGACTATGAGGCCGGTGTGCGAGCGGCGCTGCGTGCAGCCCACGGCTACAAGGCTGACCCGGAAAGCGTTGCGGCGGAATAAAGCGCAAGCGCTGGACGTGCGCCCACTTGCGCACAAACGAAAAGGGCCACGCATTGGATGATGCGTGGCCCTTCTTGCTTCTCTATCGTTCTTACCAGCCCGGCAGCATGTGGCTCTGCCTGAGGCGCGGATAGCGCGGGAAACCCTTGATATCGGCGTCGATGTCATCGTTGGCGCTGATCGGCGTGATGTTGTCGAGGCAGGCGGTAATGTGGTTGCTGATCGCGTTCGAGAGCGAAGGCGAAAGGCCCGGTCGCTTCATGATGCCGATCTGCACCGGCGCCAGCGCCGGGAAACCGTCGGCGAGCGTCAGCACCTTCATGCCCGGGCGCAGCGCCGATTCCGGCAACACCGACACCGCCATGCCAGCAAGAACGGCGGCAGCGACGACCGTCGACGACCAGCTGGTGAACAGGATCTGGTACTCCCGACCGGTGGCATCGAGGGCCGCGCAGGCAGCCTGGCGCCACAGACAGTCGCGTCGACCGACCGCGAGCGGTATCGGCGCGTTCTCCGGCAGTGGATGGTTGATCGAGCTCACCCAGCAAAGCGGCTCCGTGCGCACAACATCGGAGGCGCGGGCGCGCGGGTTATGGGTGACGAGCGCAATGTCGAGGTCGCCCTTGGCCATCTTCTCGGCAAGATCGACCGACGGCTCGCAGACGATATTGAGCTCGACATTCGGGTGCGTCTTGGCGAAGCGCATGATGATCTCGGGCATGTAGCGGTCGGCATAGTCGTCGGGCGTGCCGATCCTGAGCGTGCCCTCCAGCCGATTGTCGTCGAAGGAGGCGATCGCCTCGTTGTTGAGGCGGATCATCCGGCGGGCGAAGTTGAGCAGCCGGTCGCCCTCGACCGTCAGCCGGTTGCCGCGGCCATCTTTCATGAACAGCGCCTTGCCGATGCGCTCCTCCAGGCGCCGCATCTGCATCGAAACGGCGGATTGTGTCTTGAAGACCCGGTCAGCGGCCTTGGTGAAGCTGCCTGTGTCGGCGATGGCGACAAAGGTCTGGAGCTGGTCGATATCAAGCGGTGCGGACATGGCCGTGATACATCCATAAGATTGTTTGATGAATATCATTAAAAACATTCGTTGGACTGATCAATAAGGATTTGCGATCTATCAGGGGCAAATTCATCGATCCCTGGCCGGCATCAACGCCGGTTTATCCAAAATTCTTTGGCCCGCCCCTGCGTTTGACCTCCCCGCAGGGGATGGGCCTCTTCGTGCCGAATAGAAGGAGTACCATCATGCGCACGACACAGCACGTCCTCGATCTCGACCTCGTTGCAGGAAAGCAGTCCCATGCCTCCCGCGCCGTCGGCGTGACGGGCATGCTGACAGGTGCATGGCGCCAACTCCTGAACCGCTATCAGATCGGCCGCCTGAACGACCTGGATGACCGCCAGCTCCTCGACATGGGGCTGAAGCGCGAAGATGTGCACGAGGCGATTACCTCGCCCTTCTTCGACAATCCAGCAAGCTATCTGACGCGCGCGTCGCGAAATCGGGCGAGCCTTTTTTACAAGGGGATTCGTCACGACTGATCCCTGATCGGTCACGGTGTTTTGGGGCCGTCTCGAAACCACGACGTGATCGGTCTTAAGAGTTATGGCGCATCCCGCCGCTTAGGGTGTGCCAGTCGAGCATGATCCGCGAAAGCTGCCGCCAATGCGGGTCATGCTCAGAAATTCGGCGCAGCGGACCGTCGACGGTCGCGCGCCCAAACCTTCCCCGCAGGGTGGAGCCAATAGCCCTGCCGCTTGGCCCGGTGCATGACCAAGACATGTACCGGGCCTTTTTCTTTTAGCAATGTGCGAGGATCAAGGACCGCTCAGCCCTTGCTGCCGGGGCCGGTCTTGTAGATGTCGAACAGCGCCTCGATGTTCTTCTGATATTCCTTTTGCATCTCCAGGCCGCTGTCGAACATGGTGTTCATCACCTGGGAGAATTGCGCGAGCGCAGGATTATCGGGCGCCGGCTTCTGCGCGCCGGAAGCGCCAGCCTGCATCATGTCCTGAAACGCCTTGATGAAGGGGTTGTCGGCAAAGACATCCGCAGCCTTTGGCTTTTCTTCCTGCTTGCCCATGCCGAAGAAGCCCTGCATCGCCTGGGTGAAGGGATTGTCGAAGGGGTTCGGCTGCGGCTCCGGCTTCTTGGCGAAGCCGGCGGCCTCCATCCATTGGCGCATGGCCGTGGCCATCGGGTTGTTGGCGAATGCGTCAGTTGCCGCCGCAAACTGTCCGGTCGTTTGCTTGAACAATCCGCCCATCAGCGTGTCGGCCATGACCGGCAGCATCTGCTTGTAGATCTCCTGGCTGACGCCGGTGACCTGGGCAGCTTGCGCGGCGATCGCGCGCGACATTTCTTTCGAGCCGAACAATTGCCCGAGAACGCCGTTGCCGTCGGCCATGCCTTGCGGCGTGAAGGCCTGGCTGACGTCTTCGAAATACTTGGCATAGTTGCCGCTGCCAAGCGCGGTCAAGAGCGCACCGAAGTCATAGGGATTGCCGGTGTTGCGCTTGAAGGCAGCAGAAAAGGCCGGCAGCAGCGCCGCGGTCGCCTTGGTCATTTGCTCCTGGGCGATGCCGAATTGCTGGGCCATCAGCTCGATGGCTTTGCCGTTCTGAGCCTGCGCGAACATGTCAAAAAGCGGTGCCATCCCAGTTCCCCTTCGGCATAGATGCGCGCCGCCCAAGCGACGCATATCCTTGCACTATAACGGGAAATCGGGGGCTGGAAACCGCTTTTTGAGAGCGACCGGCAAGGCGCCGCGATACGAGCGCCTCAATACTGGTATTCGGTAAAGACGGGCTCGACGGAGCCGTTCCAACGGCCGTTGTAGAGCGACAGCAGGTCTTCCGCGAGTGTCGCCTTCTTGGCCAGAACCTCGTCGAGTGGCGCCAGGAACTGGCTCTCGTCGACGCCGTCGCCGTTGAGGCGATTGCGGCGCTTCAGGCCGCCGCGCGAAATCGACAACACTTCGCGGGCGACATCGTAGAGGCTGCCGCTGCGGAACTTGGTGGCAAGCGCCTGAACCGGAACGGCATCGCGCATGGCGCTGACCTCCTCGAAGGTCCAGTCGCGTGTCAGCGTCTCGGCCGCGTCCAGAGCCTCACGGTCGTAGAGCAGGCCAACCCAGAAGGCCGGCAGCGCACAGATCCGCCGCCACGGGCCACCGTCGGCGCCGCGCATCTCGAGGAAGCGCTTCAGTCGCACATCCGGGAACAACGTCGAGAGGTGGTTGGTCCAGTCGCCCATGTTCGGCTGCCAGTCGGCGATCTCGCCCTTGAGCGCGCCGCCCATGAACTGGCGGAAGGTGACATGGGTACAGTCGTGATAATGGCCGTCGCGCACGACGAAATACATAGGCACGTCAAGCGCCCATTCGACATAGTCGGCAAAACCGAAATCCGGGCGGAAAGCCGAAGGCAAGAGGCCGGCGCGCTGGTTGTCGGTATCACGCCAGATATCACCGCGCCAGGACAAGAGCCCGTTCGGCTCGCCATCGGTAAAGGGGGAACTCGCAAACAGCGCCGTTGAGAGCGGCTGCAGCTTCAAGGAGACCTGCATCTTGCGGCGCATGTCTTCTTCCGACGAGAAGTCGAGGTTCACCTGGATCGTGCAGGTGCGATACATCATGTCGAGGCCCTTGGTGCCGACCTTGGGCATGTAGCGGCTCATGATGCCATAGCGCGACTTCGGCATGCGCGGGGTTTCGTCGAAGGTCCACTTGGGACTGCCGCCGATGCCGAGAAAGCGGATGCCGAGCGGTTCGGCGACTTCGCGCAGCACGGCGAGATGCTGGTTCGATTCCTTGCAGGTCTGGTGCAGGTTTTCGAGCGGCGCGCCAGAAAGCTCGAACTGGCCGCCGGGCTCAAGCGAGATCGCTCCATTGCCGGATTGTTCGGCAAGCCCGATGATGTTGCCTTCGTCGACGATCGGCTCCCAGCCGCTCTTTGCGGCCATGCCGTTGAGAAGCGCCTGGATGCTGGCCTCGCCAAAATAGGGAACCGGGCTGTTGTCCGCCTTAAAGAAGGCGAACTTTTCGTGCTCCGTGCCGATCCGGAACCGCTCCTCCGGTTTCGAGCCCGCTGCCAGATAGGCGGTCAGGTCAGCGACAGAGGTTACCGGCGTCTGGTCGGTGGTATCTCGGGCCATGGGCGTCTTCTTTTGTTTGGGCGGCTCCTGCAGGATAGCAGGAGTTGATGCAGGCTGCTTGAACCGTAATCAGGTGCGGTGCAAGTCAATTTCTTTCAAGGTCTCATCAAAAAAGTAGGACGATTGCTTGCGTTGGTGCAAGTTCCGTGGCGCGGCGACATCCTTTGCCCAACCACTCCTTGTGGCAGGCATTCCCTCTTCCATAAATGAGTTGTGTGTGGGCGGAATGTCCCTTGGCGACCGGCTATCGCCAGTCGCCAACGGTTGCCTGAATGACCGCCATCGCCGCCACCGCCGCCGTGTCGGCCCGCAGGATGCGGGGCCCGAGCGGAATGGCGCTGACGAAGTCGAGGCTGCGCAGAAGCGATCGCTCGGCTTCGGAAAACCCGCCCTCCGGCCCGATCAACAGGGCGAGCTTCTGCTCCTTGATGGCGGACAGAACGGGCAACGGGTTCTGGCTGTCGCTGCCTTCGTCGCAGAAGATGATGCGCCGCTCGGCCGGCCATGAGGCAAGCACGTCCTCGAGCCGCCGCGGTTCCTCGACACCCGGAATGCCGAGAACGCCGCACTGTTCGGCCGCCTCGATGACGTTGGCGCGCACCCGCTCGATGCTGCCGAGCTTGCCCTGCACATGCTGGGTCATGACGGGTTGCAGCACGCCTGCGCCCATCTCGACGGCCTTCTGGACCAGATAGTCGAGCCGGCCCACTTTCAGCGGCGCGAAGAGATAGACCAGATCGCAAGGGGCGGGCTGCGGTCGCGTCTGCTCGACCGCGGTCAGCACCAGCTTCTTCTTGGCTGCGAAGGAAAGCTCCGCCCGCCATTCGCCGTCGCGCCCGTTGAAGACGAGGATCGAGGAGCCTTCGTCGTAGCGCAGCACGTTGACCAGGTAATTGAACTGCTCCTTCGTCGCCTCCTGGGCGGAACCGGCGTTAAGAGCGTGCGCGACGAACAGTCGCTGCATGCGAAAATTGGCGCGCATCGGAAATGCCTTCACATGAATAGCTTGGAGAGAATGACGTAGAGGACGGCTGAAAGCGCCGCCGAAGCAGGAACGGTGATGACCCAAGCACCGACGATCGTCAGGAAATGCGAGCGGCGCACAAGCCGTCGACGCCGGACCTCGGCAAAGTTCGTTTCCGTCGATTCCATGAAATCAGCATGGCCCGTCTTCTGGCGGACATATTGCAGGCGCCGCTTGGAATTGCGGATGTACCATTCGCGGAAGAAGCCGACACCGAAGACTGCGCCGACGGCCGTGTGCGTCGAACTGATCGGCAGGCCGAGCGCCGATGCCAAGAGCACGGTGACTGCGGTCGCGAGTGCGACACAGAAAGCGCGCATCGGATTGAGCTTGGTGATCTCCTGGCCGACGACTCGGATGAGCTTCGGACCATAGAGCAGCAGACCGATTGAGATGCCGAGCGCGCCGATCGCGAGTTCCCAGAGGGGTGCCGGCGACTTCTGCGTCGTGATGACCCCATCCAATGCCGAAACGATGGCCGAAAGCGGCCCGATCGCGTTCGAGACGTCGTTGGCGCCGTGGGCGAAGGAGAGCAGGGCAGCAGCCACGATCAACGGCAGCTGGAACAGCTTGCGAAGAGACTGGTTGCGGTTGTCGAGACCTTCCGATTGCCGGTAGATCCACGGTTTGGCCTGCAGATAGACCGCGACGCCGGCCACCAAGCCGGCAGCCAAGCCTGTCGGCAGGTTGATGGCGGCCACTTGAACCAAGGCGATAACGGCGAGATAGGCGGTGAAGCAGCCTGCGGTGATCCCGAGGATAACCGGCATCCAGCGTCTCGCAGCAGCGATCTTGTCCCCGCGATAGATGATGAATTCCTTGAGGAAGGCAAGGAAGGCGGCAGCGATCGCGCCGCCAAGCAGCGGCGAGACAGTCCAGCTCAAGGTGATGCCGGCGAGCGACCACCATTGCACGCTGGAAAAGCCGGCCGCGGCGATGCCAGCACCGACGATGCCGCCGATGATCGAATGGGTGGTCGAAACCGGAGCTCCGGAATAAGTAGCGATGTTGATCCAGGCGGCCGATGAGGCGAGCGCCGCCATCATGATGCAGACGATCGCCTGCGCGCCGAGAACGTCTTCGCCATAGACGATACCCGCCTCGATCGTCAGCGAGACCTCGCGACCGGCAAGCATCGCGCCCGCGATCTCGAACACGGCGGCGATCGCAAGTGCGGTCGCCATCGACATCGCCTTGGCGCCAACAGCCGCGCCGACGTTGTTTGTCACGTCGTTGGCGCCGATGTTCATGGCCATGTAGCCAGCGATGGCGGCAGCCGCGATGATGATCGGCGCACTGGCGGAACTGGTCACGAAGCTTGCGGCAAAGGCCATGCTCAGAAGCAGGAACAGACCGGCGAGTGCCGGCGCCGCAAGGCTGCGGCGAACATGCTGTGACGCTTCCTCGGCAAGGCTGAGCTTGTCGAGGTCTTTGTCGAGCGTCTGCTTTGCAAGGCGTGTTCGCGGCCTAGCCACTGACTGGTACTCCATTGTCACCACGGCCAGTAAGGCCACAGCAACACGCATTCAAGTGGATTTGATGGACATCCGTGCTTGACGCGCCAGGGACCCGCGTTCAGGGCATCGCATGCATGGGAAAGATCGTCTGGAATTCTAGCCGTTGGCAGTCTTGGGCATTGGCGCATCCATGCGCTCGCCGAAGGCCAGGATGAGGTCCTTCAGGGACGGCTCGGCCACGCGCGAAGCCGCCTCCTTGTAGTCGACCCATTCGAGTTGCCGCCGACCTTCCTCGGGGAAGTGCTTGCACAGGTCGTCGACTTCCAGAGCGTGGACTTGCACCTTGACCGAGATCTTGAGCCCGTGATCCATGCGCTTTTGGTAGAGATAGGAGCCGACCGTTGCCTTCTGCACTCGGCCTTTGACGCCGGCCTCTTCATAAGCCTCGCGTTCGGCCACTTCATGAGCGCGCTTGCCCTGCATCGGCCAGCCTTTCGGGATGACCCAGCGACCGGTGTCGCGGCTGGTGATCAGGAGAATTTCGAGAGCCTTGGACTTCTTGCGGATGCGATAGCACAGAGCGGCATATTGCATGCGCGCCGGGCGACGCAGCATCAGTTGGACATCGGATGCGAGCCTGTTCAGGAAGTTCAAGGTCGTCTGCGCTCCTCTCGGCGAATCAGTGGTCCCATTTGTTGTTGAAGGCAGTATGGCAGCGTCCTGTTGCGTGTAAATGTCGCGGCCATCCGCCAGCCGGATATGCAGCCAGCTTTCGCGCAGACTGTGGTCCAGATGCGACAGGATATGGTGTTTTCGCGTCGCTATTGCAAAGGCGCGGCAACCGGGCGTTGGTCCGAGGCCTAAGTGGCCCGGTCGCGCTGCTGTAGTCGCAGCCGTGCGACCCGGTTCCATTCGCCGGTGCGTTCAGCTTCGCGGGTCGCCGCGGCAATGAAGTCGATGTGGCTCTGGGCGGCCGCCTTCGCCGCCGGCGGGTCTTTCGCGATGATGGCGCCGTAAATCGCCTCGTGCTGGGCAAGCAGCCGGTCGCGGGCGCCGGGCGCGTCGAAGACCGAATTCCGATGGAAGAAGATGCCCTGCTGCAGCAGCCGGTAGCAGGCGCGCAGCGTGTGCATCAGGATGATGTTGTGGGCGCTTTCGCCGATCGCCTGGTGCAGTTCGATATCGGCTTCGAGTTCGGCGTCGAAGTCGCCGGCGACATGGGCCGCACGCATGCGTTCGATGATCCTCGTCAGGATATCCCGGTCGAAGTCCGTGGCCCGGCTCGCCGCCAGTTCCGCTGTCAGGCCTTCGAGTTCGCGCCGATACTCAAGATAATCCTGCGTCGCCTTGTGATGGCGGGCGATGAGATCGATCAACGGCTTGGAAAAGATCTGCCCGACGACATCGGCAACGAAGGTACCGCCGCCATGGCGGCTTTCGACCAGGCCGCGCAGCTCGAGCTCCTTCAGCGCTTCGCGCAGGATCGGACGTGACACGTCGAAGCGCTTGGAAAGGTCCCTTTCGCCCGGTAGCCGCTCGCCGTCACGCAACACGCCTTCGAGGATCAGGAGCTCGATCTGCTGCACGACTTCGTCCGCCGTACGGCTGTGGCTGATGCGGGCGAAGAGGTCGATCTCGTCGTCGGTCACTGGGGGTCTCCGGGATCACGATGCTGTCGGGGCGGTTAGACCCAGGGCCATGAGGTGATCGATTTTCGTAGATGAGGGCGCGTCGGGACGGAAACCGCGCACGCATCTCCTCGTGCAATTCCAGTCGCAATCTAGGCAGCCACGGCCAAGTGGTCAATTTGCTTGTCCACTTTCGCAGGCTGACAAAAATCAAACTGCGGCAATGCGTCCTTTTTCTTTTGCTCGCGTGATTGATAAGAAAGTCGTGATGAACGCGTGAGGGGGACAGAACGCTTCATGGCAAAAGGCAGTTTTGCATTTCCGGTGGCGCCGATGCGGGCGCTCGCCTTGGGCGAGGTTCATTCGCGCCCCTACGCGCTGGTGACAACGCCGCGGGTGATCTTTCAGCTCGCCTTCCTGACGGATGGTGGCTCGATCGTCGATCACGCCGTGCTTTCGGAGCTGTCACGCGCCCGCGGCATCACGCCGCCGGGTCGCGACGCCAACCACCATGCCATGAGCTGGGGGCAGGGCACGCTGCGTTGGGAGCGCCATACCGAATTCTCGACCTATTTCTGGGACGCGCCGCCGCCGGAGCAGTTTGGCGGCGAGGTGCCGATCCATCCTTTCGGCGACGGCTTTTCGCCGCCGGGATCGTTGATTTCCGGTATCCGCCTGGAGATCCGGCCCGACACGCCGGAAACGCGCGAAGCGATCAAACTCTTCGATCCGACCAGTCTCTGTTACAGCGAAACCAAGAATGGCCAGGCGGTGATCGTCACCGACTTTCGCCAGAATGGCGATGGCTTGACGCAGATCCTGGTGATCGACCGCGGCATGACCGAGGCTGGTACCGGCGCGCTCGTACAGCGCCTGCTCGATATCGAGACCTATCGAACGCTGGCGATGTTGGGGCTGCCGCTTGCCCAGTCGCTGTCGCCGGAAATCCGCCGCACCGAGGACGGGCTGACCGGTGTCACGCAGCGCATGAAGGAAAACGTGCGCGAGGAAGCCGACGACATGCTGGCCGAGATCACCCGGCTTGCCGCCGATCTCGAAGCGGGGGCCGCGCTCAGCCTTTATCGTTTCGGCGCCAGCCGCGCCTATTACGGTATCGTCCAGGAGCGTATCCGCACGCTCGCCGAAACGCCGGTGCCCGGCTACGAGACCATCGGCACCTTTCTCGAGCGGCGACTGGCTCCGGCCATGCGCACCTGCCAGTCGGTCGAGGAGCGCCAGGCGAACCTGTCGCGCAAGCTCGCCCGCGCAACGGCACTCCTCAGAAGCTGGGTCGATGTCGAGCTCGAGCGGCAGAACAGTGCGCTCCTGAACTCGATGGACCGGCGCGCCAAGTTGCAGTTGCGGCTGCAGCAGACGGTCGAAGGCCTCTCGGTCGCCGCCATTTCCTACTACGTCGTCGGGCTCTTCGGTTATCTCGCCAAGGCGGTCAGCCATGAACTGCCGATCGATCCAGGGCTCTTGACCGGCCTTGCGGTTCCCTTTGCCGTTGCCGGCGTGTGGCTGATCGTGCGCCGCATCCGCCGTCATCACGAGGATGGCGAGCACAAGTAATCGGAGCGGCTCCTCGCATGTTCGACGGGATCCGGATCTCCTATTGCTCCCAATAGGGGATTGGGCCGTAGAGTTCTGCCAGATAGTCGATGAAGAGCCGCACCTTGGCCGGCAGGAACTGGCGGCTCGGATAGACGGCCGAAAGCGTCAGCTGCTTGGAGCCTTCCCATTGCGGCAGCACCTGCACCAATTGGCCGCTGCGCAGTTCCGGGCCGATGTCCCAGGTGGAGCGTAGCGCAATGCCGGCGCCGGCGATGACGGCGGCGCGCACGATCTCGGAGGAGTTGGTAACGAGTGGTCCTTCCGGGTGCCAGACCAGCGCGCCCTCCGGCCCCTCGAGCTTCCAGTTGTCGTTGTTGTGGGCGGGCAGGCAGAGATGGTCGGCGAGATCGCCGATCTCCTTCGGCGCGCCGTTTCGGGCGATGTATTCCGGCGAGGCGCAAAGCAGGCGGCGGACGGGCGCAAGCTTGCGTGCTACCAGCGACGAGTCCACCAGTTCGCCGATGCGGACGGCCATGTCGAAGCCCTCGGCGACGATGTCTGTGAAATCGTCGGTGAGCACGATATGCAGCTTGAGGTCCGGATGGTCCTTCATGAACTTCGTCAGGTGCGGCGCGATGTGCATCCGGCCGAAGGAGGTGGGTGCCGAGATCCGGAGCACACCAAGCGCGTGCGACGAGCGGCCGGAGGCGTAGGCCTCTGCCTCTTCGATGCCGGTAAGGATGCCAAGCACCCGATCGTAAAAGCCCTGGCCGGCTTCGGTCAGCGAGATCTGCCGCGTTGTGCGCTGCAAAAGCCGTGTGCCAAGACGGTCTTCCAGCCGCTTGATCCGCTTCGAGATCACGGCGGGCGAGAAGCCGAGCACGCGGCCGGCAGCCGACATGCTGCCTGTGGAAACGACCCGTGCAAAAATCTCAAGATCGCCTAAATTCGTCATCAATCGTTGCCATTGTTTCCAAAACGGAAAAGCTCAATAGCATTTGCGAGGCCTTCGTCCTAGTGGTAAAGAAAATGAACCAATTGACCTGCGACGGGAGGGCCTGATGGCGGAGACGATCGGGTTTCTACAGCCGAAACAGTCGGTTATCGCTCGGCGCCGCGAGATCGTTGCTGATCTCGCCGATCTCTTGCCCGCGGGCTGTCTGATCAGCGACGAGCGCGGGCTGAAGCCGTTCGAGACCGACGCCTTCATCGCCTATCGTCGCATGCCGCTCGCCGTCGCCCTGCCGGAGACGACCGAACAGGTGTCGGCCCTGCTCAAATATTGCAGCCGCTACGGCGTTCCGGTGGTGCCGCGCGGCGCCGGCACATCGCTTTCGGGCGGCGCCATCCCGCAGGAGGATGCGGTCGTCATCGGCCTGTCGAAGATGTCGCGCATTCTCGACATCGACCTCTTCAACCGCACGGCAATCGTTCAGGCCGGTGTCACCAATCTCAATATTTCCGAGGCGGTTTCGGCCGACGGGTTCTTCTACGCGCCCGACCCGAGCTCGCAGCTTGCCTGCACGATCGGCGGCAATATCGGCATGAATTCCGGCGGCGCCCACTGCCTGAAATACGGGGTCACCACCAACAACCTGCTTGGCGTGAAAATGGTGCTCTACGACGGCACGGTCATCGAACTCGGCGGCAAGGCGCTGGATGCAGCCGGTTACGACCTGCTCGGCCTCGTCTGCGGTTCGGAAGGCCAGCTCGGCATCGTCACCGAGGCGACGGTGCGGTTGATTGCCAAGCCCGAGGGCGCTCGCCCTGTGCTCTTCGGCTTTGCCTCGTCTGAAGCGGCCGGCGCCTGTGTCGCCGATGTCATCGGCTCCGGCATCATCCCCGTGGCGATCGAGTTCATGGACAAGCCGGCGATCGAGATCTGCGAGGCCTTCGCCCATGCCGGTTATCCGCTCGACGTCGAGGCGCTGCTGATCGTCGAGGTCGAGGGCTCCGAGCCGGAAATGGATGCGATGCTTGCCAGCATCGTCGCGGTCGCACGCCGTCATGGGGTGGCGACGATCAAGGAATGCCAGACCGCGATGGAAGCGGCAGCGATCTGGAAGGGCCGCAAGTCCGCCTTCGGCGCCACCGGTCGGATCGCCGACTACATCTGCATGGACGGCACCGTGCCGCTCAGCCAGCTCTCGCACGTGCTTGCCCGCACTGGCGAAATCGTCGCGAGCTACGGCCTGCGCGTTGCCAACGTCTTCCATGCCGGCGACGGCAACATGCATCCGCTGATCCTCTACAACATCAACGATGAAGAGGATGCGGCGCGCGCCGAAGCCGCCGGCAACGACATCCTCAAGCTCTGCGTCGATGCCGGCGGTTGCCTGACGGGCGAACACGGCGTCGGCATCGAGAAGCGGGACCTGATGCTGCACCAGTACAACCGGGCGGATCTCGACCAGCAGATGGCGGCGCGCGCCGCCTTCGACCCGCAATGGATCCTCAACCCATCGAAAGTCTTCCCGCTCGAAGGGCGGCCGGCCGCATGATCGTGCATTTCGAACCGGCAAGCGAGGAGGGGATTGCGACCGTCGTTCGGGCGATGGCCGCCGACAAGGCGTCGCTGGCGGTGATCGGCGGCAACACCCGTTCGGGCCTCGGCAATCCGGTGCGGGCTGACCGGGTGCTGTCGACCCGCCGCCTTTCCGGCATCGTCAGCTACAATCCGGCCGAAATGACGGTCACGGCACTGGCGGGCACGCCGATGCGCGAGATCGAGAATGCGCTTGCCGAAAACCGGCAGATGCTTTCCTTCGAACCGATGGATCATCGAGCGCTGTTCGCCTCGTCGGGGGAGCCGACGATTGGCGGGGTTTTTGCCGCCAACGTCTCCGGCCCGCGGCGATACGTCGCCGGCGCCGCCCGTGACAGTCTTCTCGGCATCCGCTTCGTCAACGGGCATGGCGAGGCGATCAAGGCCGGCGGCCGGGTGATGAAGAATGTCACCGGCCTCGATCTGGTAAAGCTGCTCGCCGGGTCTTATGGCACGCTCGGCATTCTGACCGAAGTCACCTTCCGCGTCCTGCCATTGCCGCCAGCTGCGCAAACCGTTGTCGTCTCCGGCCTCAATGATGCCGAGGCGGCAGCGGTCATGGCCGAGGCGATGGCGCAAACAACCGAAGTCTCCGGCGCCGCGCATTTGCCGGAGAGCGTGCGCGGGCGATTTCTCGATGGCGGGCTCCCGGAAGGTGCCGCGACCGTGCTGCGGCTTGAGGGGCTGGAGGCCTCCGTTGACCTTCGCGCCGACAAGCTCGAAAAAGCGCTTGTGCGTTTCGGTGCGGTGGCGCGTCTTGATGCGATCAAGACATCAAAACTCTGGACGGAAATCCGCAACGTCATACCCTATGCCGACGGCACGAAGCGGCCACTTTGGCGCGTCTCCGTCGCACCGTCGCTCGGCCATCAGCTGGTGGCGGCGCTGCGGCTGCAAACCGGTGTCGACGCCTTCTATGACTGGCAGGGCGGTCTCGTCTGGCTGCGCATGGAAGCCGATCCGGACGCTGAGCTGCTTCGCAGGTATGTCAAGGTTCTCGGCGGCGGTCACGCCGCGCTGGTTCGGGCCGAAGAAGCCTATCGCGCAGCCATTCCGGCGTTTGAACCACAACCTCAGCCTGTGGCACTATTGAGCGAGCGCGTGCGCGCCAAGTTCGATCCGCACCGGATTTTCAATCCCGGCCGCATGGCCGCGGTCTCCTGAGGCGCGACGCTGCTGGAACAAGGGAGGTACTGATGAGCGACAATGGTCCGCAGACGCCGTTTTCCCGGGAGACCGATCGTTGGCTGGAACCGGGCAAGATCAATGTCCAGGTGATTTATGTTCTCTATCTCGTGGGCTTCGCGGTGGGGATCACTGCGCTCATCGGCGTCGTGATCGCCTATCTCAACCGTGGTAAGGGCCCGCCCTGGGTCCAGACCCACTATATCTGGGCGATCAGGACCTTCTGGATCGCACTGTTGTTCGGCGTGATCTCCATGCTTTTGACGGTGCTGTTGATCGGCATCCTTGGCTTCATTGCCACCGCCGTCTGGATCGTCGTGCGCTGCGTTGTCGGCCTGCAACGAGCCGCCCGACAGGAGCCGATCACCAACCCGGAAAGCTGGATGGTATAGGACGCAGAGCGTAGCCGCAGGCCGGTATCGGTCGACGGATGCTAAAATCAGAAAGTTACGGCAACCGCTGCGCGCTCCCTGGCGCTTGGTTGCTTCGATCCGGAGACTGGAGTTCGCGTTTGCAGACCAATTTTACCCCCGCACAGCTTGCCGACCCGCAGGTGGCTGAATCCGAAGCCATCCTGCGCAAATGCGTGCATTGCGGCTTTTGCACCGCGACCTGTCCGACCTATGTCACGCTCGGCGACGAACTCGACAGCCCGCGCGGGCGCATCTATCTCATCAAGGACATGTTGGAGAACGGCCGCGCGGCGGACAAGGAAACCGTCACCCACATCGACCGCTGTCTGTCCTGTCTCGCCTGCACCACCACCTGTCCCTCCGGCGTCGACTACATGCATCTCGTTGACCACGCACGCACCCATATCGAGAACACCTACCGGCGCCCGTTCAAAGACCGGTTGGTGCGTGCCGTGCTTGCGGCGGTGCTGCCTTACCCGTCCCGCTTTCGCCTGTCGCTGAAGGCGGCCGGCCTTGCCCGCCCGTTTGCGGGGCTGATGAAGAGCATGCCCTTGTTGAAGACCTTCGGCGTGATGCTCGATCTGGCGCCGAAAACTGTCCCTCAGCCCTCGGCCTCCGCCATGCCCGGTGTCCATGCGGCCAAGGACAAGCGCGTCGGCCGCGTGGCGCTGCTCTCCGGCTGCGCCCAGCCGGTGCTGAGGCCGGAAATCAACGAAGCGACGATAAGGCTCCTGACGCGTCTGGGAGTGGAGGTGGTGGTCTCAGCCGGCGAAGGCTGTTGCGGGGCGCTGGTGCACCACATGGGGCGCGAAAACCAGGCGCTCGAGGCGGCACGCCGCAACGTCGATGCCTGGCTCAAGGTCGCAGGCGAGGGCGGGCTCGACGCCATCGTCATCACCGCATCGGGTTGCGGCACGACGATCAAGGACTACGGCCACATGCTGCGGCTCGATCCCGCCTATGCGGAAAAGGCGGCGCGCGTGTCGGCGCTGGCGAAAGACATTACGGAGTATCTCGCCACCCTCGACCTGCCTGAACGGGAATCGCGCGGCATGACGCTTGCCTACCATTCCGCCTGTTCGATGCAGCACGGCCAGAAGATCACGACGGTGCCGAAGCAGCTCCTCAAGCGCGCCGGCTTCGTCGTTCGCGATCCGGCCGAGGGGCACCTGTGTTGCGGGTCGGCCGGCACCTACAACATCCTCCAGCCGGAGATCTCGGCGAAGCTGAAGGCGCGCAAGGTCAAGAACATCGAAGCAACGAGGCCGGATGCGATCGCCACCGGCAACATCGGCTGCATCACGCAGATCGCCAGCGGCACGAAGGTGCCGATCCTGCATACGGTCGAACTCCTCGACTGGGCCTATGGCGGTGCGAAGCCCCAGGGTCTGTGAGGCGCAAAGAAAAGGCCGGCTCCGCTTATGCGTGAAGCCGGCCTGTGTCAGTGTGCGATCCTGGAGCGATCAGCCGCCGAAAATCTGGCGGAAGATGTCGACGCCGCGATCGTCGAAATAGGTGTCGCCTGGCTTGCTGCCGGGGCCGATGACGATGACCTTGGTGCCGATATCGGCGCGGTCATAGAGGTGTTCCACGTCCTCGTTCATCATGCGGATGCAGCCGGAAGACATGTTCTGGCCGATCGTCCACGGCTGGTTGGTGCCGTGAATGCGGAAGATCGTGTCGCGGCCGCCCTTGTAGAGATACATCGCGCGGGCGCCGAGCGGGTTGTCGATGCCACCTTCCTGGGTGATCGGCAGGATCCGGCCCTTGGCCGCCTCACGGACGCGCATCTCCTGCGGCGGCGTCCAGGTCGGCCATTCGGCCTTGCGGCCGACCTTCACGACACCCGACCAGCCGAACCCGTCGCGGCCGACGCCGATGCCGTAGCGCGTCGCGCGGTTCGGCCCATCGATGTAGTAGAGAAACTTGTTGTTGGTATCGACGATGATCGTGCCAGGGGCTTCATCGGTGCGGAAACGGACCTTGGTGCGCCAGTATTGTTTTGCCGGCCTTTTCGGCGTGGCCACGAGTACAACGTCGGATGACTTGACCTTGGGACCTGTGGCCGGCGTCGGCGTGAAAGCCGAGGCGCTGGCGGCGGCAAGAATTGTGCTGGTCGCGATGGCGATCGCGACCGCTTTGCTGGCATAACGCTTCATATACGATTCCCTCTGAACCCTCGTTGCAGGCAGGCTATGCAAAATGTGGCGAAGTTCAAGCCTGTGACAAAGCCGGCGGACCGCCGAACTTGTATCTGTTGACGCTGCTGTTGCCTGAAAATCACGCATAGGCAATAGCAACACGTGCGAGGGGGGAGAAATATTCTATGCTATGCTCCAGCTATATGACGATAACCTTCGTGCCGATGTTCACGCGCTCATAAAGGTCGACGACATCCTCGTTACGCATGCGGATGCAGCCGGACGAGACGGCATAGCCGATCGTCCAGGGCGCGTTGGTGCCGTGGATACGGTAGAGCGTCGAGCCAAGATACATGGCACGGGCACCAAGCGGGTTCTCCGGACCGCCGTCCATGCGCGCCGGCAGGTAGTGGCCCTTGGCGGCTTCGCGGCTGATCATCTCCTGCGGCGGCGTCCAGCTCGGCCACTCGGCCTTGCGGGTGATCTTGTGGGCGCCCGCCCATTCAAAGCCGGGCTTGCCGACCCCGACGCCGTAGCGGCGCGCCTCACCATTGCCGGTCACCAGGTAGAGGAAGCGGTTGTTGGTATCGATGATGATCGTGCCCGGTCTTTCCTTGCTTTCATAGGCAACCGTCTGCGGCAGGAACTGTGGGTCGAACTTCGACTTCACCGGGCGCTGGGCGCGCATCGCGTTGGCCGGCTGGATCAGCGGATTGACCACGCGGCGCTTGACCTGTGGCCGGGCAACCTGTCCCTGCTGGTAGTACTGTTTTCGGGTGGCACCCGGAATCTGCTGCCGGTAGATCACCGGCCGCGTTCGCGTCTGCTGTCCGCCAAGCTGCATCACCCAGGGGGCGGTGAGGTCGGGGCTGACGACGACGGGGGGGCGGTTCTGATACCGGTCCTGCGCCCCGGCCGGGGCGGCGACGAGGCTCAGGAGAGAGGCGGCTACAAGAAGGGATTTTTTCAACATCGGACGGACTCGCTACCTTTCGCCGAAATTTATCAATCAGGCGCAGGCGCCCGAAGAACCGGACGTTCGTTCGGGAAGCACGCGCCCTGGCAATGGCGCGATCGTGTCACCGGGGGGCCACGGAATGGTAAACAGCGCTTCATTAAAAGGCGAAGGCGCCGATAAAGCTTTGGGTAGGGTTATCCGCCGCTTTAGGAATCTGGTTTGCAAATGGTAAAGCCAAGGAAATGAACGGGATGGAGCAAGAAAAGCGATGACGGAAAAGGGCATAGTTGCGGGCGACGACGGGCTTCTGCGCTGCGCCTGGCAGGGCAATCTCGACGACTATCGTCGCTATCATGACGAGGAATGGGGGCGGCCTGTCACCGACGATCGCCGGCTGTTCGAAAAGATCTGTCTCGAAGGATTCCAGTCCGGCCTGTCCTGGCTCACGATCCTGCGCAAGCGAGAGGCCTTTCGCGCCGCCTTCGCCGGCTTCGATTTCGATCAGGTCGCCGAGTTCGGCGAAGCCGATGTCGACCGCTGCCTCGCCGACACCGGCATCGTGCGCCATCGCGGCAAGATCGTCTCGACGATCAACAATGCACGACGCGCCAAGGAACTGAGGCAGGAGTTCGGTTCACTCGCAAGCTACTTCTGGTCATACGAACCTGGAGCCGCGGAGCGCCCGACCCGCGTGACCTACGAGGCAATCGTCGCCAATCCGACGACACCCACCTCGACCCGCATTTCCAAGGACCTGAAGAAGCGGGGATGGACCTTCGTAGGTCCGACGACGATCTACGCCTTCATGCAGGCCATGGGCCTGGTCAACGATCACATCGAGGGCTGCCATTGCCGCGTCCTCGTCGAGGAGATGCGCGGCAGGCTCACACGGCCAGTCGTCAAGGTGGCCTGACCGGAGCGGGCTTGCCCCATTCCGCCGGGGACAGATCAGGGGGCGTTGCCGGTCAGCCGCCGTTCCTGGCGAGCCATTCCCTCATCATCTTGATCTCGGCCTCCTGCGCCCTGATGATGTCGTCCGCAAGCTTGCGGATGGTTTCATCCTTGCCATGCTCGAGTTCGATCTTCGCCATGTCGATGGCGCCCTGGTGATGGGCGATCATGCCGCGGACGAAGTCGACGTCAGCATTGCCGGTGAAACGAATGTCCATGCCTTCGTGCATGCGCGCATTGGCCTTGGCAAAGGCCTTGCTGGAGGGCGAGTTGTCGCCTGCGGGGTTTGCCGCTCCCGGCGAGCCATGGTGCATGCTGCCATGCCCCGTGCCTTCGGCGAGGGCGGGAAGGGCAAGACAGGCGGCGAGTGTGAAAGCCGCCGCCAGCGTCGTCAATGACATGGTGTTTCCTTTCTGTCGCGGCCTTCGACCGCGAGCTATGGTCGCGCCCGTGCGGGGCACGTTCAACTTGTCGCCGTTTTCGGAAGTTTCAAGCGACCGTCAGGCGCACAGGATGACGCGTTCGCGCGGGAAGGCGAAAATGCCTTGCAGCGCGCCACTTCCGTCCGGCGCATCGAGCAGCGACCGGCCGACGCAAAACAGCTGCGATATTTCGCCGGCGGGCCGCGAAATCTTCGTCTTGAAGCAGAAGGACGAAGGGGAAGCCGTCGCCTGCTCAAGGATGTTCAGCACGGTCGTGCGATCGCTTTGATCATAGGCGCGCATCAGATCGACAATGCCGCAGCGATGGGTCGGCGCGCCGAGCAGCATTGCCGTCTGGTTGCCGAGATGAAAGACGCCGCTGGCGAGATCGCAACGCCAAGCCTCGACGAGATAGTCTTCGGTGTTGAGGTCGCGCATCCAGGTTTCATAGGCGCCAAGCTGCCCGGGCCGAACGGCGCCGCAACCAGGAGTCATGAATTTCAACATGATGCCTCTTCCTTATCGTTGCGCCTGTCCAGGCCAATCCCACCAAAACGGCCATTCCGGCTGAATGGTTCGACGCGACATCTTTACCTTCGGAGTGTTTCGCCCGATGCTGTCATTGCATCCGGGGCTGCCCGGCGAGAATAACTTCCACCGGCCGCGAGAATAACCGATCAGTGGCGCAACCGGAACGTTGCCAATTGATCATTAGATCAACTTTTAGTGAAGTTTGCACAATTATGCGTCTTACGGTTGAATTTGATGCCCTCTAACCTCGCGCCGACCACGGAGTTGATCCGGCAGCTGAAAGCCTATCGGCTCAAGGTCGGACTGACGCAAAGCGATCTCGCATGGAAGCTCGGTTTTTCCCTGCCGACGGTTTCGAGATGGGAGCGCGGCATCTGCACTCCGGATCTCAGGGCAATCGGCGCGATCGTCGATTTCCTGCGTCGCGCCGACGCGCACAGCGAGAAGGCGTTGATCCGCTCCATTTTGACGGCAAAGGACAGCCGCAATCTCTGGGAAGGGGAGGATGTGCGCTATCTCGCCGGCTCCGAAAGGGAGTTCGTTGAAAGCCCCGAGATGCGCAGCCGGGTCGGAACCAGTATCCGCGCCTATTTGATCGGCCTTTATGGCGACTTCATCGAGGATCGATCCGTCATCGCCAGCCTCAAGAAGCAGGAACTCGCCAGCATCGAGTTCTATGGCGGCGCGGCGCTGTCCTTCACCAGCATCCCCACAGGCTTCGTTCAACTGAAGCGCTTCACCTTTCAGACGGAGATCCTCGGGCACATCAGAAGCGATACCCATTCCATACTGATCCCGGAGGATGAGGCCGTCGTGCGCCAGGGAGCGGTCGTGCACAGCTGGGACGATCTGCTGCGGCCTACCTGACACGCGCTTTGCTCCGCGCAAACCCTTGCCGCACCTTAACTGATCCGATAGGGAAAGCAGCCAACACGCTGACAGTCCGGAATGCTCCCATGACCGAGAAACAGAAGAAACCGCAGAAGCTGAAGGCGCGCCTGCCGCGCGGCTTCGTCGATCGCTCTGCCGATGACATTCGCGCCACCGACGAGATGATCGGCAAGATCCGCGAAGTCTATGAGCGTTATGGTTTCGATCCGGTCGAAACGCCGTTGTTTGAATACACCGATGCGCTCGGCAAGTTCCTGCCCGACAGCGACCGGCCGAATGAGGGCGTCTTCTCGCTGACGGACGACGACGACCAGTGGATGTCGCTACGCTACGACCTGACGGCGCCGCTCGCCCGCCACGTCGCCGAGAACTTCAACGAGATCCAGCTGCCGTTCCGCACCTATCGCGCCGGTTACGTCTTCCGCAACGAGAAGCCAGGCCCCGGCCGCTTCCGCCAGTTCATGCAGTTCGACGCCGATACCGTCGGTGCCGCCGGTGTCCAGGCGGATGCCGAAATGTGCATGATGATGGCCGACACCATGGAAGCGCTCGGCATCAAGCGCGGCGACTATGTGATCCGCGTCAACAACCGCAAGGTGCTCGATGGCGTCATGGAAGCGATCGGCCTTGGCGGCGACGACAAGGCAAACGCACGCCTGACGGTGCTGCGTGCCATCGACAAGCTCGACAAGTTCGGACCCGAAGGCGTTAGGCTCTTGCTCGGCGAAGGCCGCAAGGATGAAAGCGGCGACTTCACCAAGGGCGCTGGCCTCAATGCCGAGCAGATCGACAAGGTCCTCTTCTTCGTCGGCATCCAGAACTACGCCGAAAGTGCCGACGAACTGGCAGCGCTCGTTTCCGGCACCGCCAAGGGCGGCGAGGGCGTCCAGGAACTCAACACCATCCGCAGCCTGGTGGTCAGCGCTGGCTATGAGGCCGACCGCATCAAGATCGACCCCTCGGTCGTGCGCGGTCTCGAATATTACACCGGCCCGGTCTTCGAGGCCGAGCTGCAGTTTGCCGTCACCAACGAGAAGGGCGAAAAGGTCGTCTTCGGCTCGGTTGGCGGCGGTGGCCGTTATGACGGCCTCGTCTCGCGCTTCATGGGCCAGCCGGTGCCGGCAACGGGCTTCTCGATCGGCGTTTCCCGCCTGATGACGGCGCTGAAGAACCTCGGCAAGCTTGGCGCGTCCGAGGTTCTGGCCCCGGTCGTCGTTTGCGTCATGGACCGCGACATCGAAAGCATGGGCCACTACCAGCGTTTCGTGCAGCAGCTGCGCCATGCCGGCATCCGCGCGGAGATGTACCAGGGCAACAAAAAGAACTTCGGCGACCAGCTGAAATATGCCGACCGTCGCGGCTCGCCGCTGGCCATCATCCAGGGCGGTGACGAGCGCGCCGCCGGCCTCGTCCAGATCAAGGATCTGATCGAGGGCAAGCGCCTGTCGGGCGAGATCGAGGACAATGTGGCCTGGCGCGAAGCGCGCGTGGCCCAGGTTTCTGTACCGACGGCCGAGATGGTCGAAAAGGTGCGTGAGATGCTCGCGGCGCAGGCCGAGGATCGGGCAAGGGGCTGACGATCATGGCCCTCATCAACCTGCCTGAATTTGCCGACGCGCTGTTGGCCGACTTCGAAAGCCTCGGTACGCTGCGCGTCGACACGCCGGTGATCCAGCCGGCCGAGCCGTTCCTCGCCATGGCTGGAGAGGATCTGCGCCGCCGCATCTTCATGACCGAGAGTGAGACCGGCGAGAGCCTCTGCCTGCGGCCGGAATTCACCATTCCCGTCTGCCTGCGCCACATCGAGGCGGTGACCGGCACGCCGAAGCGCTATGCCTATTTGGGCGAGGTCTTCCGCCAGCGCCGCGAGGGTGGCAACGAGTTCTATCAGGCCGGTATCGAGGATCTTGGCGATACCGACACGGCAACCGCCGATGCGCGCATCGTCGGCGATGCCATGCGCGTTGTTGCCAATCGCCTGCCCGGGCGCGCGCTCAGCGTGACGCTCGGCGATCAGGCCGTATTCGAAGCCGTCGTCGGCGCCTGTGGCCTGCCGGCGGGCTGGCAGAAGCGGCTGATCCATGCCTTCGGCGACCAGAAACATCTTCAGAAGCTTTTGACCGAGCTTGCGCACCCGCGCACGGTCGGTGTCTTCGGCCCCGAAGTGGTGCGCCTGTCGATGGATGGCCTGCTCGAGGACGAAGAGCGTCTGGTCGCCCATGTCGCCGAAACGATGGAGGCGACCGGTTATTCCACCAATGCCAGCCGCTCGCCGCAGGACATCGCCCGGCGGCTCAAGGAAAAGATGGAGCTCGCCAACACGCGGCTCGATCGCAAGACGCTCGACCGTGTCGGCGAGTTCCTGGCGCTCGACGTGCCGCTCGCCGAGGCCCCGGCAGCACTTTTCGCCTTCGCGCAAAAATCCGGCCTCAAGCTCGACGAGGCGCTGGCGCGCTTCGATGCCCGTGTCGCGGCCCTTTCGAAGGCTGGCGCCGACATTGGCGCAATCCGCTATCGCGCCGCCTTCGGCCGTCCGCTCGACTATTACACCGGCCTCGTCTTCGAGGTCGAGGTTGCCGGCTCGCATGCGGTTCTGGCGGGCGGTGGTCGCTTTGACCGGTTGCTGACGCTGCTTGGCGCCCGCGAGCACATTCCGGCCGTCGGCTTCTCGCTCTGGCTCGACCGTATCGAAAAGGCGATTGCCTCTGAGGGAGGCGTCCAATGACCATCACCATCGCGCTGCCGTCCAAGGGGCGGATGAAGGATGACGCTTCGGCGATTTTTGAACGCGCCGGCATGAAGATCGTTGCCGTCGGCAATGATCGCTCCTATCGCGGTCGGGTCGAAGGCAACGACGATGTCGAAATCGCCTTCCTATCGGCCTCGGAAATTTCGCGCGAGCTCGGCCACGGCTCGATCGATTTCGGTGTCACCGGCGAGGATCTGGTGCGCGAGGGGCTGGCCAATGCCGATGCCCGCGTCGAGTTCTGCGCCCGCCTCGGCTTCGGCCATGCCGATGTTGTCGTCGCGGTGCCGGAGATCTGGTACGACGTCGACACCATGGCCGATCTCGGCGACGTGGCCGCGGATTTCCGCGCCCGCCACGGTCGTCGCCTGGCGATTGCCACCAAGTACTGGCGGCTGACACAGAACCATTTCTCGGGCAGCCACGGCATCCAACTCTACCGCATCGTCGAAAGCCTGGGCGCCACCGAAGGCGCGCCGGCGTCAGGCTCTGCCGATATCATTGTCGACATCACCTCGACCGGCTCGACGCTGAAGGCGAACCACCTGAAGATCCTGACCGATGGCGTGATCCTGCGTTCCGAAGCCTGCCTGGTGCGGGCACGCAAGCCGGCCCATGACGGCGATCCGGTTGTGGCCCGGATTGTCACTGCGGTTCGCAGCGCGCTTTGACGCCCGCTCGGGGCGGGCAGGGCATTGCGTGCGGTACAGATCCAATGGTACCGAGGGCGGTCAAAAAAACTAGGGGAGGGCCCTCACAAGGCGCGCCCTCCGTTCCTATGTAAGGCTGGCAGACGCTGTTTTGCCGTTACCGCCATTCCCCTGCCAGGAGATCTTCATGGCTGATCTTTCCGCCTTTCCGATTACCAAGCGCTGGCCCGCGAAAAACCCCGACATCCTCCAGCTCTATTCGCTGCCGACGCCGAACGGCGTGAAGGTCTCGATTGCACTCGAAGAACTGGGCCTCCCCTACGAGCCTCACCGGATCGCATTCGATGCGAACGAGCAGAAGTCGCCGGAATTCGTTTCACTCAATCCCAACGGCCGCATCCCGGCGATCATCGATCCCAACGGCCCGGACGGCATGCCGATCGGCCTGTTCGAATCCGGCGCCATCCTGATCTATCTGGCGGAAAAGACCGGCAAGCTGCTGCCGGCCGATGCGGCGCGCCGCTATGAGACCATCTCCTGGGTCATGTTCCAGATGGGCGGCGTCGGCCCGATGTTTGGTCAGTTCGGTCACTTCTTCAAGTTTGCGGCCGACAAGGTCGCCAACAACTCCTATCCCGTCGAGCGCTATCGGGATGAAGCAAAGCGCCTGCTCGGTGTGCTCGAAGCGCGCCTTGAGGGGCGGCAATGGCTGATGGGCGGCGACTACACCATCGCCGACATCGCCACTTACCCTTGGGTTGAAGGTGCCCGCCGGTTCTATGGCGGCGCCGAGGTGCTCGATTACAAGAGTTTCCCCAACGTGATGGCCTGGGTCGAGCGCGGCCTGGCGCGCCCTGCGGCTCTAAGGGGCATGGAAGTGCCGCGCAAGGAATAGCAATCCGTCCACACCTGTGCCTGAGTTGACGAAGCTCCGCCGCAAGGCTAGGCCTTGCTGTACAATCGGATAAGAAACGGGTGGATAGCGTGTCGGGAAGGCTTGTTGTTGTTGGTGGCGGTCAGGCCGCCTTTGCTCTGGTTGCGAAGCTGCGTGCGCTGAAGGACGAGCGGCCAATCACGATCGTCGCTTCCGAATCAAGCCTGCCCTATCAGCGCCCGCCACTGTCCAAGAAGTACCTGCTGCGCGAGATGAGCCTCGATCGGCTGCTCTACCGACCGGAAGCCTGGTACGGCGAGCACAATGTCGATGTGCGCCTGGAGACCACGGTCACCCGCCTCGATCGCGCCGGCAACCGCGTGACGCTGAGCGACGGGACGTCGCTCGAATATGAAGTGCTTGCCTTTGCCACCGGTGCTGCGCCGCGCCGGCTGCCGGCGGCGGTCGGTGGCGATCTCGAGGGCGTGTTCGTCGTGCGCGACTTCAGGGATGCCGATCTCCTTGCCGACGAGATGAAGCCTGGCCGCCGCGCGCTGGTCGTCGGCGGCGGCTATATCGGCCTTGAGGCAGCCGCCGTTGCCCGCACCTGCGGGCTCGAAGTCACGGTCATCGAAATGGCAGACCGTATCCTGCAACGCGTCGCTTCCGTGGCGACCTCGGGCCTTGTGCGCGACATCCACCTCGCGCGTGGCGTCGACATCCGCGAAGGAACCGGCCTCAATCGGTTGGTCGGCGAAAACGGCCGTGTCGTCGCAGCCGAACTTTCGGACGGCTCAACCTTGCCGGTCGATGTCGTTATCGTCGGCATCGGTGTCACCGCCAACGATCGCCTGGCGCATGACGCCGGCCTCGAAACCGCAAACGGCATCGTCGTCGATGCTTTCGGGCGAACGGCGGACCCGGCGATTTTCGCCATGGGCGACTGTGCCGTTCTCCCGTGGGAAGACATGCGCATCCGGCTGGAATCGGTGCAGAATGCGGTCGACCAGGCCGAGGCGGTTGCAGCAATCCTTGCCGGCAGCGAACACCCTTACGATCCGAAGCCCTGGTTCTGGTCGGACCAGTACGACGTCAAGCTGCAGATCGCCGGCTTCGGCCTCGGTCACGACGAAACGATCATCAGGCCCGGTCAGCGCGAAGGCAGCGTCTCCGTCTGGTACTTCCGACAGGGGCGGCTGGTTGCGGTCGATGCGATCAATGACGCCAAGGCCTACGTGACCGGCAAGAAGCTGCTCGAAACCGGCGTCAATCCCGATCGTGCCGTGATCGCCGATCCGCAGTCGGATCTTAAGGCGCTGCTGACACAGGCTTAGTCCAAAGACCACGCTCGGCAGTGCTTCGCGCCCCCTGCAACCTGCAGGCGGCGCGCCTTCAAAATTCATTAACGACGAAACTATTGTCTTGCCGGGCAAAGTCGGGGCAGCGCCTCGATTTATCATTTCCTTAAATCACCTGACGCCAAGAGATGCTGCTTAACTGGAGGCGAGCAGTCTCGTTTTCCCGACAGGTTTTGATTTAGGCGATTGGCGATGTTCAAGGTTCTTACATGCCTCGTGGTGGAGCATAATCCCAAGCTGGTCGTTCTGGCCGCGCTCATCTGCTTCCTTTCAAGCTATGGCGCCGTGACGCTTCTGCAACGGGCCCGCGGTTCGTCGGGCAAGGCAAAGGCGATCTGGGCGACGGCGGCCGGCATCGCCAGCGGCTTCGGTATCTGGGCCACCCACTTCATCGCCATGCTCGCCTACGACCCGGGCGTCGTGCTCGGCTACCAGATGGATCTGACCGGCCTGTCGCTGGCCGTCGCGATCGTCCTGACCACGACGGCCTTGTTGATCGCAACCCACGTGCAGGATCGCCCGGGCTGGATTGCCGGCGGCGTCGTCCTCGGTGGAGGCGTCGCCTGCATGCACTTTCTCGGCATGGCGGCACTCGATGTTCCCGGCAGCATTCGTTGGGACGCGGCCCTGGTCGTGACCTCGATCGTCGCCGGCTCCCTCTTCGACGTCGCCGCGCTTCGCACGATCGCCCGCGTCGGCAAGCCATTGAAGGCGAAGATCCTCGCGACGCTGCTGATGACGCTCGGCATCGTCGCGCTGCATTTTACCGCCATGGGCGCCGTGACGATCGAGGCTGACCTGCTGGCGCCGGCCCGCGAAGGCCTGATCCAGCCGCACCTGCTCGCCTTCGTCATCGCCGGCACCGCTTTCTTCCTGCTGTCGATGGTGCTGATCGCCGCCGGCTTTGCCCACCATGCCGAGCTTTCCGCCGCTGCGGCCGAGCGGGAATTCGCCCGCTTCGTACGCAGCGTCAAGGACTACGCCATCTACATGCTCGACGTAGACGGCCGTGTCGCCAGCTGGAACGACGGAGCCGAAGCGAACAAGGGATATTCCGCCGAGGAGATCGTCGGCAAGAATTTCGCCTGCTTCTATTCCAAAGAGGATCAGCAGGCCGGCGTGCCGCAAAAGGCGCTCGAAGTGGCGCTCGGCAATGGCAAGTTCGAGAACGAAGGCTGGCGCTACCGCAAGGACGGTTCCCGTTTCTGGGCGCATGTGGTGATCGATCCGTTCCTCGACGAGGAGGGCAAGCACGCCGGGTTCATCAAGATCGTCAAGGACATCACCAAGGCGAAGCTCGATGCCGATCGCATCGCCGAGGTCAGCAACAATCTCGACGTCGCGCTTGAGAACATGTCGCAGGGCATCTGCCTGTTCGACAGCAGCGACCGCCTGCTCTTGTCGAACCGGCGCTGCCGCGAGATCTTCGGCTTCTCCGAGACGCTCGCCGGCAAGGGGCTCACCTTCCGCCAGATCCTCGACACCGTCTTTGCCCGCATGTACTCCGATCCCGAAATTGCACGCGCCAAGGCCGACGAACTCTATCAGAAGCATCGCATCGAAATGGTCGGCAAGGGCGGCGGCGATATCGTCGAGAAGCTCGCCAATGGCCGCTCGATCCTCACCAAGCACCGCACGCTGCCGGATGGCGGCTGGGTCAGCACCTATGAGGACATCACCGAGCGGCTCGACACCGAGGAGCAGATCACCTTCCTTGCGCGTCACGACAGCCTCACCGGACTGCCGAACCGGCTGCAGTTCAGCAGCTATCTCGAGGAAGAGCTCGATGCGGCCGCCTGGTTCAACCGCAAGGTCGCCGTCGTTGGCATCGACCTCAACAAGTTCAAGGAAGTCAACGATCTGCACGGCCATGCCGCTGGCGATTTCGTGCTGGTGACGATTGCCCAGCGCGTGAAGGGCCTGCTCCAGGACGGCGAATTCGTGGCCCGCTTCGGCGGCGACGAGTTCGCAGCGGTCAAGCGCTTCGAGGAGCTTTCCGAACTCAACGATTTCCTGCGCCGCATTGAAAAGAGCCTGCACGAGGAAATGCGCTTCGGCGATTTCGAGCTGAAGTCCGGCGGCAGCATGGGTGTCGCGATCTATCCGCAGGATGCGGAGACCGCCGATACCCTGATCAACAATGCCGACCTTGCGATGTACCGGGCAAAGGCCGCGCTCAACCAGACGGTCTGCTTCTACGAGGTGTCGATGGACGAGGCGGCGCGCCAGCGTCGCGCGCTTGCCAACGACCTCTGGGACGCGGTCGAGAAGCAGCAGCTTGCCCTTCATTACCAGGTGCAGAAATCGGTGATGTCCGGGGAAGTCATCGGCTACGAGGTGCTTCTGCGCTGGAGCCATCCTGAGCGCGGCATGGTTCCGCCCAGCGAATTCATCCCGCTTGCCGAGGAGTGCGGCGCCATCCTGCCGATCGGCGAATGGGTGCTGCGCGAGGCCTGCCGCGAGGCGGCGAGCTGGGAGAGCAAGCACAAGATCGCCGTCAACCTGTCACCGGTTCAGCTGGCCAACGGCGATATCGTCAGCCTGGTTGGGGACGTGCTCACCCAGACCGGCCTCGACCCGAACCGGTTGGAACTGGAAATCACGGAATCGACGATCATCGATGACAAGGAGCGTGCGCTGTTGACCCTGCGCCAGATCAAGGAACTCGGCGTCACCATCGCGATCGACGATTTCGGCACTGGATACTCCTCGCTCGAAACGCTGCGCTCCTTCCCCTTCGACAAGATCAAGCTCGACAAGAGCTTCATGTGGGAAGTGGAAGGCAGCCCGCAGGCCAAGGCGATCGTCCGCGCGATCCTCGCGCTCGGGCAGAGCCTGTCCGTGCCGGTTCTGGCCGAAGGCGTCGAGACGCAGAAGCAGCTCGATATCCTGCAGGCGGAAGGCTGCGACGAGGCCCAGGGCTACTTGCTCGGTCGCCCGGCGCCGATCACGTTGCTGTTTGCTGGTGATGAGGATGAAGCCGCGGCCGCCTGATGGCGACCGCGTGCCGGCCCGCTCGGACCCGTGCGGCTCCGGTACAAGCCTCTAACTGTTTCACTTTGGAGGCGCGCTTTTGCGGCGCGCACCTGCGGGGCGGGGCTGGCGTTATTGGCGCAGCAAGGTGCGACCTGCGCTGTCCACCATGAAGCGTGGGAAGAAGAAGACGCCGAGGATCGTGCCCGAATAGCGCTGTTCGAGGCCCGACGATTCACCGATGCAAAACAGCGGCTGCTTCTGGCCGGATTCTTCGAGTGCGATCGTCGTCGAGAAGCAGAAGGACGAGCAGCTTGTCGCTGCCTGCTCGAAGAGTTCCAGCACATGATTGCGGTCAGCGGGATCGTAGCAGCGGACGAAATTGAGCAGGCCGCATTCGCCGTCGCGCAGACCATGGATGGCGGCGGCCTTTTCGCCCAATCGGAACAAGCCTGTCGACAGATCGCCCGACCATCCTTCCGAGGCGCAGAACTGCTCCAGGAATTCGTGATGCGGAAGGCCGATATGCGGCTGGCCCGGAGAGCCGAGGGGAACGGAATTTGCTGTCGTGATTTTGAACACGGTCTACCTCAGCAGAGCTCCCGGAGCCCGCCCTTGGCGCCCCAGAAAACACGTCCCAATGTGCAAATACGGCCTAACATGACCAATACGAGAGAACACGCCACGTTATGTGGGCGCTTTCTGAAGTAAAAAGGTCGATAGATGGTAATAGAGCTCACCAACGAACTGAATTCGAGGGGGAGTGTCGGCTCAATTTGCGATTAAATACTTTTGTTCTTTTGTATATTCTCGAAGATGTCCCGGAACGCTAGCTATTTCGAGTAAGCTCCCGGCGATCGGCTGCTTGCTCTTGCTCTGCAATCCAGTCTTCCGTGAATCTCCGTTCACTTGGGGCGCTGTTATAGTTCGTTTTTTTTCGACTTCAACGGTTTTTTGACGCCGGAATACAACCGGCTGGATTTTTCTGCGGACAGATTGGCCGGGTGGTCGATAACGCGTGAATGACATTGATAAAAAACAAGAAAGGGCGACCCGAGGGCCGCCCTTCCGATCCGGATGGATCGTCAATGTGAAAGGCTGGCGCCTTTATCACATCATGTCCATGCCGCCCGTTCAGCGCGCTTGACGCGCTGAACCGCTTTAAGAGCATGGGCGAAGCTTTATGGACGATGCTGTGAAAAGGCTGGCGCCTTTATCACATCATGTCCATGCCGCCCATGCCGCCCATGCCGCCCGGCATTGCCGGAGCGTCCTTCTTCGGCAGTTCGGCGATCATGGCTTCCGTCGTGACGAGGAGGCCGGCAACCGAAGCTGCGTCCTGAAGGGCGGTGCGAACGACCTTGACCGGGTCGACGATACCCATGGCGATCATGTCGCCATATTCGCCGGTCTGGGCGTTGTAGCCGTAGTTGTCTTCGTTCTTGTCGAGGATCTTGCCGACAACGATCGAAGCTTCATCACCAGCGTTTTCAGCGATCTGGCGGGCCGGAGCCTGCAGAGCGCGGCGAACGATGTTGATGCCGGCTTCCTGGTCTTCGTTGACGCCCTTGACCGAGATCTTGGAGGCCGAACGCAGGAGCGCGGTGCCGCCGCCCGGTACGATGCCTTCCTGAACAGCAGCGCGCGTCGCGTTGAGAGCGTCGTCGATGCGGTCCTTCTTTTCCTTCACTTCGACTTCCGTCGAGCCGCCAACGCGGATCACGGCAACGCCGCCAGCGAGCTTGGCAAGACGTTCCTGCAGCTTTTCGCGGTCGTAGTCGGAGGTGGTGTCTTCGATCTGGGCCTTGATCTGGGCGACGCGGCCTTCGATGTCGGCCTTCTGGCCGGCGCCGTCGACGATCGTCGTGTTTTCCTTGGAGATCGAAACCTTCTTCGCACGGCCGAGCATGTCGAGCGTGACGTTTTCGAGCTTGATGCCGAGGTCTTCGGAGATCACGGTGCCGCCCGTCAGGATGGCGATGTCTTCGAGCATGGCCTTGCGGCGATCGCCGAAGCCCGGAGCCTTGACGGCAGCGATCTTCAGGCCGCCACGCAGCTTGTTGACGACGAGGGTCGCAAGAGCTTCGCCTTCTACGTCTTCAGCGATGATGAGGAGCGGCTTGCCGGTCTGGACGACAGCTTCGAGAACCGGGAGCATGGCCTGGAGGTTCGAGAGCTTCTTCTCGTGGAGGAGAACGAAGACGTCGTCGAGGTCAGCGACCATCTTTTCCGGGTTGGTGACGAAGTAGGGCGACAGGTAGCCGCGGTCGAACTGCATGCCTTCGACGACTTCGAGTTCGGTTTCGGCGGTCTTGGCTTCTTCAACCGTGATGACGCCTTCGTTGCCGACCTTCTGCATGGCTTCAGCAATGTCGAGGCCGATCTGACGCTCGCCGTTGGCCGAGATCGTGCCGACCTGTGCGACTTCTTCCGAAGTGTTGATCTTCTTGGCCTTGGCCTGGAGATCCTTGACGACTTCGCTGACGGCGAGGTCGATACCGCGCTTCAGGTCCATCGGGTTCATGCCGGCAGCAACGGCCTTGGCGCCTTCGCGAACGATCGCCTGGGCCAGAACGGTTGCAGTCGTGGTGCCGTCGCCGGCAATGTCGTTGGTCTTCGAAGCAACTTCGCGGACCATCTGGGCGCCCATGTTTTCGAACTTGTCTTCGAGTTCGATTTCCTTGGCGACCGATACGCCGTCCTTGGTGATGCGCGGAGCGCCGAAGGACTTGTCGATGATGACGTTACGACCCTTCGGGCCGAGCGTGACCTTTACGGCGTCAGCGAGGATGTCGACGCCACGCAGCATCTTTTCGCGCGCGGTGCGGCCGAACTTGATTTCTTTTGCAGCCATTAGAGAAAACTCCCGGGCTCATTGCCCATTGGTTGTCATGAAAAGGGGTGGGTAACGGCCAATCAGCCGATGATGCCCATGATGTCGGCTTCCTTCATGATCAGAAGGTCTTCGCCGTTGATCTTGACTTCGGTGCCCGACCACTTGCCGAACAGAACGCGGTCGCCTGCCTTGACGTCGAGAGCAACAACCTTGCCGCTTTCGTCACGGGCGCCCGAGCCAACGGCCACGATTTCGCCTTCTTGGGGCTTTTCCTTGGCGGTGTCCGGAATGATGATGCCGCCCTTGGTCTTCTCTTCAGACTCGACGCGGCGAACGACGACGCGGTCGTGCAGCGGGCGGAAGTTGGTGCTTGCCATTAGTCTAATCCCTCGATCAAATGACACTACGGATCGCTGATCGACCCGATGGATGGGTGTTAGCACTCTCGTTTATCGAGTGCTAGCGACGCCGAGATAAGGCGCGGTCCCGGACGAGTCAAGGATTGACGGCGAGATTTTTTGCCCGGGAAGGCATCCCTTTTTCGGCAGGCGAGACTTGTATTCTTGTGCCTTCCTTGCCATGCAAGCCGGAAACCGTGTTTGCAGGAAGCCAGGATGGCCGCAAGGATCAACAGTTTTCGGGAAATCGCCGCTCGCTATGACGTCGTGCTGTGCGATGTCTGGGGTGTTCTTCACAACGGCGTGCAGGCCTTCGCCTCCGCCTGCGAAGCGCTGGCCGAGGCGCGTGCCGCCGGCCTGACCGTTGTGCTGATCACCAATTCGCCGCGGCCGAACCCGATGGTGAAGGTCCAGATCCGTGGTCTCGGCGTTCCTGATGAAGCCTATGACCGGATCGTGACCTCGGGCGACGTCACCCGCGCGTTGATCGCTGCCGCCGACAAGAAGATCTATTTCATCGGCGCCGAACGCGACTTGCCGCTGCTTGAGGGCCTCGGAACGCAGATCGTTTCATCCGAGGATGCACAGACGGTGGTCTGTGCCGGCTTCTATGACGACGAGACCGAAACGCCGGAGCACTACCGCGCCACGCTGACCGGGCTCGCCAAGCGCAAGATCCCGTTTATCTGTGCCAACCCCGACCTCGTGGTCGAACGCGGCCACCGTCTGATCCCGTGCGCCGGAGCCATCGCCAAGCTCTATGAGGAGCTGGGTGGCGAGGCGCGTATCGCCGGCAAACCCTATATCGCCATCTATCGCGCAGCACTCGGCGAAGCGAAGGCCGCGCGTGGCGCGATCGATCTCACGCGCGTCATTGCGGTCGGCGACGGCATGCCAACGGACGTAAAGGGCGCGCAGGATACCGGACTCGATCTGCTTTACATCTCGGCCGGCATCCATGCGCAGGAATACATGAACGAAAGCCGGACCGACGAGGCGAAGCTCGCCGCCTTCCTCAAGAAGGAGGGCGCCTCGCCGAAATACTGGATGCCGCGGCTCGCCTGACGGAAGACGACGAAGATGACGGTTTTTCATCGCAACGAGACGCGCGATCCTCTGCCCAGGCATCTGCACGGCGGCGTCGTCGCCATCGGAAATTTCGATGGCGTGCATCGTGGTCATCAGTCGGTGCTGAACCGGGCACTCGAAGAGGCTGCCGCGCGCGGCGTGCCGGCGCTGGTTCTGACGTTCGAGCCGCATCCGCGAACCGTATTCCGTCCGGACACGCCGGTGTTCCGCCTCACCCCGGCGCCGCTGAAGGCGCGCATTCTTGAGGGCATGGGTTTCGGCGCCGTGATCGAATACCCCTTCGATCGCACCTTCTCGCAGCTCTCCGCATCCGATTTCATCCATCGTATCCTGCTCGAATGGCTGCATGCCTCGCATGTGGTGACCGGTTTCGACTTTCATTTTGGCAAGGGGCGCGAAGGTGGTCCGGCCTTCCTGATGGCGGCCGGCGGCGACAACGGCTTCGGCGTAACCCTCGTCGATGCCTTCCGCGACGAGAATGCCTCGGTGATTTCCTCGAGCTATATTCGCGCGCTGCTTGGCGAAGGTGATGTCTCGCAGGCGGCCGGCATGCTCGGCTATCGCTATGTCGTCGAGGCCGAAGTGATTGGCGGCAAGAAGCTTGGTCGCGAACTCGGCTTTCCGACCGCGAATATGCGGCTTGCGCCTGAGGTCGAGTTGCGCCCCGGAATTTATGCGGTCCGCTTTCGCCGGGCCGACGGTTCGCTCTACGACGGTGTCGCAAGCTTTGGCCGCCGACCGACGGTCGACAGCGATGGCGAGCCGCTGCTCGAAACCTACGTCTTCGATTTTTCCGGCGACCTCTATGGCGAGATCTGCGCGGTTTCGTTCTTCGGCCACCTGCGCGACGAACTGAAGTTTGACGGGCTCGATCCGCTGGTGGCGCAAATCCGGCAGGACGAGGCCGAGGCGCGCGCGCTGCTCTCCGGCGTGACGCCGCTTGGCGAGATCGATCGCAAGCTCAACTTCGCCGGATAAAAGAATTCGGTCTTCGCGCGGCGGCGGACCTTTTCAAAAGGCGGAAAACGCCTTAAACAACCGGCCACCATGACCCGGCACCGTCGATTGATCATCGATCAGCGAATTATTGGCCCGGCCTTCCGCGCGCTCTAGTCTGCCGGAAGGTCCGGGATTTCGGCGTTTCCGACGCCCCCAGTCATCTCTCGATACCCGAGTCCATTTCGTATGCGCGGACCCTCGCGCGAAGAAGCGATTGCAAAAACCATGACCGACACCGCTGAAAAGATCGACTACTCCTCGACCCTCTACCTGCCGCAGACGGAATTCCCGATGCGCGCCGGCCTGCCGCAGAAGGAGCCGGAAACGGTGGCCCGCTGGCAGAAGATGGGTCTCTACAAAAAGCTGCGCGCCTCCGCCGCCGGCCGCGAGAAGTTCGTGCTGCATGACGGCCCGCCCTACGCCAACGGCAACATCCACATCGGCCACGCGCTGAACAAGATCCTGAAAGACGTCATCAACCGCTCGTTCCAGATGCGCGGGTTCGACGCCAACTACGTGCCCGGCTGGGACTGCCACGGCCTGCCGATCGAGTGGAAGATCGAGGAAAAGTACCGCGAGAAGGGCCAGAACAAGGACGAGGTTCCGGTCAACGAATTCCGCCAGGAATGCCGTGACTTCGCCTCCGGCTGGATCCAGGTCCAGTCAGAGGAGTTCAAGCGCCTCGGCATCGAGGGTGACTTCGACAATCCCTACACGACGATGAACTTCCACGCGGAAGCCCGCATCGCCGGCGAACTGATGAAGATCGCCAAGCTCGGCCAGCTCTATCGCGGCTCGAAGCCGGTGATGTGGTCGGTCGTCGAACGCACGGCACTGGCGGAAGCTGAAGTCGAGTACGCCGACGTCGAAAGCGACATGATCTGGGTGAAGTTCCCGGTCACCGAAGGCCCGGACAGCCTTGCCGGCACCTTCGTGGTGATCTGGACGACGACGCCCTGGACGATCCCGGGCAACCGCGCGATCGCCTTTTCGTCGCGCTATGCCTATGGTCTCTACGAAGTGGCGACCGCCGCGAACGACTTCGGCCCGCAGCCGGGCGAGAAGCTGATCTTCGCCAAGCGTCTCGCCGACGAGTCCGCGGCCAAGGCCAAGCTCACCTTCAATTTCGTTCGCGACCTCGAAGCCGATGAGCTTTCAGCCGTCACTTGCGCCCACCCGCTGCATGGTCTCGGCGGCGGCTACGCCTTCAAGGTGCCGCTGCTCGACGGCGACCATGTGACCGACGATGCCGGCACCGGCTTCGTGCACACCGCACCCAGCCACGGCCGCGAAGACTTTGACGCCTGGATGGACAATGCCCGCGCGCTCGAAGCCCGCGGCATCTCCTCGGCCATTCCGTTCACGGTCGACGATGCCGGCTACTTCACCGCCGATGCTCACGGCTTTGGCCCGGACTCCGAAGGTGGCGCTGGCCGCGTGCTCGACGACAAGGGCAAGAAGGGCGATGCCAACGATCGCGTCATCAAGGCCCTCATCGGCCGTCACGCGCTGTTTGCGCGCGGCCGCCTGAAGCACTCCTATCCGCATTCCTGGCGTTCCAAGAAGCCGGTGATCTTCCGCAACACGCCGCAATGGTTCGTCTACATGGACAAGGCCTTCGGCGACGGCACGACGCTGCGCTCGCGGGCGCTATCTGCCATCGACGACACCCGCTTCGTGCCGGGTGCCGGACAGAACCGCCTGCGCGCCATGATCGAAGGGCGCCCGGATTGGGTGCTGTCGCGCCAGCGCGCCTGGGGCGTTCCGATCGCGATCTTCGCCGATGACCAGGGCGAGATCCTGATCGACGAGGCCGTCAACGCCCGCATCCTCGACGCCTTCGAACTTGAAGGCGCTGACGCCTGGTTCGCCGAAGGCGCCAAGGACCGCTTCCTCGGCAACGATCACGACCACGCCAAGTGGCACCAGGTCATGGACATCCTCGACGTATGGTTCGACAGCGGTTCGACCCACACCTTCACGCTCGAAGACCGCCCGGACCTGAAGTGGCCGGCCGATGTCTATCTCGAAGGTTCGGACCAGCACCGCGGCTGGTTCCATTCCTCGCTGCTCGAGGCCTGCGCGACCCGCGGCCGCGCGCCCTACAACGCCGTTGTCACCCATGGCTTCACCATGGATGAGAAGGGCGAGAAGATGTCGAAGTCGAAGGGCAACACCGTCACGCCGCAAGAGGTGATGAAGGATGCCGGCGCCGACATCCTACGCCTGTGGGTGATGACGACGGACTACTGGGAAGACCAGCGCCTCGGCAAGACGATCATCCAAACCAACATCGACGCCTATCGCAAGCTGCGCAACACCATCCGCTGGATGCTCGGCACGCTCGCCCACGACAAGGGCGAGGAGGTTGCCTATGCCGACATGCCGGAACTCGAAAAGCTGATGCTGCATCGCCTCGCCGAGCTCGATAAGCTCGTGCGCGAAGGCTATGACGCCTTCGACTTCAAGAAGATCGCTCGCGCGCTGATCGACTTCTCCAACGTCGAGCTCTCTGCCTTCTACTTCGACATCCGCAAGGACGCGCTTTACTGCGACGCGCCGTCGAGCCTGCGCCGCCGGTCGGCACTGGCCGTCATCCGCAAGCTCTTCGATTGCCTCGTGCTGTGGCTGGCGCCAATGCTGCCCTTCACCACGGAAGAGGCGTGGTTGTCGCGCAAGCCTGACGCTGTTTCGGTGCATCTCGAACGGTTCCCGGCGATCCCTTCGGAATGGAAGAACGATGCGCTCGAAGCCAAGTGGGACAAGATCCGTGCCGTGCGCACGGTCGTCACCGGCGCGCTCGAAATCGAGCGCAAGGACAAGCGCATCGGTTCGTCGCTGGAGGCGGCACCGGTCGTCCATGTCGCCGATCCGGAGCTCTTGAAGGCGCTGGAAGGCCAGGACTTCGCCGAGATCTGCATCACCTCGGCAATCACCATCGATGCCACCGAAGGTCCCGCGGACGCGTTCCGCCTGCCTGAAGTGGCGAAGGTGAGCGTCGTGCCGAAGCTCGCCGAAGGCCAGAAATGCGCCCGCTCCTGGCGGATCACGACCGATGTCGGTTCCGACCCGCTTTACCCTGATGTCTCCGCTCGCGATGCGGCGGCCCTGCGGGAACTTGGTTTCAAGGCTTAACGGATTGTTACTGGATGAATTGCACTCGTTGCGTTCATCCGGTAAAACCTGCCCGAAATTTGGCGGATTTCTCCGTCATGGGCGCTTGGGTGGCCGCGCTGACCGGCGGCCGGCTGGAAGGAATTTCATGGAAATGACGCGAGAGTTGCGAGTGTTTGCCAGCGTGGCCGCCATTCTGATGGGCGGCCTGGTGCTTACGGGCTGCATTGGCGGCCCGACCTACGGCACGGACAAGACGGCCGGCGAACAACTCATGGACGACCTCGGCAGCGCCGTGAGCTTTGGCCCGCCGAAGCGCGACCCGGTCAAGTACCAGCCGCGCCCCGGTCTGGTCCTGCCGCCATCGGCGCAGCAGGTTGCCCTTGTCGAGCCGCAGAAGTCGCTCGCCAGCCGGGAGGCCAACCCGGAATGGGTTGAATCTCCGGAAGAGGTGCGCGCCCGTCTGCGCGAAGAGGCCGACGCCAACAAGAACAACCCGAACTATGTTTCGCCGCTTGCCAAGGCAAGTGCCAACGGTCGTCGCCTGTCTGCCAAGGAACAGCAGGAAGCCTACCGCGAAGCACGCAAGGTCGAGATGGGCGCCTATTCCGACAAGCGCCGTTTCCTGAGCGACCCGCCGCTCGACTATCGCCGCCTGCCGGAGGGGGCTGAGACGGAGCTTGGCGAACCGGAGAAGGACAAGGAGCGCCGCCGCAAGAAGGAAGCGCAGATCAAGAATTCCGGCACCAAGTGGTACTGGCCCTTCTAAGATCATGCCGCCGTTTCGCTGAAACGGCGGCATGCCTTTATCTCCCTCAATCTTCGCAACCCGGGAACCGCCTTTCGTTTGCTGGAGTTGCCTAAGCAGCATATCGGCCATGACCATCAGCATTCGCGACGCGCGCCCGGAAGACGCGGAAGTCATCCTGCGCTTCATCACCGAACTTGCCATCTACGAGAAGGAGCCCGATGCCGTCGAGGCGACGGTGGAGATGCTGCAGGCTTCGCTGTTCGGACCTGACGCCATCACCCGCGCGGTGATCTGCGAAAAGGATGGCAAGCCTGCGGGCTTTGCCATGTGGTTCTACAACTATTCGACCTGGCAGGCGCGCAAGGGGCTTTATCTTGAAGATCTCTATGTCACGCCGGATTGCCGCGGCTCCGGTGCCGGCAAGCTGCTCTTGAAGCACCTGGCGAAGATTGCCGTTGAGGAAGGTTGCGGTCGCTTCGAGTGGAGCGTGCTTGACTGGAACGAGCCGGCGATCCGGGTTTACGAGTCGGTCGGCGCAGAACCGATGTCGGCATGGACGCGCTACCGTCTTTCGGGCCCGGCGCTCGAAAGCTTCGCGGCTGACTGAAGCGAGATCGGGGAACGGCGTTACCGTTTCTCGGCGAAAAAGTCCCTGAGCATGTCGGCGGCCTCCCGTTCGGCGAGCCCGGAATAGACGTCCGGAACATGGTGGCAGGTGGGAGAGCCGAAAAAGCGCACACCGCTATCGACAGCGCCGCCCTTCGGGTCGTCGGCGCCGTAGTAGAGACGGCGGATGCGGGCAAATGAAATCGCCGCCGCGCACATGGTGCAGGGCTCGAGCGTGACGTAGAGATCGGCGCCTGTCAGCCGCTCGTCCTTAAGGACGGCGGCGGCCTCGCGAATGGCGACGATTTCGGCGTGTGCGGTCACGTCGCTGAGTTCGCGGGTGCGATTGCCGGCGCGTGAAATGATCCGGCCGTCGAAAACAACGACGGCACCGATCGGGACTTCGCCGCGTTCGGCGGCTTTCCTGGCCTCTTCAAGGGCCGCATCCATGAAGCGTGTCGTCTCAGCCATCGCTCAAACAATAATTTCTCTTAACCCACGGGCCGCGACCTGATAGGACAGCCGCAAAAGGCAGGCAACACAAATGACATCTAAAGACAAGCCCACGCGGCCTGGCGGCAAGTCCGCCGGCCGGGACAAGAAACCGCATTTCGCCGACAAGAAGGGCGCAGCGCCGAAAAAGGCCGCAGGCTTCAAGGCTTCCGGCCCGAAGTCTTTTGGCGTCAAGAGCGCCGATGCCAAGAGCTTCGGTGCAAAGACCTCCGGTCCAAAGGCCGGCGCTTCGCGTCCGGCCAGGGAACGGCCGAGCGCTGCAACCGCAGGTGCCGACGAGCCGCAGCGCATCTCCAAGATCCTGGCGCGCGCCGGCGTCGCCTCGCGCCGCGATGTCGAGCGCATGATCATGGAAGGCCGCATCAAGCTGAACGGCGTCGTTCTCGATACGCCCGTCGTCAACGCGACGCTTGCCGATTCCATCGAGGTTGACGATCAACCGATCCGCGGCATCGAACGCACGCGGCTCTGGCTATATCACAAGCCGGCCGGCCTGGTGACCACCAACGCCGATCCGGAAGGTCGCCCGACCGTATTCGAGAACCTGCCAGACGAACTGCCGCGCGTGCTGTCGATCGGCCGCCTCGACATCAACACCGAAGGCCTGCTGCTGCTCACCAACGACGGCGGTCTTGCCCGCGTGCTCGAGCTGCCGTCGACCGGCTGGCTGCGCCGCTATCGCGTGCGCGCCCATGGTGAAATCGAGCAGGCGGATCTCGACCGGCTGAAGGACGGCATCGCCGTCGACGGCGTGCTCTATGGTGCGATTGAGGCGACGCTCGACCGGGTTCAGGGCTCCAACGTCTGGATCACCATGGGTCTGCGCGAAGGCAAGAACCGCGAAATCAAGAACGTGCTCGGCGCGCTCGGTCTCGACGTCAACCGTCTGATCCGTATCTCCTACGGACCGTTCCAGCTCGGCGAACTGCCGGAGGGCCATGTGCAGGAGATCCGTGGCCGCACGCTACGCGATCAACTCGGGCCGCGGCTGATCGAGGATGCCAAGGCAAACTTCGACGCGCCGCTCTATAACGACCAGGCGACAACGGGCGCTCACGAGCAGCACGAAGACGACGAACAGCGCAAGAGCAACCGCTGGGAAAAGCCGGAAGACAAGCGAGAACGAGCGCTGGCGCGGCTCGACACCCGGCGCGACGATCGCCGTGATGGTGGCCGCAAGGAAGGGCCGCGTGGCAAGGGCGGCCCTCGCGATGACCGCGACGCCAAGTTCGAAGACCGGCCGAAGCGCGCGCCCGCACAGCGCGCCCGCACGGCCAATGTCTGGATGGCACCGGGCGCCCGTCCGCTGGCCGACAAGAAGGCGAAATCCGCCGAAGGCGATGCCACCGAGAAGCCCGTGCGTCGCGAGCGCCCGGATGGCGCTCCGAAGACCAAGCGCTACGGCCGCAACAAGGACGGTTTGGCGACGAAGACGACGAGCAAGTTCGACCCGGACCGCAAGGGAGCCGGCAAGGATTTCGCACGCGCCGAGAAGCCGGCGCGCCCCTTCGTCAAGAGCCGCGACGATGAAGGCGAATGGATCAGCGCCGCTGAACCTGTCCGCCGCAACAAGGAACACGGCCGCGACGGCGGTTTCGAGCGACGCCGTTCGTTCGACGGCGGCGAGCGCAATTCGCGCGATCACGGTGATCGTCCGCCGCGCCGCGAAGGCGGGGACCGTCCCCGTGGCGACCGGCCGGCCCGCGCCGAGGGTGGGGAACGCCGGTTCGACAAGCCACGCACTCCGCGTGCGGAGGGTGATCGTCCGCCGCGTCGTGAAGGTAGCGATCGTCCGCGCGGCGACCGGCCTGCGCGTGCCGAAGGTGGTCCGCGCAGCTATTCCGACAAGCCGCGCGCTCCGCGCGCCGAGGGGGATCGTCCCCAGCGGCGTGAAGGCGGTGACCGTCCCTTCGGTGACAAGCCGCGCGGAAAGCCCTTCGGCGGCAAACCCTCTGGTGGCAAGTCTTTCGGAGCACGGTCAGGGGCTCCCCGCGGCGGCAAGCCGGGTGGCGGCAAGCCCGGTGGTCGCCCTGGCGGCGCCCGTCCCGGCGGCGGCAAGCCGCGCGGCAAGGGGAACTAAGCGATCGTGCGGATCGTCGGCGGAGAATTCCGGGGTCGCAGCCTGGCGACCCCCAAGTCCAATGATATCCGTCCGACGACGGATCGAACGCGCGAAAGCCTGTTCAACATCCTGAGCCACTCCTATCCGGAGGCGCTCGACGGCACCCGTGTGCTCGATCTTTTCGCGGGCACCGGCGCCGTCGGTTTTGAAGCTTTGTCGCGCGGGTGCCGACAGGCACTCTTCGTCGAACAGGGCGTCGAGGGCAGGGGGCTGCTACAAACCAACATCGAGACACTCGGTCTGCAGGGGCGAGCGAAGGTCTTCCGGCGTGATGCCACCAGCCTTGGCGGCGTCGGCACGATGGAGCCGTTTCATCTCGTTTTCGCCGACCCGCCCTATGCAAAGGGCCTCGGCGAAAAGGCGCTGGAATCGGCCGCTGTCGGCAAGTGGCTGGTTCCCGATGCGCTGGTCATCCTAGAGGAACGCGCCGATGTCCAGCCGGCGCCCGTCGCCGTGTTCGAAAACCTCGATGTCAGGGTTTTTGGCGACACCCGCATGCATTTCTATCGGTTTCGCGGCGCCTGACGTCATGTTTCCGGTTTGCTTGCAAAGCTAGGCTCCGCCTGCCGACGTGTTTCTGTCCCGCTTGAAAGCGGAGGGTATGCCGATGAAGCAGGATCTTTCGATGACGCACAGACTACCCAGGACGAAGGGCGAGCCGTCGGTGGCGCTGGCGCTCGGCGGCGGTGGCGCACGCGGACTGGCGCATATCCACGTCATCGAGGCGCTGGACGATCTCGGCATTCGTCCGGTGGTGATCGCGGGCTCCTCGATCGGCGCCATCATGGGCGCCGGCATGGCGGCGGGCCTCCGCGGCGAAGAAATCCGTGCCCATACGCTGTCGACGGTCGGCCATCGCCGTGAGGTGCTAAACCGCCTCTGGCAATTGCGGCCGGCGAGCCTGTCCGAAGCGATGGCCAGCGGTTTTCGCTTCGGACAGTTCAACGGCGAACGCGTGCTCAGGGCATTCCTGCCCGAGGCTATCCCGCCGAAATTCTCCGACCTGGCGATCCCGCTCAAGGTCGTTGTCACCGATTATTATGCCCAGACCGAGCACATCTGCGAGAAGGGCGACCTGTGGAAGGCGCTGGCTGCTTCGGCCGCCCTGCCTGCGATCTTCACGCCGGTGAAGATCGACGGGCGGGTGATGATCGATGGCGGCATCTACAATCCCATTCCCTTCGATCATCTGCGCGGCTTGGCGGATATTGTCGTCGCTGTCGATGTCGTCGGCGGGCCGGACGGCGATGGCAAGACGATCCCGAGCCGCATCGACAGCCTGTTCGGCGCAAGCCAGTTGATGATGCAATCGATCATTTCGATGAAGCTGAAGGAGGGCGCGCCGGACATCCTGCTGCGCCCGGATGTCGGCCGCTACCGGGTGATGGATTTCCTGCGGGCCGAACAGGTGCTGAAAGGGACCGCCAGCATCAAGGACGAACTGAAACGGGCGCTTGACGAGCGCATGAAGGCGCTGCAGCGCCGCTGATGTCGGGCAAGAGCCCCACGCAACCTGCCTGACGGGGAAAGACCCCTCAAAGCGCGAAACCTCAGGCGCTTTCCCGTTCGTCGGCGGGCAGGCCCGGCAGGACGCGCTCACCCGTCTCGACGGAGTGGTCGACCTCGCGCTTCGGCTTGACCAGCGGCTCGGGCCTGACCGGACGCGAATGCAGCATGTCGCGACCGGCGGTGATGCCTTCGGCTTCCTGAAGCACCAGCCGGGCCTCGTCACGCTTGCGGATGTCGTCCATGATCGCAATCGCCTCGTCGTCGCCGACACCTAGCGCTTCGAGCGTCTTGCGGCCGAAGAGCAGACCGGACTCGAAGGTTTCGCGCAGCTCGTAGTCGACACCCTTGGCGCGCAGTTCCAGCGTATGCAGGCGGTCGTAGGAGCGGGCGTAGATGCGGGCGTTCGGATACTCTGATTGTACGAGGTCGATGATGTGGTCGGTCGTTTCCTTCTTCTGCGTGCAGACGGCGACGATCTTGGCGCGTTCGATGCCGGCGGCGCGCAGCACGTCCAACCGGTTGCCGTCGCCGAAATAGATGCGGAAACCGAAGGTCGCGGCCTGGCGCACGCGTGCGGCGGAATGGTCGATGATCGTCACGTCTCGCCCGCCGGCAAGCAGGATCTGCGCAGCGATCTGGCCGAAACGGGAGAAGCCGATCATCAGGACGTCGGCATTGGCGCCATCGAAATCTTCCTCGATCTCCTCGTCCATCTCATCCTGCTCGCGCATCAGTTTTGACGCCAGCATCGAGGCAAGCGGCGTCAGTGCCATCGACAGGGTCACGATAGCAACGAGCAGCGAGGCGTCGCCGTCCGAGAAGACGCCGGCAGTCGCTGCCGCCGTAAACAGCACGAAGCCGAATTCGCCGCCCTGCGGCAGAAGAAGACTGATGCGCACTGCGTCGTTGTGGTGGGATCCGGTGAGCCGGCAGAGCCAGTAGAGCACCAGGCTTTTCAGTGCCATCAAAAGCGGCACGGCAAGGATGATCAGCTGGTAGCGTTCGACGATGACGCCGAGCTGCAGCGAAAGGCCGACGGCCATGAAGAACAGCGCCTGCAGGATACCGCGGAACGGCTCGATATCCGCTTCAAGTTCGTGGCGATAGGAGGATTCCGCCAGCAGCACGCCCGCCAGGAACGCGCCCATCGCCATTGAGAGGCCGGCGAGCTGCATCATCGTCGCCGCCCCCATGACGACAAGCAGTGCCGCCGCAATCATGACGTCACGGGCGCCGGTGCGGGCGATGATCTGGAACAGCGGATTTACGAGGTAGCGGCCGGCCGCAAAGAGCACGACGATTGCCGTGGTCGCGATCGCAAAATCCTCGAGCGGCGGCGTCGTGTCCTCGGGCATCTGCAGCGCCAAGAGCGGAATGAGCGCCAGCAACGGTACGATCGCCAGGTCTTGAAGCAACAGGATCGAAAACGCCCGCTGTCCGTAGCGCGTGTTGCGGTCGTTGTTCTCGTCAAGGATCTGCATGGCAAAAGCCGTCGACGACAGCGACAGGCCGAAACCGGCGATGATGCTGCCGCCATGCCCGAGAAGTCCGATGGCATAGATGATGTAGGACAGAAGGATACCGGTGATCAGCACCTGAGCGGTGCCAAGGCCGAAGATGTCGCGTCGCATCTGCCAGAGCCGCGAGGGCTTGAGCTCTAGCCCGATGATGAACAGCAGGAAGACGACGCCCAGTTCCGACACGTGGAGAATTTGTTCGCCCTCGGTGATGCTTTGAGCGACGGGGCCGATCAATATGCCGGCCGAGAGATAGCCGAGGATCGTGCCGAGGCCGAGCCGCTTGAAGATCGGGGCGGCAATGACGGCCCCGCCGAGCAGCATCAGGGCCTGGGAGTAGATGATCGGTGTCGTTGCCATGCCTTCAGGCTTTCACTATCGCAGAACCGGGCCCGTTCCAGGGCTTTCGAGAGCGCTTCATTTGCGGTGTTTGAGCGGGAATCGGGCCTACGCCCTTGATGCCTGCTTCGCCGCACAATAAATGGGGCAGGAATGAAAGGCCACACCATGTCAGACACGATCGATTCCGCCGACCTCGAAAAACGCGCCTCCGAGCTTGTGGACCTCGCCCGCAAGGCTGGCGCCGATGCGGCCGACGCCGTGGTGGTGCGCGGGCGCTCCCGTTCCGTAGCGGTCCGCCTCGGCAAGGTTGAGGCCACCGAAGCCTCCGAAAGCGACGATTTTTCCCTGCGGGTCTTTGTCGGGCGGCGGGTTGCCAGTGTCTCGGCCAATCCGGGCTTTGACCTGAAGGTGCTCGCCGAGCGTGCGGTTGCCATGGCCAAGGCCTCTCCGGAGGACCCGTTTGCCTCGCTCGCCGATGCCGATCGGTTGGCGAAATCCTATCCGGACCTTGATCTTTTCGACCCGACTGAAGTTTCGACGGACAGCCTGACCGAGGCAGCCCTTGCCGCAGAAGAAGCGGCGCTTGCCGTTCCCGGGGTCACCAATTCCAGCGGCGGTGGTGCCTCGGCCGGCATGGGTGGCCTGGTGCTCGTGACCTCGCATGGTTTTTCCGGTTCCTACATGGCCACGCGTTTCGGCCGTTCTGTCAGCGCCATCGCCGGCGAAGGCACGAAGATGGAGCGCGACTACGATTACGACAGCCAGCTCTATGCCGGTGATCTGCGTGCCGCCGATGAGATTGGCCGGCTTGCCGGCGAACGGGCCGTTGCCCGCATCAACCCGCGACAGGTGCCGACCGCCAAGAACGTCACCGTTGTCTTCGATCCGCGCATGGCGCGCGGCTTCGTCGGTCATCTTGCTGGCGCCATCAACGGCGCCTCCGTGGCCCGCAAGACCAGTTTCCTGCGTGACATGATGGGCAAGCAGATCCTGAAATCGGGCCTGTCGGTGACCGACGATCCGCTGATCGTGCGTGGCTCCTCGTCCCGCCCGTTCGACGGTGAGGGCGTCAGCGGCGAGAAGCTGGTGATGGTCGAGGACGGCGTGCTCAAGCACTGGTTCCTTTCGACCTCGGCTGCAGCGGAACTCGGGCTTGAAACCAACGGCCGCGGCGTGCGCGGCGGTCCGACTGTCAACCCGGCTTCGACCAACCTGGCGCTGGAGCCGGGCGCGATCTCGCGCGAGGACCTGATCCGCAGCGTCGGAACCGGCTTCTATGTCACCGAGCTGATCGGCCAGGGCGTCAACATGGTGACCGGCGAGTATAGCCGTGGCGCCTCCGGCTTCTGGATCGAGAACGGCGAGCTCTCCTTCGCCGTCTCAGAAGTCACGATCGCCTCCAATCTCAAGGACATGTTCATGGCGATCACGCCCGCCGATGACATCGACCGCAAGTTCGGCGTCGCCGCGCCGACGCTTGCCATCGAGGGCATGACGCTCGCCGGCATCTAGCGAGATTAGGAAAAAGCGCGAAGCATCAGCGCTGATCCCGCTCTCGTGTTATGGAGAGCCGGGCTGACGAGGTTTTGAATGTCTGAAACAACACCAGTGGGCGTGGATTGGAGCGCGGATCTCGAGTTGATCCGCGCCGCCGCGGTCGTGGCCGGCGAAACGGCGCTCGGATACTTCCGCAAAGGCCCTGACGTTCGCTGGAAGAACGAGGGCCGTTCGCCGGTGAGTGAAGCCGATCTGGCGGCAAACGACGTGTTGAAAACGCGGCTGCTCGCAGCCAGACCCGACTATGGCTGGCTGTCGGAAGAGACCGACGACGACAGCAGCCGCCTGACCCGCGAAACCGTCTTCGTCGTCGATCCGATCGACGGCACGCGCGCCTTCATCGCCGGCAAGGAACTCTGGTGTGTCAGCGTTGCCGTGGTTTGCCGTGGGATGCCCGTCGCCGGCGTCCTCTACGCCCCGGCCCTGGACGAACTCTACGAGGCGGTGGCCTCAGGCGACGCTCTCAAGAATGGAAAGGCGATCTCGGTTCGCGAGGCAGCCCCAGGAGAAACGCTGCATCTGGCCGCAGCAGAAGACACGATCGCAAAGCTCGCGCCCGTCTATCGCAATGCCGTCGAACGCGTGCCGCATGTGCCTTCGCTTGCCTATCGGCTGGCCATGGTGGCCGATGGGCGGATCGACGGCACGTTGGTCAAGAAGAACTCCCACGACTGGGATCTCGCCGCCGCCGACCTCATTGTCGCCCGGGCCGGTGGCGCGCTCGTCGACCTTGATGACAAGCCTCTGTTCTACAACCGCTCCACGGTCGTCCATGGGGTGCTATGTGCGGGTGCAAGGCCGATCCTGCCGGGCCTGATTGCCGCGTGCCGGTCGCTGGAGCCCCATTGACCTTTGAGGCTGAATGCCTCAAATCAACGCCCACACCCAATAAGAAAAAATGGAATTCCGATGGCTCACGAAACCGAGAAGAAACAACGTCTGCACCTCGTCTTCGGCGGTGAACTCACCACGCTGACCGACGTCCATTTCCGCGACCTGGACAAGCTCGATATCGTCGGCATCTACCCGGACTACGAAAGCGCCCTTGCCGTTTGGAAATCCAAGGCGCAAATGACTGTCGACAACGCCCACATGCGTTACTTCATTGTCCATATGCACCGTCTGCTCGACCCGGAAAACGGCTGATGCCGATGCGGTCGGGATGCGTGGCTGATACCCACGCGCCAGTCGCCCCCAAGTCTCTCCGGGCCGGACAGGCTGGGGAAGGTGCCTCGTCATGAGCAGCTTTCGCGCGCGCCTGGCGCTCTCCAGCTATCGCTGGATCGGCTCGGCCATTTATCCTCTTGTTTGGTCTTACCTTGCCATTCGCGCCGCGAAGGGCAAGGAGGACCCGGCACGCCGCCGCGAGCGGTATGGCCACGCCAGTGCGCCGCGACCGCAGGGGCCGCTTGTCTGGTTCCATGCTGCGAGTGTCGGCGAGACCAATGCCGTCATCCCGCTGATCAAGGAGATCCGGCGCCGCGGCATCCATGTCGTGCTGACGACCGGGACGACGACATCGGCGCGCGTGGTCGCCCAGCGTCTGGGCGCAGGCGTCATTCACCAGTATGTGCCGCTCGATTTCAAGCCGGCGGTCAGCCGTTTCCTGAGCTACTGGGAACCGGATCTCGCGATCATCGCCGAGTCCGAAATCTGGCCGATGACCATCCTGGAACTTGGCCGCCGCCATATCCCGCAGGTGCTGGTGAATGGCCGCCTCTCGGACCGGACCTTCGCGCGCTGGAAACGGCGCCCGGCTCTGGCCGACGCGCTGTTTGAAAACCTGGCGCTGGTCATTGCCCAGTCCGACGTCGATGCCGAACGCTTCCGTACGCTCGGCGCCTTGCCAGTGATGGTCTCCGGCAACCTGAAGGTCGACACCGATGCGCCGCCGCATGACCCGCAGGCGCTGAAGGAATACAGTCAGCAGATCGGCCAGCGAAAGACCTGGGCGGCGATCTCGACCTTTGAAGGCGAAGAGAACGCGGCCGGCGTCGTGCACCGCGCGCTGAAGGAGCGCACGGGCCTTCTGACGATCATCGTCCCGCGCCATCCCGAGCGCAGCGACGGGATCGAGGCGGCCCTGACCGCCAAGGGGCTGAAGGTTGCCCGCCGGACCCGGCGCGACCCGCTGACGCCGGATGTCGATATCTTCCTTGGCGATACGATCGGCGAGATGGGCCTCTATCTACGCCTGACCGAAGTCGCCTTCGTCGGCCGCTCGCTGTTTGCCGAGGGCGGCCAGAACCCGCTGGAGCCGGCCATGCTCGGCTGTGCGATCCTGTCTGGCGGCAACGTCCAGAACTTTCGCGAGACCTACCAGACGCTGGCGAAGAACGGCAGCGCCAAGATCGTGCGCGATGTCGAGATGCTGGCCAAGGGCGTCAACTATCTGCTCGCCAACGACGACATGCGTCGCTCGATGATCGATGCCGGGCTCGAAACCGTGCAAGAAATGCGCGGTGCACTGTCGGCGACGATGAAGGGGCTTGAGCCCTATATCAATCCGCTCGTCGTCAAGGCACGTCTCAATCCGCCCACCGACGGCTGATCCGCAGCAGGAGACGACCACCCGCCATGACAGCAGCCAAAGCCATTGCCGGTATCCTGTTCGACAAGGATGGAACCCTGCTCGACTACGCCAAGAGCTGGGTGCCGGTGAACTACGAACTGGCTCGGATCGCGGCGAGGGGTGACGAGGCGCTGGCACGCGCGCTGCTCAAGGCCGGCGGCATGGATGCCGAGACCGGCCATGTCCTGCCCGACAGTCTGCTGGCTGCCGGCAACACGGTGGAGATCGCGACCGGATTCGTCGAGGCTGGTGCGCCCTTCAAGATTGCTGAACTGACGGCCCTGCTCGACGGCCTGTTCGCGCGTTCGGCGGAATATGCGGTGCCTGTCACCGACCTTGGTGCCTTCTTCGCCGGCCTGCATGCAAGGGGCTATCGCCTCGGCGTTGCCTCCAGCGATAACGAACGTTCGATCCGCGAGACGGCGAAGCGCTTCGGCTTCGATGGTTATCTGCATTATGTCGCCGGTTACGACAGCGGCTACGGCGTCAAGCCGGAGCCGGGCATGGTTCACGGCTTCTGCGCCGCGACCGGCCTTGATCCACGCCAGGTCGTCGTCGTCGGTGACAACAATCACGACATGCACATGGGGCGCAATGCGGGCGTCGGCATGACGGTCGCGGTCTTGACCGGAACCGGTTCGCGCCAGTCGCTTGCAGCGGCGTCCGACCATTGCCTGGCCGACATCACCGAACTCGAGGCGATCCTTTAAGGGCTGCGCCACGCACTGCCGGACCTTCGCCGCACGGCCGGATTGCCTTCCACGCGCCTGCGGACATTTGCGCCGCTTGCGTTTTTTCGCGTTCTGACGTTTTTTGTGGCAATCCGTCGCTGAGCATTTCCGGCGGGCAACAGTTTTCGTCCTTCCCGCAGAGGAGGACTGCAGGGGCCGGGGGCCACGGAACGAAGATGGTATCGGAAGCGCCGCCATTCTGGTGGACCAAGGCGGATTGGCGTGCTCGCGCATTGTGGCCGTTTTCGTGGCTCTACGGCCGTATCGCCGGCATGCGCATGGATCGCGCCCGCCGGGCTTCGGTCCCGGTCCCGGTCATCTGCATCGGCAACTTTACCGTCGGCGGAGCCGGCAAGACGCCGACCGCCATCGCGCTCGCCCGCGTCGTTCGCGAGAAAGGCCTGAAGCCCGGTTTCCTCAGCCGCGGTTACGGTGGCTCGCTCGACGTAACGACCGTTGTCGACCCAGAACACCACCGTGCCCGTGATGTCGGCGACGAGCCGCTGCTGCTCGCACGCGAAGCGCTGACCGTCGTTTGCCGCCGCCGTGTCGATGGCGCCCGCCGGCTGGTGAAGGAAGGCGTCGACATCATCATCATGGATGACGGCTTCCAGAGTGCGCGGCTCGCCTTCGACTTTGCCCTGCTGGTGATCGATTCACGCCGCGGCATCGGCAACGGCTATCTCGTGCCGTCGGGGCCCGTGCGCGCGCCCTTGTCCAACCAGCTTCGTCACGCCACGGCGCTTTTGAAGATCGGCGGCGGCACTGAGGCCGATGCCCTGATCCGCCGGGCCGCCCGCGCCGGCAAGCAGATCTACGAGGCGGATGTGGTGCGGCTCGACGACGGATCGCTTGACGGCGTCAAGGTTCTGGCCTGGGCCGGGATCGCCGATCCGGAGAAGTTTTATCGCACGGTGCGCGAGACCGGCGCTATCGTCGAGGAAACCCGCAGCTTCCCGGACCATCACCATTTCTCCGACGACGAGATCGATGACCTCATCGATCGGGCGGCGGCTCTCGGCTGCACGCTGGTCACGACCGCCAAGGACCTGGTCCGCCTTGAACCGGGCCATGGGCGCGCGGGCGAGCTTGCCGCGGCAAGCCGCGTGATCGAGATCGATGTCCGGTTCGACGATCCTTCCGCGCCGAAGAAGATCATCGAGACGGCGGTGACAGCGGCCCGGGCGCGCAAACTGCGCGAAGGCGCCGCCAAGTAGTGGTTGGATTTGCTGGCTGGGGAAGCAAGGCGGCCGAAAGCCGCCGGCCAGTCTCGGTCTTTGCCCTTAGCGCCGCTGGTTCGGCAACGCGCCGGCACGCTTTTCTGCCTCGAGCGACGCTTCCGCATCGACATAGGCTTCCTGACGGGCGACGCTCCAGTAACGCAGTTCGTCGACCGGGATGGTCTTGCCCGTCATGGCACAGATTACATGCGAGCCGGCAAGGACGATCTGGAAGTCGCCGTCGAGATAGCGGATCTTCGCTTCGCGCGATGCGCTTCCTTCAAACCGGTTCATCATGCTCTTTGCCCATTGCGTCCAGGGTGATTGTTCTCTGGTCTAGCCCGACCTCCGGCAAAATGCCAGCCGCTTTTCGCCGGTCCGCGTGCGATCAGCTCCTGCCGAACAATCGTTCGATATCAGAAAGCTTGAGTTCGATATAGGTCGGCCTGCCGTGATTGCACTGGCCGGAGCCTGGCGTCGCCTCCATCTGCCGCAAGAGCGCATTCATCTCCTCGGTGCGCATGCGCCGGCCGGAGCGAACCGATCCGTGGCAGGCCATGGTCGCTGCGAGATACTCGAGCCGGCTGGTCAGCCCACTGGCCGTATCCCATTCGGCAAGCTCGTCCGCAAGCTGGCGCACCAGCCCCACCGCATCCATTTCGCCCAGCATCGCCGGCGTCTCGCGCACGGCGATCGCGCCGGGGCCGAAGCGCTCGATGGCAAGGCCAAGACGGGAAAATTCCGCCGCATGCGCCATCAGCCGATCGCAATCGTCCTCGGCAAGATCGACGATTTCCGGGATCAACAGCGCCTGGGCGGCAACCGGCCGTGAATGCAGCGCGGTGCGCATGGCTTCGAACACCAGGCGTTCATGGGCGGCATGCTGGTCGACGATGACCAGACCGTCGTTCGTCTGGGCAACGATGTAGTTTTCGTGGAGCTGCGCCCTGACGGCACCAAGCGGGAAGGATTGCGGTTGCGGTGCTTCCTGTGCCGGCACGGGCGCCTCGCGCTCGAGCGGCGTGGCGATGCGTGCCGAGGGCGTTGCAAGGGTGGCGAAGCTTGCCTGCGACGGTTCCGCAAGCGTACGCAGCATGGCGCCGAATTGCGCCGGCCGGGAGGGAGACGTCTCAGGCGTCCAGGGCGGCGGGCGGTAGGATCCGGAACGGAAGGCCTGCATCATGCCGCGCGCGCCCGTCGTCGCTGCGCGGTCGCCGTCGCGCGACAGCGCTTCACGGATCGCGCCGATGATCAGCCCGCGGATGAGGCCGGGATCGCGGAAGCGAACATCGGACTTCGCCGGATGCACGTTGACGTCGACGAGGGCCGGATCGAGCGTGATCGACAGCACCGCCACCGGGTAGCGGCCGCTCGGGATCGTTTCCGAATAGGCGGCGCGGATTGCCGACAGCAAAAGCTTGTCCTGGACCGGTCGGCCGTTGACGAAAAGATATTGCTGCAGCGAGTTGCCGCGATTGTAGGTCGGCACGCCGGCAAAGCCGGTGAGTTCAACGTCCTCGCGCGCCGCATCGATTTCGATCGCATTGTCGCGAAAATCCTTGCCGAGCACCTGGGCCATGCGCGCCAGGCGGTCGTCGCCGGTTGCCGGGAACTCGAGCGTCGAGCGGTCGCTGCCTGAGAGCACGAAGCGAACCGCCGGAAAGGCGATCGCCATGCGACGCACCACTTCGGAGATCGCCGCAGCTTCCGCCTTCTCGGTCTTCATGAATTTGAGCCGCGCCGGCGTCGCGAAGAAAAGGTCGCGGACTTCGACGACCGTACCCGTATTGGCGGGCGAGGGGCGAACAGCCTCGGTCTTTCCACCGGTGACGGTGATCACCGCGCCCTCGCTGGCGCCGGCCGTGCGTGTGGTGATCGACAGGCGGGCGACCGAGCCGATCGACGGCAGCGCCTCGCCGCGAAAGCCCAGCGTGCGGATATCGAAAAGGCTGTCGTCGAGCTTCGACGTGCAGTGCCTTCGAACTGCGAGCTCGAGGTCATGGGGCGTCATGCCCGAGCCGTTGTCGGTCACGCGCAGCAGCGTCTTGCCGCCGCCGGCGGTGGCGATCTCAATTCGGCTCGCGCCGGCGTCGAGCGCGTTCTCGATCAGCTCCTTGGCGGCGCTGGCGGGGCGTTCAATCACTTCGCCGGCGGCGATCTGGTTGATGAGGGTCTCTGAAAGCTGCTTGATGGCCATGGCCTATTTTCCGGGATTCGGCTGGGAAACGAAAGGGGAAATGGTGCCTCGTCCCCGGTGGATAAAGGCGCCGACCGACGGACGTGCGAACCGGGCTTTCGCTCCGCCGAAAAATGAGCCCGCAGCTTAATTGCCCCTTAACACTCTGCTGCGATTTTCCACAACAACCTGAATGATCACGGGTTTTGTCTTTTGAGCCCTGCGGCGTAGCTGGACGTTGCATTCCCTCGCTCGAAACGACGCCTTCCAAGGCCACCCCAGCATGTCCCGAAAAGAAACCGCCGCTACAGCGCCGCGTGTCCTGCCAGACATGCCGGGCCGCCGTGGCACTTCGATTGGCCGCAGCTTTCCTTGAATCGGAGGAGATTCCAGGAAACGCGCGGCAAGGCGAATGAGGACAGCGCGATGAACGATGGGGCGCCAAACGGCGCGGACATCAACAGGGTCATTCTCGAGTCGAGCTGCGACGCGCTCGGCATCGCTGTGCTTGTCTGCAGTCGGGACGATACCATTCTCTTCGCCAGCCGCACGATGCTGCAGTATTTTCCGGTGCCGCCGGAGATCCTGATGCCCGGCACGCGGCTCAGGGATTTTCTTGGTGCCGTTTATGACACCGGCGTTCGCCCGGGAACCGTTCCGGAAAGCAGCCGTCGGCGCACCAATCGCGAGGACTGGATCGCCGAGCACATGGCGCTTCATTGGCGCGAGCGCTACGAGAGCATCGAGCGCGCCGGGCGTACGCGTTGGGTCTCGATGCGCAAGCGCCGTCTGTCGAGCGGCATGGGCATCCTGTCGATCACCGACGTATCCGACCAGAAAAAACGGGACGACCAGCTCCAGACAGACCTTGAACGTGTCGAGTTGACCGAGCAGATCCTCGACGCCCAACCCAATCCGATCTGCGTCAAGGACCGCAATCTCAACTACATCGCCGTCAACAAGGCCTTCTGCCTCATCCACGATCTGCCGCAGGACGCCATCCTCGGCCGCTCTGCCTGGGACCTGGTCGAAAGCGAGCTTGCCGAGCGCTTCGAGCAATCCGACCGGATGGTGCTCGATACCGGCAAGCCACATTCGCAGGCCGAGCATATCGTGCGCGCCGACGGCAGTGATTTGTGGGTACTGACGCGCAAGTATCGCGTCGGCATGCCGGGCCGGCATTTCGTCGTCACCTGCATGAACGACGTGACCGACATTGCCGTCTGGTATCATGGCGGCGAGGACGCTCCCGCCCAGGCCGGTCTGCAGATCAGCGATTACAGTATCTTTGCGGCGGCGCAGAATTTCTATGATCCCTTCCGCGCGCTGAACGTCCAGCAACTCGTCGAAGCCGGTTCGATGATCGAGACCTTGCCCGCCCGTGGCCTTCGCGTCCTTGTTGCGACCGGCGATCACATGGTGGAGGAACGGCTGGTCGCGCGCCTTCGCGGTTCGGGGCTGGACGCCTGTGCCGTGCGTGATGCGGACGAGCTGCGGGCCTTCGGCCGCGTGGTCGATGATGCTGGCATCAAGCTCGATGTCCTGCTGCTCGATGCGGCCTTTCCCGAGCGGCAGCATGTTGCCGGGGCGTGGCGGAACTGCCCCGTGCTTTCGGTCTCCGCTGGGCAGGACGGTGCCGCCGTGCTTGCGGATGTGTTCCGCGTCTGCTCCGAACGGGCACCGTCGCCGGCCATGCCTGAGCCCGATTGGACGCTGTCCTTCGAGGGCGAGGACATCGCCGCACCCTTGCCGGCACCCCAGGTCGATGTACTCGTCGCCGAGGACAACCAGATCAACCAGTTCGTCTTCACCCAGATCCTCGAGGGGCTTGGCGTCTCCCATCGCATTGCCGCCAACGGCTGGGAAGCCGTCGAACTCTGGCACGAATTGCAGCCGTCCCTCGTGCTGATGGATGTGTCGATGCCGGTCATGAATGGGTTCGATGCGACCGTAGCCATCAGGGCGGCCGAAAAGCCGCGCAACCAGAAAACGCCGATCATCGGCGTCACCGCACAGGCACTCGATATCGATCTGCAGCAATGCAAGGCGTCAGGGATGGACGACCACATCATGAAGCCGGTGAGCCCGGACATGATCGAGGCGGTCTTGAGAAAATTCATGCCGGCAAAGGCGATGCGAACGACAGGTTGAGGCACGCACGTGTCAACTCGCTAGAATTGGGGAGGCGCAATGGCAGATCTTGGAGCGGAGCGATATCGGATTATTAACCGCCGATTGCGATCGTCTGCTCCGAATTGCCGCTAAAGTGTAGAGCCCGCCCGAATGGATCCCGCCTTCCCTGTTTCTGAAGACCCGGCCGTGTCGGAACGGCAGAGCCGGTCCGCGTCGCGGGACGGGCTGTTGCCGGTAACGGGGCTGTCGACTTCCTTCGGACGAGCCGCGAGGACCGGGCCATGACGACGGTCGAAACGCCCTATCACCGCATTGGCCGTGCCATGCCCGCAGCGACCGGGCATATCGATCCGCTGACCGGTCTTGGCAATGCCTGCTGCCTGCGCCAAACCGTGCTTGACCTGGCGCAGGAACGGGCCAGCGACCCTGCACCCTTCACCATCGGCCTTGCCAATATCGATGGCTTCAAGCCGATCAACGATCTGTTCGGACCGGCGGCCGGCGACGAAATCCTGTGCCAGGTGGCCTACCGGCTGAAAGCCTGTGCGCCGGAGGGCGCGACGATCACGCGCTCCGAAAGCGACGAATTCGCCTTCGTCCTGCCGCTCGTCTTCGAGCGCAAGGGCGCCGAGAAGATCGGGCAGATGCTGAAGGAGGTGCTGTCGGCGCCCTTCGATCTTGGCGATCGCCACGTTCGCCTTTCCGCATCCTTCGGATTTGCCGTCTATCCCTTTGCCGGCGAGGTGTTCGAGGACCTGTTGAAGAGTGCCGACACGGCGCTCTACCGCTCGAAGCGCCGCGGCCGTGGCCAGATCACCGTCTATTCTCAGGAAATCGCGCAGGAGATGAAGCGCGCCACGCAGCTCGAGCAGGCGCTGCGCAACGCCATCATCGCCAACGAAGTCGACGTGCATTTCCAGCCGATCGTCGATCTGCGCAACGATGCGGTCGTCGGTTTCGAAGCCTTGGCGCGCTGGTGTGACGCCGATCTCGGTTATGTCTCTCCGGCCGTGTTCGTGCCGCTTGCCGAGGAACGTGGCTTTATCGATTCGCTTGCAGAAGTCCTGCTGCGCAAGGCGGCCCATGCCGCGCTCTCCTGGCCGAAGGAACTCTTCCTCTCGTTCAATCTCTCCTCGGCGCAGCTTATGGACCCGTCCACCAGCCGGCGGCTGCTGTCGATCATCGGCCAGATCGGCCTCGATCCGCGCCGCCTGGAGCTGGAAATCACGGAGACGGCGGTCATGGCCGATGCGGACATTGCCCAGAAGATCGTTTCGGAGCTGCGTGCGGCCGGCGTGCGCGTCTCGCTCGACGATTTCGGCACCGGCCAGTCGAGCCTCGGCCGTCTCAGGGATTTCTCCTTCGACAAGGTCAAGATCGACCGCGCCTTCGTCTCGCGCATCTCCGCGGACCGGGCCTCCGAGCACATCATCAAGGCGATCGTCTCGATGTGTGAAGGCCTTGAGCTGGAAGTCGTCGCCGAAGGCATCGAGGATTTTTCCGAAGCGCTGAAGCTGAAGGCGCTCGGCTGTGGCCTGGGGCAGGGCTATTTCTACGGCAAGCCCGCCGATGCGGTGGCGACGATGCGTTATCTCTCCGACCGCTATCGCGACGTCTCGGTCCAGGCCTGAGCCTGCCTATCCGTCTGCGCCTGTCATGGCGGCTCGGTCACGCCGTCCTTCCTCCAGCAGCCAGTCCCTGACCCTTTTCGCCTGGGCATTGAGCTCGCGTGAGCGCGGCCAGACGACGTAGAAGGCAAGCCCGGTCTTCAGCACGTGACCGGCGACCGGCACCAAGGCGCCGGAGCGGATCTGCGGATAGATCAGATGTTCCCAACCGAGCGCCACCCCTTCACCTGAAAGCACCGCCTGGATCACCAGCACGTAATCGTTGATCGTCAGACGCCGTGCTTGCTTCGGATAGGCCAATCCGGCGCTTGCAAACCACTCGGTCCAGTCACAGGCCCGCCGAACCGGCTCCTCGAGATGGATGAGATTGTGCCGCAAGAGGTCGGCGGCGGTCCTTGGCAGGCCATGTTCGTCGATATAGGCGGGCGTCGCGACGGCGTTGACCACCTCCTCGGCAAGCAGGGCGGCGTGATAGCGTGGCCAGTGGCTGGGGTCGCCGCCACGGATGCCGAGCGGGATCGGCTCTTCCTCAAGATCGAGGTCACGCATGCTGGTCTGGATCCGAAGGTCGATCTCCGGCAGGTCCTCGCGCATGCGGTTGAGGCGCGGCAGCATCCACATCGAGGCAAAGGCCGTCGAGGCCGCAAGCGTCACGTTGGTTTCGCGGCCCTTGGCGCGGATGTCTTCGGCCGACTTCTGGATGCGCGATAGGCCCACAGACACGTCGGCATGGAATTTCTCACCGGCCTCGGTCAGTTCCACGGCTCGATGCACCCGGTGAAACAAGGGTACGCCCAACTGCTCCTCAAGGCCGCGGATCGCATAGGACACGGCGGCCTGGGTCATGCCAAGCTCATTGGCGGCGCGGGTGAAGTTCTGGTGGCGGCCGGCAGCCTCGAAAACGATGAGGCTCGCGGCAGAGGGAAGCAGGCGGCGCAGATTTTCCATAAACCAAGCTTATCGCATGGGTCGAATTTTTCCAGCGTTACAGCGGGATTTTTCACCCATAGCATCATCTCAGGTGATGGGAGGATGTAAGAATGGATACGGCATTGGCAGCAACCGAGACGGCACCGAGACGGACGCGGGGCGCACGTTCACAGCGGCGCGAGGGTGTCGGTCGAAGCCTCGGCGTTCCCTACATCATCAGAAACATCCCCACCTACGATATTCTCGGTGAGGAAAGTCTGTTGCGGATCGAGGCAGTCGCCGATCGCATCCTGGCAGAAGTCGGCATCGAGTTCCGCGACGACCCAGTCTCGCTCGACCACTGGAGGCGCGCTGGCGCAAAGGTTGATGGTGTGCGGGTGACCTTCGAGCCTGGGATGCTGAAGGAGATCGTGGCCTCCGCGCCGCGGCAGTTCACCCAGCATGCGCGCAACCCGGCGCGCAATGTCGAGATCGGCGGCAACAACGTGGTCTTCTCGCCGGCCTACGGCTCTCCTTTCGTCATGGATCTCGACAAGGGCCGGCGTTACGGCACGATCGAGGACTTCCGCAATTTGATCAAGCTCGCCCAGTCGAGCCCCTGGCTGCACCATTCCGGTGGTACCATCTGCGAGCCGGTCGACGTGCCGGTCAACAAGCGCCACCTCGACATGGTCTACAGCCATATCAAGTATTCGGATCGTGCCTTCATGGGGTCGATCACTGCCGAAGATCGGGCAGAAGATTCGATCGAGATGGCGCGCATCCTCTTCGGTCGCGATTTCGTCGACCAGAACTGCGTCATCCTCGGCAATGTCAACGTCAACTCGCCGCTCGTCTGGGACGGGACGATGACGAAGTCGCTGCGCGCCTATGCGCGGGCCAACCAGGCGGCGGTGATCGTGCCCTTCATCCTCGGCGGCGCCATGGGGCCGGTTACCAATGCCGGCGCGATTGCCCAGTCCTATGCCGAGACGCTTGCCGGCTGTGCGCTGACCCAGCTAGAGCGCAAGGGCGCGCCGGTGATCTTCGGCAACTTCCTGTCATCCATGTCGTTGCGTTCGGGCTCGCCGACCTTCGGCACGCCGGAGCCGGCGATCGGCAGCATGGTCGTCGGCCAGCTCGCGCGCCGGCTTGGCTTGCCGCTGCGCTGTGCCGGCAACTTCTCCAACTCCAAGCTGCCCGACGCGCAAGCGATGCAGGAAGGCGCGATGTCGATGTTGTCGGCAGTACACTGCGGCGCCAACTTCATCCTGCATTCGGCCGGTTTCGTCGACGGTCTGCTTGCCATGTCCTACGAGAAGTTCGTGATGGACACGGATTTCTGTGGCGCGCTGCATTCCTATCTCGCCGGCGTCGTCGTCGACGACAACACGCTGGCCATGGACGCCTTCCTCCAGGTCGGTCCCGGCAGCCATTTCCTCGGCTGTGACCATACGATGCGCAACTACCAGACCGCCTTCTGGGATGCCGCACTCTCTGACAATGAGCCGTTTGAGAAATGGGTCGAGGAGGGCGAGACGGACATGGCGACCCGCGCCAACCGCGCCTGGAAGAAGACGCTTGCCGAATACGAGGCGCCGCCTTTGGACGTGGCTATGGATGAGGCGCTGGTAGACTATGTCACGCGTCGCAAGGAGAGCATGGCGGATGCGTGGTACTGACGATAAGGCCACGATGCACACTGGCATCTATGATGCTTCGCGTTGCGGAATGCGAGTTTGAAGTCAAGCGAAAGCGGCGGTGCCCGGCACCGCCGCTCGCTGGAAGGCGTATTTGGTAGGCGTATTGAGCCGCAGCCTTACTGCTGCGGCTGCTCGGTACCCTGTTGCATCGGCTGGGCCGGTGCCGTCGTCGTGGTCGAAGACGTGGTCGAGGTATCGACCGGCTGGTTGGCGTTCTGTTCGGCAACCTGCTGTGCCTTCGTCTTGAAGTCCGGCGCGGCCTTCAGCGTGTCGACGGTTTCTGTCGTCGTCAGCTTCAGGTCGTCCGTGTTCGGCTGCTCGGCAATCGCGATGCGGTCGAACGGCACGGCGACGTTCTTTTCACCGATGCCCAGGAAACCACCGACACCGATCACGGCTGCTTCGACGCCGCCGTCCTTCTTCATGATCAGGTCGTTGATCTCACCGATGCTCTCGTCACCGGCGTTGTAGACGGTCTGGCCGATATAGGTGCTGGCGGCGATCTGGTCGCTGGCCTGCTCGGTCAGATAGGTGGCGTCGGACTTGGCAAGATCAGCGGGTTCCTCGGCAATCGGGGGCTTTGTCTGTGCCTGGTCGTTCGTCTGCATCTGCTCGGCAGGAGCCTCGGCGCCCGGAACCGGCTGCATCGTCTGCGTCTGGTCCGTCTGCACCTGATCTGTCTGGGGCTTGGCTGCATCCTGCGCAAAAGCCACCGGGGCGACAGCAAGGCCCGCGAGAAGTGCGCCGGCCGCGACGGTCGTTGCGAATTTCTTGGTCATGTCAAACTGCCTTTCCTTGACGTTGTCGATCAAGGCGCGGTCTGGCTGCTTTTGCCAGCTTCACCGCACCGGTGATACGGTCTCAACGCCCGGATTCAGGAACGGTTCCGAAAAAACAGGCAAAAAATTCAGCAGCGAAAGTGCACTGAAGCCCGGTTGATCGTCTTTCGGGGCAGCTGCTGCAGGTTATCTATGCTTCGCGCGGAAGTTTATTATCCATTCCGAATTTATGTATTTTAGTATTTTATGATGATACTCGGTTTCCTTCTGAATTCGTGATTGTGCTTGCGGATACTTCTGGCAAGGCGGGAAATAGCCTGCTGCTTCGTTCTGCCTGTCTCATCGCTTGCCGGATAAAAATACCCCGCCGGATGGGCGGGGTATCTGAAGCTTCCAGAGGTTGGTTGGCGAGCCGCGCTGTCAGTGGCTTTCGCGATGCACTTCGCTGCCACTACCGCCGACGAGGAAGTCGAGGTCGGCACCCTTGTCTGCCTGCAGCACTGTGTCCTGGTAGAGCTTGTAGTAGCCGCGCGTCCATTTCTGCGGCGGCGCCTGCCAGGCGGCCATGCGCGCGGCAAACTCTTCCTCGCTGATCATCAGGTTGAGTTCGCCCTTCATCGCATCGAGACGGATGCGATCGCCGGTCTTGACGATCGCGAGCGGCCCGCCGGCGTTCGATTCCGGGCTGACATGCAGGACGACGGTGCCGAAGGCGGTGCCCGACATGCGGGCGTCGGAGACGCGCACCATGTCGCGCACGCCCTTTTCGACCAGCCGCCGCGGGATCGGCATGTTGCCGACTTCGGCCATTCCGGGGTAGCCCTTTGGTCCGCAACCCTTGAGCACCAAAATAGTGTCCTCGGTCACCGGCAGGTCCGGATCGTCGATCTTCGCCTTCAGATCCTCGATGGTCTCGAAGACATAGGCCGGGCCTTCGTGGACCAGCAGATGCTCGCTTGCCGCCGACGGCTTGATGACAGCGCCGTTCGGCGCAAGGTTGCCCTTGAGCACGCGGATGCCGGCGGCCGCCCGAAGCGGGTTGTCTAGCGGACGGATGACGTCGTCGTTGAACACTTCGGCATCTTCCCAGTATTTGCTGATCGGCAAACCGAAGACCGTCGGCGCATCGGCATGCAGCAGGTGCTGGATGCGGTTCATCACCGCCGGCAGGCCGCCCGCATAGGCAAGATCCTCGATCAGGTACTTGCCCGAAGGCATGCAGTTGACGATGCACGGCACCTGGCTGCCGACGCGATCGAAGTCCTCGAGACAGAGGTCGACGCCGGCGCGACCGGCAATCGCCAGCAAGTGCACGACGGCATTGGTCGAACCGCCGACGGCGGCATTGGCGATGATGCCGTTTTCGAAGTTCTTCTTGGTCAGCACCTTCGACAGACGCAGGTCTTCATGCACCATTTCGACGATGCGTTTTCCCGTCATGTGCGACAGCGCCATGCGACGGGCGTCGACCGCGGGAAGGGCGGCGTTGGTCGGCAGCGACAGGCCCATGGCCTCGACGATCGAGGCCATGGTCGTCGCGGTGCCCATGGTCATGCAGACGCCCGGCGAGCGCGACATGCCGCTTTCGGCCGCCATGAATTCCTGCATGCTCATATCACCGGCACGCACGGCTTCGGAGAATTTCCAGACGTCGGTGCCGGAGCCGATGTCCTTGCCCTTCCACTTGCCGTTCAGCATCGGGCCGGAGGAAACGACGATCGTCGGCAGGTCAACGGAGGCGGCCCCCATCAGCTGGCCGGGCGTGGTCTTGTCGCAGCCGCCGAGCAGCACGACGCCGTCGATGCCATAGGCACGGATCGCCTCTTCGACGTCCATGGCGAGCAGGTTGCGAAACAGCATCGCCGTCGGGCGCATCTGCGTTTCGCCGAGCGAGGAGACCGGGAACTCGACCGGAAATCCGCCGGCTTCCCACACGCCGCGCTTCACGCCCTCTGCCAGGATGCGCAGGTGGCTGTTACATGGCGTCAGCTCCGACCAGGTGTTGCAGATGCCGATGATCGGCCGACCATCGAAAACGTGGTCCGGAAATCCCTGGTTCTTCATCCAGGAGCGATGGATAAACCCATCCTTGTCGGTGCCGCCGTACCAGTGGCGGCTGCGCAGTTCTTTCTTCTTGTCGCTCATGCGAGCTTCCTCCTCACCATGCGATGAAACGCCTGGCTGAATTGTATGACTTTTTATTGGCGCTTCGCCAAGAGGTTCCGCTTTAAAGGCGGAACGACGGTTCGAACCGGCCCTTGACGCTGACGCCGAGGTCGAAGGTCTTGCCGGCATGCGGATCAGCCGCACGCGTTGCCTCATCCAGGTCCTGCCAGGCGGATGTCACCAGCATGCGGTCGGCTTTCGGTCCGATGAAGGCCGTGCAGCTCGGCTGGCTCGTCGGCATGGCGTAGCGCGCGATCCGCGCCCCGTCGGGTCGGTAGACATCGACCGTACCGCTGCCCCAACGGGCGTTCCAGATCAGGCCCTCGGCATCGCACACAGACCCGTCGATGCCGCCCTTCTCGCCGCTGCCGTCGACAAGCAGGCTCGGCTCGCCCTTCGGCAGACCCGTCTCGGCATCGATATCGACGCGCATCAGGTGGTTGATGTCGGTATCGACGAAATAGGCGACGGTTCCGTCCGGCGAAAAGCAGATGCTGTTCGGAATGGTGACCCGGTCGTAGAGCTTCGTCACCTTCGTTCCGACCACGTGATAGATCGCGCCGGCGCCCTTCTCGGCGCTGCGGCCCATGGTGCCGATCCACAGTGAACCGGAAGCGTGGACACGACCATCGTTCGAGCGATTGCCGGGCTTGTCCTCAAGCGTGGTGACGAGGCTGAAGGCGCCCGTCTGGGTATCGCGCAGGAAGAGGCCCTGGTCGGATGCGATCAACTGCCGCGACGGATCGATGACGGCCAGCACGCTGCCGAGGAACGGCAGGGCGTGCACGGTCTTGCGGCCGGTTTCGAGGTGCAATTCATGCAGTTCCTGGCCCTTGATGTTGAACCACCAGGCGGTGCCGGTGGCCGGATCGTAGGTCGGGCCTTCCCCGAGGATCGAGGTCGATTCGCAAAGGATGCTGCCGGAAAAAGGGATGGTATCGCTCATCAGCGTGCTCCGTAGACGGCGTCATAGGCCTTGATTGTTGCGACGGCGCGTTCGCGCACTTCGGCCGCGCTCATGCCGGGCCTGTAGAGGCTCGAGCCGAGGCCGAAGCTGCGAATGCCGGCCTTGGCGTAGTCACCGAAATTCGTGTCGGAAACGCCACCGACGGCGGCGATCTCGAGGTCCGGCGGCAGGATCGCGCGGATCGCGGTGATGCCCGCGGGTCCAAGCACGCTTGCCGGGAAGAACTTCAGGCCGGTCGCGCCGGCGGCGGCCGCCGAAAGCGCCTCGGTCGGGGTGAGCACGCCTGGCATGGTGACCATGCCCTTCTTTGCTGCGAGGGAAATCACCGCCGGCTCGACGTTGGGGCTCACCATCAGCCGCCCGCCGACATTGGCAAGCTGCTCCACCTGCGCCGTCGCCAGCACCGTGCCGGCACCGATCAGGCAATTTTCCGGCGCCATTTTCACCGCAGTCTCGATCGAGCGGAACGGATCGGGGGAGTTCAGCGGGATCTCGATCGCGGTGAAGCCGGTTTCGATCAGCGCGCCGACGACGCCCTCGGTCTCCTCGGGCTTGAGACCGCGCAAGATGGCGATCAGCGGGTACTTCATCGGCGGGAAGGGGATGCGGGTCATGAGTTTGTCTTTCGTTCAGAGAGGCCAGATCGCCTGGGCGGCAGTCGAGAGGCCGGCGCGGACGGCCGTGTCGGCATCGATCACCCGCAGCGGGCAGTCGAGGCTTTCGAGGGCGGCATGGTAAAGCGCACCGAGTGAACCGGAGGCGACGAGGCAGATGCTGTCGATCGTACTGGCTGAAGCCAGCGCGCCGGCGATCTCGAGGCCGACCAACGTGCCCGACAGCAACGCCTTGGCGTCGGTCGCGCTTGCGCCATGCAGCAACTGCCCGGCGCGCGCGCCGAAGATCAGGCTGGTGCCAAGCGCCGGATTGGTGCGGGCCTCGGCCACGGCCGCCGCAAAGGCGGGATGATCACCGGAAAAGGCGTGGGCGTCCGCGATCGAGTGGCTGAGGATCGAATGCTTCGAGATCACATCGAACAATTCGCCGGTCATGAAGGTAGAGAAGCCACTGACTGCACCATCCTCGAGGCGAACCCATTTGCTGTGCGTTCCCGGCATGCAGACGAGGTGCCTGCCGCTGCCGAGTTCTCTGGCCGCGCCGAGCAATTGCGTTTCCTCGCCGCGCATCACATCGGGATGGCGTTTGTCCCTTTGGGCGAGGCCCGGCAGGATGCGGATGTCGCGGTCCATGTCCGGCACGGCGACTGCACGGGCGGCAATATCGCCAAGGGCTGCAGGCGTGTCGAGATAGCCGGCTTCCACCCAGCCCTGCTTGGCGCCGGCCATGCCGCAGATGATGGCCGGCAGGTGCCCGGGCGCATCGACGGCAGCGAGATGCTTTTCCAGGATGGCATGGAAGCCGGCCTTCGTCGCAGTGGTCATGCCTTCGCCGCTGCGGCGTTCGGCAAGCACCGAACCATCCTCGCCGATGATCCACAGCCGGAAACTCGTGGTTCCCCAGTCGACCGCGGCATAATAGGCTGCCGTCATCAAAGTGCGCCTCCATCAATGATCATAATTTGTGCGGTCATGCCCGAGGAGCAGTCCGATGCGAGAAAGAGGCAGGGGCCGACAAGGTCGTCGGCCGTCAGGCTGCGCTTCAGGCATTGCCTTTCCTGCATCCTGGCGATCGCAGCATCGTCGAGCCACAGCCGCTTTTGCCGTTCAGTGACGATCATGCCGGGCAGGATCGCGTTGACGCGGATGTTTTCGGGCCCGAGCTTGCCAGCGAGCGATTTGGTGAGGCCGACAATCCCCGCTTTTGCGGTCGCATAGGCCGGGATCTCGCCCATGTTGAGCAGGTAGGCGATCGATGAGAAATTGACGATCGAGCCGCCGCCGGAAAGGCGCATGTGCGGCGCGACGGCCTGGCTCATGAAGAAGACATGCCGAAGATTGACCGCCTGGCTCTCGTCCCAGCTCGCCGCGCTCACGGCGTCGAGTTCCTGGCGGTCGTCGCGTGCGGCATTGTTGACAAGGACATGGATTGCGCCAAGCACGTCTGCCGCCTTGAGCGCCGCTGCCTGCAGGGCCTCAATGTCGCGCAGGTCCGCGTGTATGAACTGTGGCGCTATACCGGTTTCGCCGGAAAGTCGTTCCGTGAGCGCGCGGCTCGCCCGCTCATCGATGTCGACGAAAGCGACCCGGGCACCCTGGCGCAAAAAGCCCTCGACCAGCGCAGCGCCGATCCCAGAGCCGCCGCCGGTGATCAGTACGCAGCGGTCCTTGAGGTCGTGAAATTGGACCCTCGACACCGGTATGTTTCCTCTTTGCCCCCAAAGGCCGTTGAATGTGTCAATTTATTCCATTATTTGGAACTTGATTTTATTATCTGGAATTATCGTGCCGAAGCGTCTAGCTTGTCAAGTCAGGCGGCAAGGTTGCGACCTCTGGCGGAGACACGAAAACGACGATGACGAACGAGGCGACAGTCGGGATGGATGAGGCGCGCGGCACCGGCACGCTCGGCAAGGCGATGGCGGTTCTCGAAGCCGTCGTCATGGCCGACGGCCCGCAGCGTTTCACCGATATCCTTGCCCGGTCCGGCCAGCCGCGCGGAACCTTGTACCGGTTGCTGAGCCATCTTGTCGAAGAAGGCTTGCTGATCCAGCGGCGTGACCTCTGCTACGAGCCAGGGCTTCGGTTGCTGACACTTGCCCATCGTTCCTGGTCGGCCAACCGGTTTCGCGATGTTGCCGAACCGCATCTCAGGCGGTTGCACGAATTGACCGGCGAAACCGTGCACCTCGGCATCCTGCGCGACGCGGAGATCGTTTACGTCGACAAGGTGGAGAGCCGCCAGACCGTGCGGATGAGCTCGCAGATCGGCAAGGCATCGCCGGCCTATTGCACCGGCATCGGCAAGGCAGCCCTGTCGTTGCTCGACCGGTCTGACCTGGAGCGTGTTCTGGCCAAGACCGAGTTTCGCGCTTTCACCCCGCACACGCACCGGTCGGCCGCAACGCTGGTGGCCGAGATCGAGGAGATCCGCCGCGACGGCCATGCCTTCGACCGTGAAGAGCACGAGGCTGAGATCCGTTGTGTCGCCGCACCCATCACTATTCCCGGTAGCGAACTCGCTGCCGGCATCTCGGTGACGGGGCCAGCCTACAGGGTCAGTATGGAGCAATTGATGGCCTGGGCGGCGCTCGTGCGGGCTGCAGCGCAGGCGATCGGCGAGGAGGCCGTTATCCGGCTTGGACCGGGGCGCGGTGGACCTTGAATTCACTTTACGGTAAATTAGAAACATCGACTGGACGTAGCGCTCCAAGCTCGATAGCTTTAATATATCAGACTCAGGTTCGTGGATGGTCTTAGTCTGGTTTGATTTTGGTATTGGTAGAAATTTTGACGTGATCTTCATGCGGCGTCAGCGGCCGGCTCTTGTTGGGACCGGATGTGGAGAAGGGCGGAAGATGATCGATTTCAGTGCGAATTTATCGTCGTTGACGCTTCCTGACGGGCGCACCGTCCGGGGGCCTATTTGTTGCGAAGAGGACATCCGGCGCGTGATTGCCCAGGTGGCAGATGCCTATGGATTCCGTGGCTTCCTGGTGCTTGCCGTGCCGGAAACGGGCTGCAACAGCCTGGCCTCGAATGCGCTCATGACGAATTACCCCACGGCTTTTCTCCAGGGCTATGACAGCGCCGGCCTGATCAACGGCAGCCCGGTGATCCAGCGCCTGCGCCGCAGCACCATTCCTTTCACCTATGACGCCCATCAGCTGGCGCGCCGCCGGTCCGACGGCAAGGGTGACGCGGCAATCTGTGTCTTTGAGCAGGCGAACATGCCACGCGGCCTCTATCTGCCGGTGCATGATGCCAACGGCCACCGTGCCGCCATCGCTTTCGGCGGCGACCGTCCTGTCGTGTCGAATGACGAACTGCAGGAGCTCAACCTCTGGGCCGGTGTCCTTTTCGCCAAGTTCAGCGAGGTCCGCGATCGCGACCGGCGCGTTCCCGGAAGCCTCTCGCGCCGGGAGGTGGAGTGCCTGCGCTGGGCCGCTGCCGGCAAGACCACCAGCGAGATGGCGAAGATCCTCGCCTTGTCCGAATACACGGTCAACCACTACCTGAACCGCGCGACGCGCAAACTGGATTCGGTCAACCGAGTCCAGACCGTCGCCAAGGCTGTTCGTGCCGGCCTCATCAATTGAGTTTCGGCCGAACCGCGTGCGATGCTGGCCGTCGTGACGGCTCTATACAGGCGAAATACACAGACTTTTGGGCCGAGACGGCAGCGAATCTCGAACATCTGTTGGCATTGGCGGTCGGCTCGGTCTATTTGATAGTTGATGAATGCCATGGAACGCGCGAATGCAGGATACGATGACCACCGGGATGACTGACGCAGATCTGCCCCGGGGCGGTGATTTCGCGTCCGAGATCGCAAAGCTTGAGACCCAGTTCGACATCATCCGCTACATGCGGCGGATTACGCAGGTCTTCGGTTTCAAGACTTTTCTGATCTGTTCGATTCCGACGATCGATGTCGAGCGTCTGGCCGCGAGCACCGTCATATCCAATATGCCGGCGGAACTGCTGAACAAGTATGACAGCCTGTCGATGCTGCGCTTCAGCACCGGGGTGCGGCGCTTGCGCGAAACCACGACTCCGTTCCAGGTCACGCTCGAGGCTTGGGAAGGCGAGGGCGGCAAGCCGGAGTCGGCTGCCGAATATATCGCCATGCTGCGCGAGAACGGCATCTTCCAGGCAAGCTATTTCCCGGTGCACGACGCCGAAGGCGGGCGTGGCGCGGTGATCCTGATGGGACCGCTGGTCGAGCTGCCGATGACGGTGACCATGGAACTGCAGATGATTGCAATCCATGTCTATAATCGCCTCGCTGAGATCGGCTCGGTCTGGAAGACCAGCGGTGCCGCATTGTCCGAGCGCGAGATCCAGTGCCTGAGCTGGACGGCCGCCGGCAAGACCAGCGCCGAGATTGCCGGCATCCTCGGTCTGTCCGAACACACGGTCAACCACTACCTCAATCACGTCACCAAGAAGCTCGACGCCGTGAACCGCACCCAGGCGGTCGTCAAGGCGATGAAGAAGGGCTATATCAGCTAACCCTCCGCTCGGTTTCCGGCGTACTTGCTTTCAGCAATTTCTTGCGCGCCCTTCGTTCGCCCGATGTGCACCCTGTGCGCGAGGTATCGGCTGTCGCCGGCGCTTTCGCCATCTCAGGCCCTGTGGCCCGATCGTTCATTTTCGGTGCCGACTTGCCCCATCATTGGACGCTTTGCAGACACTTGCCCAGAAACTGGGCAGGTATCGACAGCGTGCGATCCACGGCGTCTTTCTGTTATCTCACTGAAATAATGACATTTTCTCGTCGGCGTCGAATCTGGCACGCATCCTGCATTTCCTAGGGCATGTCCAGAGGGGACTAAAAAGAAGACAGCGCCCAAGAAGGTCGCGACCGAAAGGGCCACTGCCCGCCTCAGGTGATCCCGGATGTACGGACACCAGGGCGGGCGGTGGCCCTTGCTTTTTCTATCAAGTCGCATTGGCGAAGCGCCCGGCCTCGATTATCTAGGGGATAACAAAAGAATGAGAGGGCGCCATGCCGGAAGTCACAAAAGAAGTGGTCCTTGAGAAGCTACGCACGGTGCGCGGCCCGGGCATGGAAGGCAATATTGTCGACCTCGGGCTCGTGTCGGATGTCTTCATTTCCGACGGCAAGGCCTACTTCTCGATCACCGTTCCGGCTGATCGCGCCAAGGAACTGGAGCCGATGCGGGCGGCGGCCGAACGGGTCGTGCGCGAAATCCCCGGCATCAAGGCGGCCATGGTGGCGCTGACAGCCGATCGCAAGGCGGCGCCCGCGGGCGCGCCGGTGCAGCGGCCGCAGCCCCAGGCACCATCGCATGCCGGCCACTCGCATACGCAGCGTCCCGCCGGCGGAGCGCCGGCGAAGGCCGGGATCCCGGGTGTCGGCGCCATCATTGCCGTCGCCTCCGGCAAGGGCGGCGTCGGCAAGTCGACCACGTCCGTCAACCTGGCGCTGGCCCTCAAGGCAAATGGCCTCAAGGTCGGCCTGCTCGACGCCGATATCTACGGTCCGTCGATGCCCCGCCTCCTGAAGATCTCCGGCCGGCCGCAGCAGATCGAGGGTCGCCTCATTCGCCCGATGGAAAATTATGGCCTGAAGGTCATGTCCATGGGCTTCCTCGTCGACGAGGAAGTGGCGATGATCTGGCGTGGGCCGATGATCCAGTCGGCTCTCTTGCAGATGCTGCGCGAAGTGGCCTGGGGCGACCTTGATGTTCTCGTCGTCGACATGCCGCCCGGTACCGGCGATGCCCAGCTCACCATGGCCCAGCAGGTGCCGCTGGCCGGCGCCGTCATCGTCTCGACGCCGCAGGACCTGGCGCTGATCGATGCTCGCAAGGGGCTCGCTATGTTCCGCAAGGTGGAAGTCCCGGTTCTCGGCATCGTCGAGAACATGAGCTACTTCATCGCGCCGGATACCGGCAATCGCTACGACATCTTCGGTCATGGCGGTGCCCGCAAGGAGGCCGAGCGCATCGGAGTCCCGTTCCTTGGCGAAGTGCCGCTGACGATGGGCATTCGCGAAACGTCGGACGCCGGCACGCCGCTGGTCGCATCCGACCCGACGGGAGAGGTTGCCCGCATCTATCGCGATATCGCCACCAAGGTCTGGGAGCAGATCTCCGCACAACAGCAGGACAAGAGCCGCGCGGCGCCGACCATCGTCTTTGAATGATCGTCGGCAAACGCGGTCGCCTCAACCCCGCCGGCGCGAATCGAATTTGTCCTTGCTACGATGCAAACATGCGATAGGGTGACGCCGGAGCGTGCCCGGGTGCCGGGAAACAGGGGGCATTGATTTTGCGTTCGCGTTGCGCCATATGCCTTGCCGCACGTGCGAAGGTGCCCAACTTGACGCCCTCTCGCCGGAGATTTTGGCCTCCCGCGATGACTGAGTTGAAAGCTTTGTCCTGATTGGCGGAACGTCCCATCCGATGGATCTCTATTGTGGGTATTTTGTGGCGCACGACTTTTCGCCTTCGCCGTTGGGCACGCGGATTGGCATGACGAGGACCATTGCATGATCACCGGCTACTGCGCCGATGGCACTGCCGTCGTTCTCACGTCGGCAGAGCCGCCTGAGAGTTTGCGCGCCGACATCATCTGGGTGGATCTACTCGAGCCGAGCAAGGCGGAAGACCTGATGATGGAGAAACTTCTCGGCATCTCGATTCCGACACGCGAAGACCTGAAGGACATCGAGCCTTCGAGCCGTCTCTATGTTGAAGAGAAAGCCGTGTTCATGACGGCATCGCTGGTTTTCCGTTCGGACACCGATATACCCGGCTTGACGGATGTCGGCTTCATCCTGACGGCTGGCCGCCTTGTGACCATTCGCTACGCCGAACCTCGGTCCTTCACCCTGTTCAAGACGTCGCTGCACCGATTTCCAGGCGGTTGCCGCGATGGCGCGGTCGTCCTGACGCGGCTTCTGGAAACGATCGCCGACCGCACCGCAGAAATCCTTGAAGAGGCCGTGATCAAGATCGACGATCTCTCGATGGCCGTCTTCGGCGACAAGGCCGCGGCCAAGCGCCGGCCCCCGCATTTTCTCGAAGCGCGCCTGCGCGATGTCGCCGGGCATCATCGCCTCGTTGCGAAAACCCGCGACAGCCTCGCGTCGCTGTCGCGGCTGCTGACATTTGTCTACACCGTTCCGGAAGTTCAGCAAGACAAGGATACGCGCGAGCTTTGCCGTTCGATCTCGCGCGACATCCAGTCGCTTTCCGAGCACGCCAGCTTCATATCCGGTAACATCACCTTCCTGCTCGATGCATCGCTCGGCCTGATCAATGTCGAACAGAATGCGATCATCAAGATTTTCTCGATCGCGTCCGTCGTGCTGTTGCCTCCGACACTGGTCGCATCGGTCTACGGCATGAACTTCCGCGTCATGCCCGAACTGGAATGGCAGCTCGGCTATCCCTGGGCGCTCGTGGCGATGGTGATATCGGCCGTGATCCCCTTTTTCTTTTTCCGCTGGAAAGGCTGGCTTTGATGGCCAGTAGGTTTGCATGACCCAACCGCATGCCCCCTCCCACGAGCCGAAGGATCTGCGCCGCCTGCTGGTCCTCGGGCTTGGTTCGATCGGTGTCGTCTACGGCGATATCGGCACCAGCCCGCTCTACGCCTTTCGCGAAGCGTTGCGTCCGGTTTCCCATGACGGCGTGACCGACGTGGAGATCATCGGCCTGATCTCGCTGATGATCTGGACGCTGACGATTATCGTCACGATCAAATACGTGCTGTTCCTGCTGCGCGCCGACAACCAGGGAGAGGGTGGCACGCTGTCGCTGCTTGCGCTTCTGATGAAGTCGGCCAACGGCCATGCCACGATCCTGTTTTTCATGGGGATCGCGGGGGCGGCGCTGTTCATCGGCGACGCGATGATCACACCGGCCCTGTCCGTTCTTTCGGCCGTCGAAGGCCTGAAGCTGGTGACGCCGGCGCTGTCGGAATATGTGGTGCCGATTGCGGTGGTGATCCTGCTCTTGCTCTTCGCCGTGCAATCGAAGGGCACAGCGGCCGTCTCCAACTTCTTCGGGCCGATCACGCTTGTCTGGTTCCTGGTGATGGGCGGCATCGGCCTTGTCCACATCGCCGACGACCTGTCGATCTTCAAGGCCTTCAATCCCTATTTTGCCGTCAGCTTCATGTTGAGTGAGGGCTATGTCGGCATCATCGTGCTGGGCGCCGTGTTCCTCACGGTCACGGGTGCCGAAGCGCTTTACGCTGACCTCGGCCATTTCGGTCGCCGCCCGATCCAGTGGGCCTGGTTCCTGATCGTCTTTCCGGCGCTGACGCTCAATTATCTCGGCCAGGGCGCCTTCGTGCTGCAGAACCCCGAGGCGATGTCGGACCCGTTCTTCCTGATGTTCCCGAAATGGGCGCTGCTGCCGGTTGTCATCCTCGCGACCTTTGCCACGATCATTGCCAGCCAGGCGGTGATAACGGGCGCCTTCTCTCTGACACGCCAGGCAATCCACCTCGGCTTCCTGCCGCGCATGGCGATCTTCCACACGTCGGAAACGCACACCGGCCAGATCTATCTGCCCAACGTCAACACGCTGCTGATGTTCGGCGTCATGGCGCTGGTCTTCGTCTTCGGATCGTCGGAATCGCTGGCGACCGCCTATGGCATCTCCGTCACCGGCGCGATGGTGGTGACAACCGTGCTTTCCTTCGAGTTCCTGCGGGTGCGCTGGAACTGGTCGGCATTGTGGGCGGCTGCCGTGCTGCTGCCGCTTTTCGCGCTCGAATTCATCTTTCTCGGCGCCAACATGCTCAAGGTCCACGACGGCGGCTATGTTCCGGTGCTGATCGCCGCCACCTTCATCATCATCATGTGGACCTGGCGGCGTGGCACCGAGATTCTTCATGCCAAGACGCGCCACATCGACATACCGCTGGCGAGTTTCGTCAAGTCGATCGAGCGCAAGAGCGAACATGCGCCGGTTGCCGTGCCCGGCACGGCGGTGTTCCTGACGAGCGATCCGGAATCGACGCCGGCGGCGCTGCTTCACAACATCAAGCACAATCACGTGCTGCACAATCAGAACTTCATCCTGACAATCCGCACCGCGAACACGCCGAAAGTGCCGAAGTCCGAACGGGTGAGCGTGCAGCCATTGTCGGACCGTTTCACCCTGCTCGAAATGCGCTTCGGCTTCATGGAAACGCAGAACGTCTCGCAGGCGCTCGGGCTGTTCCGCAAGTCGGGGCTGAAGTTCGACATTATGTCGACCTCCTTCTACCTCGGCCGTCGCAAGCTGGTGCCGGATGCCGAGTCCGGCATGCCGCACTGGCAGGACCGGCTGTTCATCGCGCTCGCCAATGCCGCGATCGATCCGTCGGACTATTTCCGCCTGCCGACAAACCGCGTCGTCGAACTCGGCTCGCACGTCATTATCTAGGTCAGGCTGACGCTCGGCCTTGAGCCGGGCGCGAAACCGAAGCTCAGGGCAGGGCGAACTGCGTCCGCCCGGCTGCCATTGACTCGGTTCTCTGGACCGCTACGATTGACCGAGCACGGTTGCAACTCCGCGCGAAAACCCGAGGTGCGAAACATGCCATCCAGTTCACCGGATGCCTTGCCGATCGATCGCATTTTCGCGGTTTCCGATGCGATCCGCTATGTTGCCCTCTACCGAAAGGGCGAACTTATCTTGCGCCAGAAGCCGCAGCTGGCTGGGGCCTCTGCGGCGGAATCCGACAAGTACGAAGAACTGCTCGTCAATCCGACACTGCTCAAGCTGGCGCGCCAGCGCGGCGATATCGATTGTGGCGGCGCGCGCTTCGTCCTGGTTGGATACGGCAACTTCCACCAACTTGTCATAGACCTGCCGGATGGCCACGTTTCGGTCTGCTTCGAACTCGGCTCTCAGCCATTGGACCATTGGCAGGTCATCCGCGACGTCGCTCTCGCTTCTGGCTGAAATAATCCGGCACGGACGTGTCCTTTGCGCCTCAGCCTTGCGTCTCGCTGGGGCCCGTCTTTCAGCGACGCCGCATTAACCAAACATCAAGGTTAATGCTTCATTTTCAAGGCTCGAACGAAGCGGTTCCGGCGGGGTGTCCGGCCGCCTCATTGTCTAAGCTTCCCGCGCGGAACCTCCGACGCTGGCGTCTCGCCGGCGCGAGCAATGCCGTGCCTGACAGTCAAGCGTTGCGTGGAGTCGGTCGGTGCGTAAGAAACGGAACCTGCGTCAAAAGTATGGCCTGAACCTTTCTGCGTGGATGGCACCTGCAATCATTGGCCTTGCGCTCTATCTCGGCTTCCCGTCCGCTGCGGCCTATGCCGACCTGGCGACCTTTCTTTCCGGCATCAATCGCGGCGGTGAACGCTGGCGCATGTATATGACGCCGTCGCCGGCAGGCTCGATCCATGAGGTCGAGATGGTTTTTGCCGATCCGATCACAACAGGCGCGCTCGATGGCGGTGCCGGAATCAACATGCCCGACGGCAGCCGCGTGGCGCTGACCGCCGAGGCCAAGCATTCCGGCTCGCCCGATGAAGACCGGGTCAACCGCCGCGGCAAGAAGGGCCGCATCGTCGCCGTGACCCCGGTGACGCCGCCGAAGGATTTCACTGCCGGCTCCATCCTCCAGCGCACCAGCTCCCTGATGGAGCCGCGCCTTGAGGAGGGCGAGAAGATGGTCTTTGCCAAACCGCGCATCAAGGGCAAGGAGATCGAGATTGCCACGGCCTTCTACCGCAAGGCCCCGCCCAAGGCGGACCCAGGGGTCTCACCCATGCTTGCCAAGCTCGTGACCAACGAGAAGGCCGACATTCTTGCGACTGCTTACGTCCGGCCCGAGCCGGACTATGCGCGTGAATCGCCCTTCGATTCGATCCTGCGTGAAGACAAGAACGCTGGTCGCTTCATTCCTGATATCGCTCCTGATGATCACGCCTGGGCGGCAACGGCATTGCCCGGATCGGTGTTCAGCAAGGAGGAGCAGACCTGCCTTGCCGAAGGCATCTATTTCGAAGCGCGCAGCGAACCGCTGAAAGGCCAGGCCGCCGTTGCCCAGGTGATCCTCAACCGTGTCCGCAACCCGACCTATCCGAAGACCATCTGCGGCGTCGTCTATCAGAACAAGGCGTGGCGCAACCGCTGCCAGTTTTCCTTCGCCTGCGACATGATCCGTGACCTTATCTACTCCCGTTCGCATTGGAAGACCGCCAGGGAAGTCGCAATGGCGGTCACCGCCGGCAAGATCTGGCTGCCGGAAGTCGGTTCGGCGACCCACTACCACGCGACCTACGTCAACCCGCCCTGGGCAAAGACGATGAAGCGCGTCGGCAAGATTGGCCTGCATATCTTCTACCGAACCTATGGCGGCGGCTGGAGCTGATCTGCGTCTGACGCGATTCCGCCGTCTTTCGGCTCAGGGGGGCTTCGGCAGAGATTCCCGGCGACCGAGCGCATGATTCCAGTGATCGGCCTGGCGCCGATCTCGCAAGGATGGCGTAAATCATTGAATTTTCGAAATAATATTGTCCACGGTCAAGCGGCCCGCATGCCTTGACTATGCGGATGCCTAAAACTATGTTGCGCGCGACTTCAAATGGGGCCGAAACGTGGCTTGAACCAAGGCCTTTTGTATGACCGAAATCACGGTCTGAGACCGGATGAGGACGACAAGGGAGTAGCCACGTGGCGGAGAAACCTGAAGAAAGTCTGGAAGCGCGGCTGAAACAGCTCGGCGAAAAGATTGAGGCCAAAAGGCCTCAGGCGCCTGATGCAGCGGAAGCCCGTGCCGCCGAAAGCCGCAAGGGCTATGCGGCGGCGATGAAGCTCTCCAGCGAGTTTATCGCTGGCATCGTTGTTGGGGCGTTTCTGGGCTATCTTTTGGACCACTTTGCGGGTACAGGGCCGTGGGGCATGATTATCTTCCTGCTTCTCGGCTTCTGCGCTGGCGTGCTGAATGTGCTGCGCTCGGCCGGTCTGGTGGCGACACCGGATGCTGGAAGAGGCGGCTCTGGGAATGACAAGAAGGACGGAGACGCCCACTGAGGCGTTGCCCCGAAGAAAACGGTTTCCGCTCTTGGGCGGGCAGAACGAAAGAGAAGCGCGGTGTCAAACGATCCGACCCACCAGTTCCTGGTCAACAAGATTGTCCCGATCGAAATTGGCGGAATTGACTTTTCCTTCACCAATGCGTCGCTGTTTATGGTTGCGACCGTCGGTGCTGCCGCAGGCTTCCTCTATCTGACGACGTCGCAGCGCGGTCTGATCCCGACCCGTCTTCAGTCGGTCTCCGAAATGTCCTACGAATTCATCGCCTCGATGCTGCGCGAAGGCGCCGGCAGCGGCGGCATGAAGTTCTTCCCGATGGTGTTCTCGCTGTTCATGTTCATCCTGACGGCGAACCTGCTCGGGATGTTCCCGTACTTCTTTACCGTCACGAGCCAGATCATTGTCACCTTCGCGCTGGCGCTGTTCGTCATCGGCACCGTCATTCTCTACGGTTTCTACAAGCACGGCCTCGGCTTCCTGAAGCTGTTCGTGCCGCACGGTGTGCCGGGCGCACTGCTGCCGCTGGTCGTGATGATCGAAGTCATCTCGTTCCTTTCCCGCCCCATCAGCCTCTCGGTCCGTCTGTTCGCCAACATGCTCGCCGGCCACATCACGCTGAAGGTTTTCGCAGGCTTCGTCACGTCGCTGAGCGCCCTTGGCGCGCTCGGTATCGGTGGCGCCATCCTGCCGCTCATCATGACCGTCGCCATCACCGGTCTTGAGTTCCTCGTCTGCTTCCTCCAGGCCTATGTCTTCGCGGTACTGACCTGCATGTACCTCAACGACGCTGTGCATCCCGGAAGCCACTAAGGAATAACAGTCGCTTGCTTTCGGCCGGCCCTCCGCCGGAAGCACAATCCTAAGCCGCAACACCATTCGAAGGAGTTCAAACATGGAAGCGGAAGCAGCAAAGTACATCGGCGCAGGTCTCGCTTGCCTCGGTATGGCCGGCACGGCTCTCGGCCTCGGCAACATCTTCGGCAGCTACCTGTCCGGCGCACTGCGCAACCCGTCGGCTGCTGACGGTCAGTTCGGCCGCCTCGTATTCGGCTTCGCCGTTACGGAAGCTCTGGGCATCTTCTCGCTGCTCGTAGCTCTGCTCCTCCTGTTCGCCGTCTAATAACGGCTGGAGTTTCGGCCGCGGCCCCTCAAAAGGTCGCGGCCGCGCATATTCTTGAGTGCACCTGGAGGTGAGCATGTTTGTGACCGCGGCCTATGCCCAGTCAACCACCACTGAAGGCGCCGAAGCACACGATGCCGCTGCGGCCGGTGAGGTGCACACCGAAACGGGTGTGGCCCACGAAGGCGAGGCTGGCTCCGGCGTGTTCCCGCCCTTCGATTCGACCCATTTCGCATCGCAGCTGCTCTGGCTCGCGATCACGTTTGGCCTTTTCTATCTTTTGATGTCGAAGGTCATCATTCCGCGTATCGGCGGAATTCTTGAAACCCGTCACGATCGGATCGCTCAGGATCTAGATGAAGCGTCCCGCCTCAAGGGCGAAGCTGACGCCGCCATCGCTTCCTACGAGCAGGAACTGGCAATGGCAAAGTCCAAGGGCCACAAGATCGCCGACGACGCCCGTGAATCCGCAAAGGCCAAGGCCACTGCCGATCGCACCGCCGTGGAGGCTGATCTCGCCAAGAAGATCGCCGCTGCGGAAGACCGCATCGCCGACATCAAGGCAAAGGCTCTGGCCGACGTTGGCGCCATCGCCGAAGAAACCGCCACCGCTGTCGTCAAGCAGCTGATCGGCGGAACCGTCACCAAGGCTGAGATCGTCGCTGCCGTCAAGGCATCGGCCGGTAACTGAGGAGCACTGAACCATGCATCTTGATGCGACCTTCTATGCCCTCGTTGGCCTGGTCCTGTTCTTCGTCCTGATTGCCTACCTCAAGGTTCCGGGCATGGTTGGCAAGGCGCTTGACGCCCGTGCCGACAAGATCAGCAACGAACTTGCCGAAGCCAAGCGTCTGCGCGAAGAAGCGCAGAGCCTGGTTGCCGAGTACCAGCGCAAGCGTAAGGATGCCGAAGCGGAAGCTGCTGGCATCGTCGCTGCCGCCCAGCGCGAAGCCGAAATGCTGACCGCCGAGGCCAAGCAGAAGACCGAGGAATACGTCACGCGCCGCACGGCCCTGTCGGAACAGAAGATCAAGCAGGCTGAAAGCGACGCCATCAACGCCGTTCGTTCGGCTGCCGTCGATCTGGCGATTGCAGCTGCCGAAAAGGTCGTTGCTTCCAAGGCTGACGCCGGCGCCCAGAGCGAGCTGTTCGCGAAGGCACTTGGCGAAGTCAAGGCTCGCCTGAACTGAGCATTCGGACATTTTCCATTGAAAAGCCCCGCCTCGTGCGGGGCTCAGACTGCTGACAAACCCCTGGCGAGAGCTGGGGGTTTGTGATTCAGTGGGCCATGTTGAAGAAACCCGGCC
>NZ_JAKUMO010000049.1:0-8651 GCF_037026475.1 Ensifer sp. MJa1 | reverse complement strand
CAAAACAGCCCGAACAAAAATGCCTGCCCCAAAAACAAAAACCCGCCGAAAATATCGACGGGTTTGTCAGCGGTCTGGAGGGCCCGGTAAACCGGGCCCTTCAAAACAATCCACGTCGACTATTCGTTGATCAGTCGCTTCAGAAGCTCGATCTCGTGGCTGAGCTTGGTATCGCCTGAGATCAATTCCTCGATCTTGCGCACGGCATGCAACACGGTCGTATGGTCACGACCGCCGAAGCGACGGCCGATTTCCGGGAAGGACCGCGGCGTCAGCGTCTTCGACAGATACATGGCGATCTGGCGCGGCTTGACGATGACGCGGGTGCGCCGGTTGGAGACGAGCTCCTGGCGCGACACGTTGTAGTGCTTGGCAACGACGCGCTGGATGTCCTCGATGCGGACGCGGCGCGGTTCGCCGGCGTTGACGAGATGGCCCAGCAGTTCGTCGACACGCTCGATCGACAGCTGCGGTTCGAAGGAACGGCGGAACAGCAACTGATTGAAGGCGCCTTCAAGTTCACGGCCGCTGGCCGTGACGTTGCGTGCCACATGGCTCAAGATGTCGCCGGGGATATCCAGCGAGGAATCGTCCTGCCGGGCAGTATCCAGGCGACGCTTCAGCATTTCGAGCCGCATGTCATAGTCCGGGCCGTCCATCTCGATGGCAACACCGCCCTGGAGACGCGAACGGACGCGGCTGTCGAGCGATTCCAGCTCCCACGGCGCACGGTCGGCAGCAACGACGACCTGCTTGGCGGAATCGAGCAGCATGTTCAGGAGATGGCAGAACTCATGCTGGATCGACTTGCCCTGCAGGAACTGCATGTCGTCGATGATCAGAAGGTCGATGTTGCGGAGCGACTCCTTCAGCGACAGCGCATCGTTGTCACGGATGGCGGTCGCAAAGCGCCACATGAAGTATTCGGCCGTCAGATAGACGACGCGCGGTGCACGCGCGCTCTGCAGCGCCTGGATGGCGATTGCCTGCAGCAGGTGCGTCTTGCCGAGACCAACGCTCGAATGAATGAAGAGCGGGTTGAACCGCACGGCGCCGGCGCCGGCTTCGGCGATGGTGCGGGCAGCGGCGAGCGCCACGCGGTTCGACGAGCCCTCGACGAAGCTTTCGAAATTGTAGCGCTGGTCGAGCGGCGAGCCGAAAAGCGGCGCCTGGGCCGGCTTCTGAACGCTGGCAATTGCCGCCGCGGCGACAGTCGCCACCGGCTGGGCGGCTGCCGGGCGGCGTGCCGGTGCGGCCGGGGCCGCCTCCGTTGCCTGCGGCAGCACGTCTTCCTGGGTTGCCGGACGCGCGCCACGGGTGGCGGTCCGCACCAGGATCTCGACCTTCATGATCTCGCCGTCTTCCTGCTGGAAGATCGACGTGATGAGCTCGAGATAACGGTTGTTGATCCAGGATTTCAGGAATGTGGTCGGCACCGAGAGGCGCACGACGCTCTTGGATACGGAATGGAGCTTCAGACGCCCAAACCAGCTTGCAAAGACATCCGGACCGACCTGAGCTTTAAGACGCGCACTTACCCGCTCGAACAGTGCGTCGTGCCTCATGTCGAATTTTTCCCCCGCCGCCTGCGATAGATTGCTTCCGGCTTGAAAGGCGTCTCCTTCTTTCTGAAGTGCGCCCGCCGTCACCAAATTCATCTGCATTTTGCCGCCTTCCAATTCATGTTCAGATGCCGTCATCGCTGCCGGCGTCATCTCTTATGTCCGTCGTCCACGGCGCCTCACATAGGCCATGCCGCTTTCGCCAAACGTCCAGTCGCAGTCAAAGCCGGGCTCCTCATCTCCCGTCCCGCTGCGCGCTACGCGCACCCGCCCGCCCATAAGGGCCGTAGGATGTCCCCTCGCGCCTCTTGCCAACAATCCTCCGGTGCGCTCCCGCACCGCCTCGGATCCTCCTCCTCGTCAACAGCCCTTCGCACCCTCGTACGAAGCGATGAGCCGCGCGTTGGATATCGATCCCCAGCCAGGCGCCGCTTGCACCTGCCTGCGGGATCCAAGCCCCACACCACAACCATAAGACGAAAGCTCCTCGTCCGGAGTGGAATGACCCATCCCGGTTTTGCACCTTCGACTTGTCTGATTGAACGACGTGGAGCCGCCCTGAACAAAGGACAGAAGTATCGAAACCATTTCTTCGAAATGGCGTCTTCTACTTCCTTTACAGATGTGGTCCGTGTCCCCTGTGGAGGGCATTTAGGCAGGATCGATGGGCAAGATCAATCGCGATTTTTACGCAACCTTAAGCGCTGGCCGTTGACTCTCTCGCTGCCATTTGCTTGCCGCATTCCGAGTCCGTGAAGAATCCCTGTTGAATCAAGGGTTTTGATTTTTCGCCCTTTGCTTAGCTGGCGAAAAAGAAAAAAAATAAAAATTCGCTTGACTCATTCCGGGGTCTAGAGACCCCCAGCCAGAGACATCCTTTTGATAAGGACCTCTCGCAAGCAATTGAAATCATTAAACAAAATTTGTCATCGCATTGACACAACATAATACTGTCGGATTAACCATCGCGATGACAGAAGTATGAATCCGAAAAGCCCGGCGCAAGGGCCGGGCTTTTCATCAACAGATTTTTCTTAGCCGGATTAGGCCGAAAGCGACTTCACGCGCTGCGCGAGACGCGAAACCTTGCGCGATGCGGTGTTGGCATGCAGGACGCCCTTGGTGGCGGCGCGCATCAGCTCGGGCTGAGCTGCCTTGAGCGCTGCGGCTGCAACTGCCTGGTCGCCGGTTGCGATCGCTTCTTCGACCTTGCGGATGAAGTTACGGACGCGCGAACGACGGGCCTTGTTCACTGCGGTGCGGCGTGCGATCTTGCGGGTCGCCTTTTTCGCCGAAGTTGTATTGGCCATTGGTGCCTCTCTTCGAAAACTGACATGAACTCCGCCTTCGCCGTGCCGGGTCACTGCGACCTGTCATCAAAGCAATTCGGGAGTATTTCCGGAAAGCCCAGAATGGCGTTCCAAACTGAGGGCGGCGTATAGCGGGAAACGGCCGCCCCGTCAACGCGCATTTTCCAGAATCTGCGCGCCGTGTTCTGGGCTAGCGATGTTTGAACTCCGGCTTGCGCTTGGCGACGAAGGCGGACATGCCCTCTTTCTGGTCTTCGGTCGCAAACAGCGAGTGGAAGAGCCGCCGTTCGAAACGCAGTCCCTCGGCAAGCGTCAGCTCCAGCGAGCGGCTGACGGCTTCCTTGGCCATCATGACTGCGGGCAGCGAGAAGGACGCGATCTTCTCTGCGGCAGCGAGTGCCTCCTCCATCATTTTTTCCGGCGCGACCACACGCGAAACGAGTCCTGAGCGTTCGGCCTCGGCCGCATCCATCATGCGCCCGGTCAAAATCAGGTCCATGGCCTTGGCCTTGCCGACCGCGCGGGTCAGGCGCTGGGAGCCACCCATGCCGGGGATGACGCCGAGCGTGATTTCAGGTTGACCGAATTTGGCCGTCTCGGACGCGATGATGAAGTCGCACATCATCGCCAGTTCGCAGCCGCCACCGAGCGCATAGCCCGAGACGGCCGCGATGACAGGCTTGCGGGCGCCGGCCACCTGCTCCCAGCCGCCGATGAAGTCGCCGAGATAGCCGTCGACGAAATCGAGCGACTGCATTTCCTTGATATCGGCACCGGCGGCAAAGGCTTTCGCCGAACCGGTGAGAACAACAGCGCCGATCTCCTTGTCGGCATCGAATGCCCTAAGGACGGCGGCGAGCTCGCGCATCACGGTCGAGTTCAGCGCGTTCAGCGCCTGCGGGCGATTGAGCGTGACGAGGCCGACGCGGCCGCGCGTTTCGACCAGCAGCGTTTCGTAGGTCATTCCAGTCTCCTCCGGTTCATCTCAGGTACCGGACCGCAGGCGGTCGGGCATTCATTTCTGGCAGTGCGGGCAATGGAAGGTTGACCGGCCCGCCTGCACGATACGGGCGACCGTACCGTTGCAGCCGGCCGTGCAGCAAGCCTCTCCTTCACGATCGTAAACGGAGAAAGAGTGCTGGAAGTAGCCAAGCGAGCCATCGGCCTGGATATGGTCCTTCAGCGACGAGCCGCCCGCGGCAATGGCATCTGCGATAACGGCACGGATTGCGTCCGTCAGCCGCTCGAGACCGTCCTTGGCCTTGCCATGGCTGTCGACAAGCTCGCCTGCCGGCTTCAATGGCGACAGGCCGGACCGCCAGAGCGCCTCGCAGACATAGATATTGCCAAGACCGGCAATGTTCTTCTGGTCGAGCAGGGCGGCCTTCAAGGGCTGCGCCTTGCGCTCAAAGCGGGCCGCGAGATAGGCGGCGTCGAGCACGTTTCCGGTCGGCTCCTCGCCAAGCGCCCGGAAATAGGCGTGGCTTGCTACCGTATCCCGGCGCGCGAGATCCATGAAGCCGAAGCGGCGCGGATCGTTGTAGATCACCCGGACCGGACCTGAGGCACCGTCGAGATGGAAGATGACGTGATCGTGCTTTTCGTCCTTGCCGCGCGGATGATGGAACTCGCCAGGCGTCTCGGGGGCCGCGCCCGCCTCGATGCGGAAGGAGCCGGACATGCCGAGATGGGCGATGATGACATCACCGGCTTCGAGATCGATCATCAGGTATTTGGCGCGGCGCGACAGCGAAACGATGCGCTGGCCGGAAACGGTGGCGGAGAAATTCGCCGGAAACGGAAATCTGAGATCCGGCCGGCGCAATTCCGCATTGACGATCAAGGCGCCTTCCATGGTCGGGGCCAGGCCGCGCTTGACGGTTTCGACCTCAGGCAATTCCGGCATGGATGCACTCCTTCATGTCACCGCATACAGATGCGGCTGATAGCATTTCCTTGGCGGCATTCTTATCCTATAGGGGTGCGCTATGCCGCAGGCGTCGACCCGCCCACGAGATAGCGCGTGACGGGCCTTTTCGCTATGGTGCCGACAAAATTGGTTCAGGTGGAGTTTTTCGTATGACGGATCAGCGCGTATCAGCCGATGGCGGCATGGAAACGTCTTTCGGTTTCCGCAATGTCGGCGCCGGCGAGAAGCAGCCTCTGGTCAACGATGTCTTCCATAAAGTGGCCAAGCGCTACGACATCATGAACGACGTGATGTCGGCCGGCCTGCACCGCGCCTGGAAGGACGCGATGATCGCCGCACTCAATCCGCCGCGTCGCGATGACTATAAAGTGCTTGATGTGGCCGGCGGCACCGGCGACATAGCCTTCCGCATCATCGAGGCGTCCGACCGCAAGGCGCACGCAACCGTCCTCGACATCAACGGCTCGATGCTTGCCGTCGGCGCCGAGCGGGCGGAGAAGAAGAAGCTTTCGGCCAACCTCGACTTCGTCGAGGCCAACGCCGAGGAACTGCCGTTCGAGGCAAACTCCTTCGACGCCTATACGATCGCCTTCGGCATCCGCAATGTGCCGCGCATCGACGTGGCGCTGAAGGAGGCGCACCGGGTGCTGAAGCGCGGCGGCCGCCTGCTGGTGCTCGAATTCTCCGAAGTGGAGATGCCGCTGCTCGACCGCTTCTATGACGCCTGGTCGTTCAACGCGATCCCGAAGTTCGGCAAGCTGATCACCGGCGACGAGGCGCCCTACCAGTACCTGGTGGAATCGATCCGCAAGTTCCCGAACCAGAAGGACTTCGCGACGATGATCAAGGAGGCCGGATTCTCGCGCGTCTCCTTCACAAATTACACCGGCGGCATCGCGGCGCTGCATTCCGGCTGGAAAATCTGATCCCCATGAGCACGCCTGGAGCATATGTCCGCCTCGCGCGGATCGGCTGGGTTCTCGTGCGCGAAGGCGTCGTCTCGGCGGTGCCAACGGAGCATCTGCCGCCCTTTGCCCGCTTCGCCCAGAAGGTTGCCGGGGTGTTGGCGCGCCGCAAGGTGCCGGGCGAAGAACGCAGCGATCGCCTGTCTCGCGCCGTTGCCCGCCTCGGCCCGTCCTATGTGAAGATTGGCCAGTTCCTGGCAACGCGCCCGGATGTCGTCGGTGCCGAGTTTGCCGCCGACCTGTCGCTTTTGCAGGACAGCATGGCGACTTTCCCTCAGAGCGAGGCGAAGGCGGCGATCGAAGGATCGCTTGGCCGGACGGTCGAGGATCTCTATGCAGAATTTTCCGAGCCGATGGCGGCAGCCTCGATCGCACAGGTGCATCCGGCGATCGTGCTTCGCGATGGCAGGCCAGAGAAGGTCGCCGTCAAGGTGATCCGTCCCGGCGTTCGCCAGCGTTTCGCCTCCGACATCGAGGCGATGTATCTCGTCAGCCACATGCAGGAGCGTTTCCTGCCCTATACGCGCCGGCTGAAGCCGGTCGAAGTTACCAAGACGCTGGAACAGACGACCAAGATCGAAATGGATCTTCGGCTGGAGGCGGCAGCCCTTTCCGAACTCGGCGAGAATACCAAGGACGATTCCGGCTTCCGCGTTCCGAAGGTCGACTGGGAACGGACCGGCCGCGATGTCGTCACCATGGAATGGATCGACGGCGTCAAGATGTCAGATATAGAGGGGCTGAAGGCCGCAGGACACGACCTCAACCAGCTTGCGGAAACCCTGATCCAGTCCTTCCTGCGCCACACGCTGCGCGACGGCTTCTTCCATGCCGACATGCACCAGGGCAATCTCTTCGTCGATGACGCCGGCCATATCGTCGCCGTTGACATGGGCATCGTCGGAAGGCTTGGAAAGAAGGAACGGCGGTTCCTGGCAGAAATCCTCTTCGGCTTCATTACTCGCGACTATCAGCGCGTTGCCGATGTGCATTTCGAGGCCGGCTACGTGCCCTCACACCACGACGCCGCGAGCTTTGCCCAGGCGATCCGCGCGATCGGCGAGCCGATCCACGGCCAGCCGGCCGAAACCATTTCGATGGCGAAGCTCTTGACCCTGCTCTTCGAGGTCACCGAACTCTTCGACATGCAGACGCGGCCCGAGCTCGTGATGCTGCAGAAGACCATGGTGGTCGTCGAGGGTGTCGCCCGCACGCTCAATCCGCGCTTCAACATGTGGAAGGCCTCCGAACCGGTCGTGGGCAAATGGATCCGCGACAATCTCGGACCGAAGCGCATCGTTGCCGATCTGCGCGACGGGCTGCATGCGGCACTGCGCCTGGCCGAGGCCGCACCCGAGATTGCCGCCCGCACGGAAAAGCTCTCCGGCGAGATCATGGCGATGAGCGAAAACGGCCTGCGGTTTGATGCCGAGACCGCGCATGCGATCGGCAAGGCGGAAGCCCGACACACGCGCTCCGGCCGCGTTGCGCTTTGGCTGATCGCGGCTACGCTCGTCTACATCGCTTGGCAGGTCACCTGATTGCTGGCTGCGCCGTAACCGGCGCGGCGGGCTTGCCTTTCCACTTCCGCTTGCTATCCTCGGCGCATGGACAATCGCTCGATTCTCGTCATGGTTCTTTGCACGCATACCCCAGGGGTGTGCGGGAGACCTGTTGCGCTAATCTGAGCGAGCCGTCCCCCACCAACCCTGCCGAGGCGAGCAGGGTTGGGTCCTGTTTCCTCGGAGCAAAGAGAGGAAACAATGACTGAGCCAAACGATCCCTCTGCGATCACCATCCGTGCGGCCCGCAGCAACGATTTTGAGGCGGTTGCGGCCCTGATGAACCAACCGGGCGTTCGTTCAGGAACGCTGCGCCAGCCTTTTTCCACCCCGGAGCAGACACGCAAGTGGATGGAAGCACGGTCGGAAGAGGATGTCGTCATCGTTGCCGAGCGCGCAGGCCAAATTCTCGGCATGGCCGGCCTGCACCGCAGCAAGGGTCGCCGGCACCATTCAGCCGGGCTTGGCATCAGCGTCGACGACAGACATCGCGGCAAAGGCATAGGTAAGTCTTTGCTTACCGCCTTGATCGATGCCGCCGACAACTGGCTCGGCATCAGCCGCCTCGAACTCACCGTGTTTACCGACAACGAGGCGGCAATCGCACTCTACCGCAAGTCCGGCTTCGAGATGGAAGGCACGCACCGGGCCTATGCGCTCAGGAACGGCGAATTGGCCGACGTCTTCGCCATGGCGCGCATCCGCGCTCCGGCCGGACCGCGCGCTTCATAGCGTACGGAATACGCGTCAGTCGGCACTGATCCTGGCCGGCCTCGCAGCCCCTCGGCAGCGGCCGGCCAGAACCATGTTCCATCCGGAACTGCGCGCCTGTCAGCGATGTGAGATCGTCTTTTCATGGATGACGAAACGATCATCCCAACCCATCCAGAGGAGAGAACATCATGCGCAAGATCATCATCGCAGCCGCCGTTGCCGTTACTGCCGCAATCTCCTTCGCAGCCCCGTCGCAGGCCGGCAGCATCACGATCGGCTTCGGCAACGGATACTATGGTCACGGCTGGAACGGGCATGTCGGCTATGTCGGCGGCTACTACGGCAATTCCTACTACTACGACGAGCCCTATTGCTTCATCAAGAAGGTCAAGCGTTACGACCACTACGGCAACCTGTACTTCAAGAAGATCCGCATCTGCCGCTGATCGACAGGGCGGGGGACTGGGGACGAAGCCCGGCCGTTTCGGCCGGGCTCAGACCGCTGACAAACCCGTCGATATTTTCGGCGGGTTTTTGTTTTTGGGGCAGGCATTTTTGTTCGGGTTGTTTTGTCGGAGAGAAAGAAGGGGGCCTTGGCTTACGCCATG
>NZ_JAKUMO010000048.1:0-11886 GCF_037026475.1 Ensifer sp. MJa1 | reverse complement strand
GGCCGGGTTTCTTCAACATGGCCCACTGAATCACAAACCCCCAGCTCTCGCCAGGGGTTTGTCAGCAGTCTGAAGGCGGCGAAGGCCGCCTTTTTGCATTCATCCGGATGCAAGGCTTGGCTGCGAGCAATAATGCGGCAGCGCCAGGGTTCATGCCGGGGAAAGCCGGGGGCTAGAGAAGCCCGAGTTCAGCCAGTTCGCGGCGCAGCTCAAGCGGCATCTCCGCAGCGCCGCCGGACAACGATGCCAGATCACGCGGCGCATCCTTGACGTTCAGATAGCGCCAGCCCTGGAAGGCGCGACGCGGCTGGAACTCCGTCTCGATCACCTCCGGACCGAGAAGCAGATTGCAACGTCCGATGCCCTCGCCGTCGATAAAGGTCTCGATGCCGATCAATGGCTGCCGCGCCTGCACGGTGCCCTTGATGACCCAGTAGAGCGAACCGCGGTTCAGCAGTTCTTCCACGCGCTTCGGCACCATGCGCGTCGTGTGAAAGGAATGCGGCTCGAGCCCGGCGGCCATGGCTGCCATGGCCTTGCGCGAAACCCATTCGCGCAGGTCCTCGACCGATTCCGCCCCGACGCAGAGTTTTATGAGATGCAGAGACATAGCCGTTTTTGAACACCCGTCTGGCCGTTGCGGTCAAGCGGCGAGAGGATGGTCATCCACTTCAAAGTGACACCACGAGCTTTGCGCACTTCAAAAGGCGCGCGGCTCCGTATGGCACATCAACATTCGACGACGTTGACCGCAAGGCCGCCGGTCGATGTTTCCTTGTACTTCTCGTTCATGTCGACGCCGGTCTGGCGCATCGTCTCGATGCAGGCGTCGAGCGGCACGAAGTGCTTGCCGTCGCCCTTCAGCGCCAAGGACGCGGCCGTCACCGCCTTCACCGCGCCGAGCGCGTTGCGCTCGATGCAGGGAACCTGCACGAGGCCAGCAACGGGGTCGCAGGTCATGCCGAGATGATGTTCGAGTGCGATCTCGGCCGCGTTTTCGATCTGCTCGGGCGTACCACCCATGACGGCGGCAAGACCGGCAGCCGCCATGGCAGATGCCGAGCCGACTTCGCCCTGACAGCCGACCTCGGCACCGGAGATCGAAGCATTGTGCTTGATGATGCCACCAATCGCTGCGGCGGTGAGCAGGTAGTCGCGGATGCCTTCCTGATCCGCGTCTTCATGGAAGTGCATGTAATAGCGGATGGTCGCCGGGACCACGCCTGCGGCGCCGTTGGTCGGCGAGGTAACGACCCGGCCACCGGCAGCATTTTCTTCGTTGACCGCCATGGCGTAGACGCTCAGCCAATCATTGGCGAGCAGCGGATTGGCCTTGTTGGAGCGCCACTCTTCCTGCAGCTTGTCATGGATCGAACGCGCGCGACGACGAACCTTCAGGCCGCCCGGCATGATGCCATCCTGACTGAGGCCACGATCGATGCAATTGCTCATCGCGCCCCAGATACGGTCGAGCCCGGCATTCAGTTCGTCCGGCGACATCGTCGCTTCTTCGTTTGCCCGCTTCATCTGGGCGATCGTGAGCCCAGAGCGCGCAGACATGTCGAGCATCTCCTGTGCCGATGAAAACGGGAAAGGCACCTTGACGCCAGCCGGCTTGTTCCTCGAAGCGCGCATGGCCTCGAGCTCGGTATCGGTCACGACGAAGCCGCCACCGATCGAATAGTAGATCCGCTTCAAGAGCAACCGGCCATCGCGGTCGAAAGCGGAGAAGGACATGCCGTTGGCGTGACCGGGAAGCGGCACTTTCTTGTCGAAGATCAGGTCCGTCTTCGGCTGGAATTCGTACGACGGATGTCCCGGCGGCGTGATCCGGCCGGTGCGCTCGACCTCGTCGATCAGCGTGTCCATGCGATCGGGATCGACGAGATCCGGGCGCTCGCCGACAAGTCCGAGGATCACCGCCCTGCCCGTTCCGTGACCGATGCCGGTATGGGCGAGCGAGCCGTGCAGGCTGACCTTGATCGCGGCAACCGCGGCATGGGACGGGCGCGGCCAGTCATCGGAAAGGATCAGATCCAGAAAGCGGTTGGCGGCCGACATCGGCCCCATCGTATGCGAGCTCGAAGGCCCGATGCCGATCTTGAACACGTCGAAGACGGAAAGAAACATTAGCTGCCTGCCCTGGAGACTGACCCTCGGTGCTTGGCACGATCGCCTCAGCACCCACATTGATGATTGCCTCGATACCACGCTTCGGCGCTGATGCGAACCGACGCGGCATCCTCTTATTTGCCTCCGGATTTTATCCTCAGATCGGTGCCGATTTAAGGAGGTCCGCAGCGAATATAGGAACAAACCCTAAGCGATCCCATGGCAGACGATCAGGCGGTCTACCGACATCCGATCCCGTTCGTGCGACATTGTCGTCAGGCAGTTGCGGAACCAGTGGCCCGGAATGAAAAAAGCGCGGCTCTTTCGATGCCGCGCTGTCAATCAGTGGACCTTGCTACTGCCTGTCTCCGTGGATCTCAGTCGATTTCAGGAGAACATGCAGCACTTCAAAGTGCTTAGCGACCTGGCGCGCTTCAAGGGCGCGCGGCGCCGTAGATATCAAAGACCGCCGAAAAGATATGCAAGAACCAGAACGCCAGCGAAACCAGCCACGGCGCGAGCAGTCACACCCCAGCAAGACTTCTGAATTGTATTGTCCATGATGTCTCCGAAAAACTTCCAACGGCCGCGAGCAGCACAACCGGCGCCCGCGTCTGGGGCCATGCATATTGAAGAAAGTGTAAATGTGCAATGGGGGAATGTGGCGGAAAAGTGTCAAGGGCCGATCGCTCCGTCCAAGGATCCGACGGAAACCGCGCAATCCGCCGACCGCGGGCATGAGAAATTCCGCCGCAATTTCATCACAGTAGTTGACGCGCCGTCGATTCTTTCGTCGCCGCCGCCACCTTGCATTTTCCAAAAGCCATGCCAAAAACACGTGTATGACCTTCGAAGATTACATAGCGCTTGTCGTGTTCATTCTGCTTTGGACCGGTTTCAGCTGGGCGACAGACGGCACGCGCGGCTTCAAACGCGTGAGTCTCACCCGCCTGATGAACGAGCATCGTGGTCGATGGATCCGAAATTCGCTCAATCGCGATCTGAAAATGATCGACACGCAGATCATCGCGGGCCTGCAGGCCGGCACGGCCTTCTTTGCCTCGACGACGATCTTTGCGCTTGGAGGTTGCTTCGCGCTGCTTGGCGCGACGGAGCAGGTGCAGATGATCTTTGCCGACATGCCTTACGTGTTTCATGGCGGACGGACCGCCTTCGAGCTGAAGGTTGGCGGTCTCACCTGCCTGTTCGGCTACTCCTTCTTCAAGTTCGGCTGGTCCTACCGGCTGTTCAACTACTGCTCGATCCTCATGGGCGGCATTCCGATGACCGCGGATATGCAGCGAGACCGCCACGCGGCGGAGAAAGCGGCAGAACGGGCCATCCGGATGAATGTGCTCGCCGCCAAGCACTTCAATGCCGGCCTCAGGGCGATCTTCCTGTCGATCGGATATCTCGGCTGGTTCGTCAGCCCCTATGTCTTCGTCGGCCTCACGCTCTTCGTCATCTTCGTCCTCACCCGCCGACAGTTCTTCTCCGAAGCCCGCGCGGCCCTTTTGCCGGACACAACGACCTGACGCGCCGCGCGGCCGGCGCTCTCAAGCGACACAGACCGCAGGCGCAAGTCTCCAATTCAAATGAACGGCACGTGTCTGGCGCAAGCCCGACGTGTCATTCTCTTTCACGCCAACAGGATGGCGAACAACGATGCCCGATAACAACTTGACCTCCCCGTCAACGCAGCTCTCGCAATCGCCGGGCCGGCTCGCCTTCATCGATGTGGCACGTGGCGTGGCGCTGCTCGCCATGGCGACCTATCACTTCGTCTGGGATCTCGAGTTCTTCGGCTACGTCGCTGCGGGCACCGCCGGCACAGGCGGCTGGAAAATCTTCGCCCGCCTGATCGCCAGCAGTTTCCTGTTTCTTGCCGGCTACAGCCTGGTGCTCGGGCAATTACCGAAGCTTCGGATCAATGCGTTCTTGCGCCGCTTTGGCAAGATCGCCGGTGCCGCGGCGCTAATCACCCTCGGCACCTATTTCGCGTTCCCGGACACCTTCATCTTCTTTGGCATTCTGCATGCGATTGCCGCTGCAAGCGTGATCGGGCTTGTCTTCGTGCGGCTTCCTGCCGTTGTTGCCCTCCTTGCAGCAGCGGCAGCCATTGCGGCCCCCTTCTATCTGCGCTCGCCGATCTTTGACGCGCCTTGGCTCTGGTGGGTCGGCTTGTCCGAAACGCTGCCGCGCTCCAATGACTACGTTCCGCTGCTGCCGTGGCTTGGGCCATTCCTGCTCGGCCTTGCAGCAGCCAAACTCTTCCATCAACGGCTCGTCTCGGCCCTCGCACATCGTCCATCCACAGACCAGAATGGCAAGCTGTGGACAGCGCGGTTTGCCTTCGCCGGTCGTCACAGTCTGGCCATATACCTCATTCACCAGCCCGTGCTCATCGGACTGGTCTATCTCTTCTCGCTGATCTCACCGCCGACATTGCCGGACCCCAAGCAGGCCTATCGCAGCAATTGCGTCGCCGCCTGTAATCAGGGAAATCCGACTGTGCCGTGTGAGGCCTTCTGCGGCTGCACGCTCGACCTTCTGGTGGAACAGAACCTGTTCGACGCTCTGAACAGGGGAGAGAGCAACGTTGGCACTGATGAACGCATTGCGCGAATCGCGGGACAATGCACAATGAACGTGCAATCAGGGGACTAGGACATGAATGCCTATCGTGCCAAGCCGCTGAACTTCCCATGGCCCGCCCTCCTCTACGGCGTCGCCACGCTCTCGGCGCTCGTTCTGGCGCGACTTTCACCAATCCCTGTCGCCCACGGGCACGGCTGGTTTCCGTGGTTGAGCGGCGCCGCTTTGATCGTTCTGGCGGTTTTGCTCGATATCTGGGCGATCAAGACGTTGCTCGACCGCCACACTGCCGTCATGCCCTATCGATCGGCGACTTGCCTCGTGACCTACGGGCCATTCCGCTTCACGCGCAACCCGATCTATCTCGGCTATACCTTGATGATGGTGGGCTTCGGCCTAGCGACGCTCAATCCGTGGTTCTTCATCACCGCCGTTGCAGCGGTGATGCTGACAACGCTTTTCGCCATTCGCACCGAAGAGCGGCACCTGCTTTCACGCTTCGGCTTCGAGTTCGAGCGTTATTGCCGGCACACCAGCCGCTGGATCTGACGCGGCGGGCAGGAAGGTCGAAACACGACCGCCAACGCAAAAGGGCAGCGCAAGCGCCACCCTTCGAAACGTTTCCGCAAAAGACCAAGACCCGTCAGGTGCCAACGCCGATCTCAGCCAGGCGCGTCAAGCACGCTTCCTCGACATTGTTGAGTTCGGCCAAGGTGTCATCGATGTCCTTGCGCTTCTGGCGAAGCTCCTCGCGCTTTTCTTCGACGCGGCTCATCAACAGCCGAAGCTGGCCCATCTCGCCGGGCGGGTCCTTGTAGACCTGGATAATTTCACGGATCTCGGCAATCGTGAACCCGATGCGCCGACCACGCAGGATCTCCTGGATCAGGCGCCTGTCGGCCGGCCGGAACAGGCGCGTCCGTCCGCGGCGCTCCGGGTGAATGAGGCCCTCGTCCTCATAGAACCGCAGCGTTCGGGTGGAAATGCCGAATTCCCGCGTCAATTCGGTGATGCTATAGTATTTATTCACGCTGCCATTCCATGATTTCCTGCACCTCCACTATCGTTGACCTTGACGTAAAAGTCAAACAACGGCGCTCACGTCACGTAACGTTGAACCACCAGGTGGCGATGCCGAGAAAACTGAAGAAGCCGGTGATATCGGTAATGGCCGTCACGAACACCGCGGAGGAGACCGCCGGGTCTGCCCCGAAGCGGTCGAGACAAAGCGGAACCAGGATGCCGGCGAGTGCGGCAGCCATCATATTGATCAGCATGGCAGTGGCGATGATGCCACCGATGTTGGGATCCTGGAACCAGAGACCGGCAAGCAGGCCGATCAGCGTTCCGAAGATCATACCGTTCAAAAGCCCCACCCCGGCCTCGCGTCGAATGATGCGGGGGGCGTTGTGAATATCGAGACCACGGGTGGCGAGCGCGCGCACGGTGACTGTCATCGTCTGCGAACCGGCATTGCCCCCCATGCCCGCGACGATCGGCATCAGGATGGCAAGCGCCACGATCTGCTGGATGGTCGCGTCGAACAGGCCGATGACCGACGCTGAAACACAAGCCGTCATCGAATTGATGAACAGCCAAGGAACACGCGAGCGCGAGGCCTCGGCGACCGAGTCCGACAGTTCTTCGTCGCCGACACCGCTCAAGCGCAAGAGGTCTTCTTCTGCTTCTTCCTGAATGACGTCGACGACGTCGTCGATGGTGAGCACGCCGACAAGCCGACCGTTGTCATCGACGACGGCGGCGGAAAGAAGGTCGTACTGCTCGAAGAGCTGGGCCGCCTCCTCCTGGTCCATTTCGGCCGGAATGGCGTGGCTCGTGTCGTGCATGATCGCATCGACCTTGACCGAACGCTTGGTCCGGAGCACCCGGTCGAGGTCCATCGCACCGAGCAGCTTGAAGGTGGGATCGATGACGAAGATCTGCGTGAAGCTTTCGGGCAAGTCCTCGTCTTCGCGCATGTAGTCGATCGTCTGGCCGACGGTCCAGAACGGCGGCACCGCCACGAACTCGGTCTGCATGCGGCGGCCGGCCGTGCTTTCCGGGTAGTCGAGCGAACGGCGCAGCCGGACCCGCTCGGTAAAGGGCAATTTGGCGAGAATCTCGTCCTGATCTTCCTGGTCGAGGTCCTCGAGAATGTAGACGGCATCGTCCGAGTCCATCTCACCGATGGCTTCGGCGATCTGTTCGTTCGGCAGATGCTCGACGATATCGAGACGGATCGCCTCGTCGACCTCGGTCAGAGCTGAAAGGTCGAACTCCTTGCCGAGCAGCGAGACCAGAGCCAGGCGCTGGTCAGACTGAATTGCTTCCAAGAGGTCGCCGAGTTCCGAGGAATGCAGGCCAGCCACGTGCTGGCGCAGATAGATCGTATCGCGATCGGCGATCGCGGCGCCAACATGCATGAGAAAGTCGGATCGGACCGAACCGTCGTCGGCATAGATGTCCGAACCGTCAAAGGTCTTGACGTCTTCAGAACCGCGGTCGTCGTCCCCGATATTGCTCATGGGCGCCCTCAAAACGATTGTTACTTCCCGGTCATCCACCTCATGAACCGGAAAGAATGCGTCACTGACGGTTGGTTTGGCCGCCTCCGCTGGTCATGTTCCGAAGGTTAGGCCCCATGCCCTGCTAACGCAAAGCCCCACTAAGGTCCACAGCACGAAGCGCGCTTGCCCGCAGCGACAACAAATTTATTCAAGCTGTTGCAAATACATGTAAAACCGACACTACCCCAACCCAATCGACATCGGCCGCATGATCGGTTAGCACTTCGGCGTGGCCACCCGCGTCGGAATCGATTGCGGAACGCCCGGCAGCAACGCAAAGGTTCCAACCTTTCGGCATGTCAGACCGGCCACCCATTACCGTGCGCCGACGCAGTCAAGGAAAATCGCATGGCGATCCGCCCCATTGTCCGCTTTCCGAGCCCCCTGCTGAACCAGAAGGCCGAAACCGTCTCCATGTTCGACACGACCTTGGCGGCGCTCGCGACGGACCTTCTAGAAACGATGCGGGCGGCACCCGGGATCGGCATCACAGCGCCGCACGTCGGTATCTTGCAGCGCATCACGGTGATCGAGCTCGACCGGGAGACCGGCGCCAAGACCTACGTCAATCCCGAGGTCGTCTGGCATTCCGACACGCCGTCCAAGCACGCGGAGGGCAGCGTATCGATGCCGGGGATTTCAGAGGATGTCGAGCGCCCGCACGCCGTCCGCATCCGTTACCAGACACTGCGTGGCGAGACGCTCGAAGAAGAGGCCGACGGTCTGATGGCCGTCTGTCTACAGCATGAAATCGACCAACTCGACGGTATCTTCTGGACCCAACGCCTCTCGCGCCTAAAGCGCGAACGGGCGGTCAAGAAGTTCGAGAAGCTGTCGCGCGAACAGACGCGAAACTAGGCTCGCCTCGCAGCACCAAGTCATTCCTCGTTCACCAAGGACCAAACAATGAAGCCAACATATCTCGCAGTCATCGGCCTACTGGCGCTCGCCGGCTGCAACAGTGCCCAACAGAGCCTTGAGCCCCTGCCCGAGAGCCTGACCTATGGCGAAAACGCCGCCACGAGAAAGACCCAGGCCGCCCCCGGCACCATGGTTCAACACCGGTTCAGGTATGAGGGGCAGATGGTCTACGAAACCTACGAGGTCCAGCCCGATCACAGCTTCAAGCTCGTGCGCCGGCGCATGGACCAGAGTGGCCCCGAGGGCAACAGCTAGACGCCTTCGCATTACTGACGCCGGCAGTCAGACCGATTGGCTGCTGACAGACGTGCCAACCTAAATGTCGGTAACGACAACAAAAAACCCGGCCGAAGCCGGGTTTTTTTGGTGCGGTCGAGAAGACTCGAACTTCCACGGGTTGCCCCACAGCGACCTCAACGCTGCGCGTCTACCAATTCCGCCACGACCGCATCGTGGTAGGCCGACTTGCGTCGACGGGGCTGCATGTAGCAAAAGCCCTTGGGGTGCACAAGCATGACAATGGACATTTCGAACGGCGAAGTGGAAAACCTGTTGTCCCGTTGACGGCAGGCGGTAGCCAAGCTCTTTCCGACGGCAATAGCCTCGCGCGGTGGAACGAGAATGACCCCAGCCGTCGCTGCGCGACCCAAGTCTGCACGGGCCCTGTTTGACGCCGCGCTGAAGCGCGGCTTTTGCCGCGATGGGGCAACACCGATCGCGAACAGGGAGAACAACGTCATCCGCGAACGCCCGATCTGGAGCGCTGCGACGCCGCGCGTGGATGAGCGGCACCCGATCCTGGCCGGTCTCTGTTTTCGCTAACAGTAAGATTAGAAACAAAAAACCCGGCCGAAGCCGGGTTTTTTTGGTGCGGTCGAGAAGACTCGAACTTCCACGGGTTGCCCCACAGCGACCTCAACGCTGCGCGTCTACCAATTCCGCCACGACCGCATCGTGGTAGGCCGACTTGCGTCGACGGGGCTGCATGTAGCAAAAGCCCCTGGGGGGCACAAGGGCATCACGACAGAAATTTGACGGTAAATGAAACTATTTCAACAGCCCGCTCGCCAAGCCTTGGAAACGCTGGACTCTTGCCTCGCGCCATCCCATGTACAGGCTCTCACAAAACAGGAATGCCGAGCGAATGCAGCGTGAAGATCTGAACCAGGAGATGTTTGCCCCACCGGAATCGCCGCCGGTTCGCTGGCGGATCGCCTCTGATCTGGTGGCTTATCCACAGGCCGTCGAATTCATGGAGCAGGAAGCCGCCGCGATTGCGGCCGGCACCGCGGATGAGCTTGTCTGGCTGGTCGAGCATCCGCCGCTCTACACCGCAGGCACCAGCGCCGATGCCGCAGACCTCGTGACGCCTGACCGCTTTCCGGTCTATGCCACCGGCCGCGGCGGTGAATACACCTATCACGGACCTGGCCAGCGCGTTGTTTATGTCATGCTCGACCTCAAGCGCCGGAAACAGGACGTGCGCGCCTTCGTCGCCGCACTCGAAAGCGTCATCATCGCCACGCTTGATTCGATGAATGTCCGAGGCGAGCGCCGTGAGGATCGGGTCGGCGTCTGGGTGCGTCGCCCGGAACGACCTGCCCTGCCCGATGGCTCGATGGCCGAAGACAAGGTCGCGGCGATTGGGATCCGCCTGCGCAAATGGGTGAGTTTCCATGGCTTCGCGCTAAACGTCGATCCGGACCTCGACCATTTCGGCGGCATCGTTCCCTGCGGCATTCGCGGCTACGGCGTCACGAGCCTCGTCGATCTCGGCCTGCCGGTGATGATGCCGGATGTCGACATCCGATTGCGCCAAGCTTTCGAAACGGTGTTCGGCCCGACGAAAATCGAGGAGGCCTGAGCCCGCTCAGCCTGCCTTCCGCCGCACTTGGCGCTCGCGCCAGATAATGAAAAGACCAGAGCCGACGATAATCGCGATGCCAAGCCACTTGGACAGTGACGGGAAATCTCCAAAGATGAGATAGCCGAGCGCCGTCGCCGTGACGATCTCGAAATAGTGAAACGGCGCAAGCAGCGAAACCGGCGCGGCCTGGAAGGCCTTGACGACCAGCAGATGCCCATAGCCGGAGAGCGCACCGAGGATGACGACGAGCCCCCATCCGAGCGCCGAGGCCGGCAGGGATGGCACGAAATCGGCGTTGCCCATGCCGTTGCTGACCAGGATCACCACAGCCATCATCAAGGTACCGCCGATGCCGGCAATGGTCTGCATCGTCAGTGGCGAATCGCCAGTGCCGACCGCGCGATTGAGAAGCAGGTAGCAGGCAAAGACGAAGGCGCAGGCAACCGGCAGCAGCGCCGTCACGCCGAAGACCGCGAAGCTCGGCTGGATGACGATCATCGCTCCGCCGAAGCCGACGACGATGGCGAGCCAGCGCCGCCACCCGACCTTTTCCTTGAGAAACACCGCCGAAAGGCAGGTCAGGATGAAGGGCTCGACGAAATAGATCGCAAAGGTATCGGCCAGCGGCATGTACTTCACGGAGATGAAGAAGAACAATGCCGCTGTCGCCAGGAGCACGCCGCGCAACAGATTGGCCCAGGGCCGCTTCGGCCTCAGTGCCCGCAAACCACCGGCGCCCAAGAGCAGTGGCAGCGTCGCCACGAGCTGGAAGAAGAATCGATAGAAGGTCACCTGGCCGGGCGACATGCCTTCGTAGACCGCCATGTATTTGGCGATCACGTCCATGCCGGGCAGGATCACCATCGCAAAGAGCATGATGGCGACACCTTGCATCACAGTGTTGCCTGGCGCGGCGGTGGTCGTTCGGGCCTCGTTCATGGGCAAGCTCCGGTTGGCTGCCGCACACTAGAACATCCTGCCCACAAGTGGAATCACTTGAGCCAGAAAGATGCTCTAGAATCAAAGTGCTAGTGCGTCCCTTTTGTCTCGCATGGACGCACGGCGCTAGCCAGCCAACAGCATGGCATTCAATGCCACACCGCACCGTTTTGATCGGGTGTGTTCGCCCACTAGCCGCAATTGACGGTGTTTTTGGCGCTCCGGGGTGGTCCCTCGCCGACCAAATGCCTATAAGCTCAGGACATCTTCCGCCCTGGAGATCAAACCGGCTTTCTGGCCTGATGTCCGGGACCTTTGAACGTAACCGTGGCAAAGGAGATATCCATGCGTTTGTCCACCGAAACGATGATTGACCGCCTGCGCGACACCAGCGACGGTGATACGCTGGGAGGACGCATCTGGAGGGCCCGCGACGCCGCCAATCTCAGCACCAAGGAACTTGCCGACCAGCTTGGCGTGCGCACCGAAACGGTCGCTGCCTGGGAGCGCGATCGCGCCGAACCTCGGACAAACCGATTGTTCATGCTTGCTGGTGTGCTCGGCGTCACGCCCGCCTGGCTGATTGCCGGTCTCGGCCGCGCACCGGATGCCGATATCAACGAGGACAGAGGCGACGGCCTGCGCGAGCAGCTTGCGCTCATCAAGAAGTTGCATGAACAGACCGGCAGGGCCATCGCTGCTCTTGAGATGGAACTCAATCGCGTTCAACAGAACATTCGTTAGCCTATTGCCGATTCCACGGGCGGCCTTTCTGGCGCCCGGACCAATTCATTCCAAGGAGAAGACAGATGGATGTACGCGCCGCCGTTGCCGTTCAGGCAGGCAAGCCGCTCGAGGTCATGACGGTTCAGCTCGAAGGCCCCA